>JAYVNY010000024.1:0-47594 GCA_043758205.1 Akkermansia sp.
TACCAGTGACGATCCGGTGACAGAAAGATCGCATGGGTGTGACGCGTGCGCCCAGCCATTCCTGTGCCGGACAGGATTAACCGCCGAGTCCGCGCTCCGAAATCAACGCGCGCCAATCTTCAGCGGCTTCACGCGGTCGCCGTCGTTGATGCGGTCGCCGGGATAAATGATCACCGCGTCGCCTTCGCTCAGGCCGTTCGTGATTTCCGTTTCAGTGCCGGAGGTACGTCCGGTGGTCACAGCCTGAAACGCCGCGCGCCCGTTGCGGATCGCAAACACCGCGTGCTGTTCACCCCGGCGGAAGACCGCGCCCGACGCGACCTTCAAAACCTTGTCCGCCTCCCAAGTGACGATGCGGGCCTCGACGCGGAAATTGTCGCCCACGCCCGCTCGCTGTTCGAGCGGCGTGACGATGTCCGCGATGACGTTTACACGCTGCTCCTCGACACCAAGCGCGGAGACTTTCGTGAACGCGGCCGGTTCGACCAATCGCACGCGTGCCTGCAATGGCTTCACGCCGCCCCACTGTTCCAACTCCACGCGCGTGCCAGGCCGGATGGCCGAGCCGTCGCGCGACAGGACTTCAATCACCACTTCGAGGTCGGCGGGATTGCCGATTTCCACCAGCGGCAATCCGGCGGTCACGACGCGCGAACTTTCCTCAAGGACGCGCAGCACGCGCCCGCCGGTGGGCGCTTTGACTTCGGTGGGCGGGCGCGCGGCACTGGTCGAGGGCGCTCCGAACTCGGCGAGTTCGGCCTCCACTTGACGCAGCGCGGCTTGGGCGGCGGTGAGTTCCTTGGCGGCGGTCGTCTCGCGCAACTGGCCCTGTTCGAGTTCCTGGATGGAAACAGTTTTCTCAGCGAACAAAGTGTCAAAGCGTTTCAATTCGCTGGCGGCAAATTTCTGCGCGGCGCGGGCGCGTTCGACATTCGCGAAGGCGGTGTCGCGCCTGGCCTCGGCCAGGGCACGGGTGCGGGCATCGAGCAACACGGGCGAGAGCGGATCAATGACCGCGACGACAGTTTCACCTGCGATGATTTCCGCGCCGGCCTTGAACGGAATGCGCCGCAACTGTCCTGCGACCGGCGCGGACACGACGTAGCGTTGCTTGATGCGCGTCTTGCCCTCCTCGTTCACCGTCGCGCGCAGGCTGCCGCTCACCACTTGCACCGTCTCGACGGGCAAGGGCTTCGGCCACAAGCCACCCACGATAAGCGCGAGCAGGAGCAGTGCTCCTGCGTAGGGCAGCCACCGGCGGCGCGGGGCACGGCGTACTTCGGGTCGGCGCGGCTGGAGCGTTTCTTTCGTCGGCGAATCCATCGTGGCGGGGAGCCTAATGGTGCCGGTCGCAACTTTCGAGTTTTGTCCGGCCCCGGCGTTTCCGCCTGCCGGTGGGCTGAGCTTAACGATTGTTTTTGATGAGGTCGGAGTTTTCACGAGACCAAAGTCGCCGGGCCGTGGACAGGACAATTTAACCGCACAAAAGCGTAGTCCTCGAATACCGGGTGGCTGCGAAGAATCGCGAACCCATAGCGGGTGGAACCATACGTAATTTTGCGCGATAAGAAATAGGGTAGCTGCACGCTATTCGTGTTGGCGTAGAATACAGAATCAGCCCGGCGAATTCCGGTGCGTAGTCCGCCAGGCATTCAATGCTCCCGCTTGGGTCTTGGGCGTGGTTTGAGACGGCTTGGATCGTAAAAGCCTGAAATAAAATTTCTCCCGCAGTTCAGGCATAACTTGTCGCCCGACAGCAAACGAAAATTGAGGGAATCACAATTATCAAAAGACTTTCCACGAGGTTTCGAAAGTTTTTCCAATGTCCTTCCGTTAGAAACATGGCCATCTTTTTTGCGGCGACCCAGAGCACTACGAGGCGGCACAGCGACAATTCTTTCCCCGAAATCGTCCTTTCCATTTCTGCCCGCGTTGCCATAGGTTTTCTTACGCAATGAGTGTCTCGCCCAAAATTGGGCAGTCGGCCTCCCGCTCGGTAATTTTTAGCCAGCTGCTCTTGTCGTAATTTCGCGCATTTCACCGAAAAGCTGAGTAGGCATGGCCGCTGCTATCTGGGGCGAGACTGGTCGCAGGACTGAAGAACGAATGGAGATGGTTCAACTGCGGCGTGGAAAAATTGGATGTGACCTCTATGAGCAATCAGAAGAAAGTAAAAATCAAAGTGCTGGCGGTGGACGACCACCCGGTCGTGGTGGAAGGCGTCCGCTCCTGCCTGCGTCCTTTTACGCAATTCGAAGTCGTGGGCGTGGCGGCAGGAGGAGAAGACGCGCTGGCCAAGGCCAAGAAACTTTTGCCCGATGTCATCCTCATGGACATCAACATGCCCGGCTTGGACGGGCTGGAAACGACTCGTCGGCTCAAACAGGCCTGCCCGAAGGCCAGGGTGCTCATGTTCGCCGGGCGCGAGGAAAACGACGCGGTGGGTGAGATGATTCAGGCCGGAGCCAAGGGTTGCATTCGTAAAAGCGCCTCGGCAGCGGAACTGGTTTCCGCCATCGAACGCGTCCATCAGGGTGAAACTTTCTTCTCGGCGGATGTGGCGCAGATGTTTTTCGAGGATTACGTAAAGCGCGGCGGCCGGGCGCAGGAGAACGTGACCAAGCGCATTTCCGAGCGTGAGCGCCAGGTGCTGCACCTGATCGTGGAAGGCGCGGCGAATAAAGAGGCGGCGGACACCCTGCAAATCAGTGTTCGCACGGTCGAGAAGCACCGTCAGCGCATCATGAAGAAGCTGGGCGTCCACAAGGCCACGGAACTCGTGAGATTTGCCATCACCAAGGGTATTGTGAATGTCGGGGCGTATTGAGTTTTTGCGGAGCGCGGCCTTGTTTGCCACCATTCCGACCGTTCACTTTATGCGCCCCCTGTACCGTCTTTTTTCGAGACTCGTCTGCCTCAGTTTGAGATTACGCAAGACAGCGTATTTTTTGGGTTCGCACTAAGGCGCAGGCTTTCGTTCGCACTTTACCCAGATTCACGGTTCGGAAGTCCGCCGTTAAAGATCTGTGTACGTTGGTTCACCGAGAGGGAGGAAGAAGTTTCCCGCAAAATACAGGTGATGCTCAACTAATGCCCGGATCGAACCGATTAACACGCACGAAGCTTGTGAAAATTCGCAGCGAGCTTCTTCCGCCGGTCCAAATCAGAAAGTTTCAGAAGTAATGCTTGGAAACGCACAAAGCGCCGTTCCTGAATCAGCAGGACAGGCCTTGTTGACCGATGATGCGCTGCAATGCCGCCGAGGAGCGGGATGGCAGCGCCAATTGGTTGTCACCATCGCCCTCATTGCGATGGCGGTCGTGCTTTTGCGCATCGTGGGCGGCGTGAACACTTGGGCCACGCACCGCCTCGAAGTCCTCCTGACTGTGGGCGGCATCGCCTTCTGGCGCTGGAGCTGGTTTCTCCTTCAGAACGTGCGGGCCATCATCTATCGCTACTGGGTATTTCCCCGCCTGCGCCGTGATGCCGAGCGCGCGGTCGCCGAGATGGGTCCGGTACCGGAAGTGACCGTGCTCGCGACGACTTATCACGAGAAGCCTTGGATCACCCGTGCCGTCTTCGGTTCCATTTTCCGCGAACTCAGCACGCTGCAAGGTTTGGTTAAACCACCCACGCTGATTTGCATCGGTGGCTGCGACGAGGATGACGCAACGATCCGCGCCATTCATGCCGAGTGCAGCGCAGAATTAACCCCCGCCGACCCGGCCCAATGGCCGCCGAGACTCATCATCGGGCGTGGCGACAAGGGCAAGCGCCTGGCGCTCGGTCTCGGCATGGAAGAAATCTCCAAGCTCGGTCTGCGCGAAGACGGCGTGGTCATCATTCTCGATGGCGACACGATGTTTCAGCCCGGCTTGCTCGACAGAGTGCTGCCGATTTTCCGCCTCAAACCCACCGTCTCAGCCATTACGACGAATGAAGATGGCACGGTGAAAGGCGATGCTTGGATCGCGGAATGGACTTCGCTGCGCTTTGGTCTGCGCCATCGGTCCATGTGCTCGATTTCGCTCTCCGGCAAACTGCTCTGCCTTACGGGGCGTTTTTCTGTTTTCCGCGCGGCGGTGGTTATTGACCCGAGCTTCCGCGCCCAGGTTGAGCACGATGTCATTCATCATTGGCTCTGGGGTTCCTTTGAAATGTTGAGCGGCGACGACAAGAGCACCTGGTTCTGGCTGGCAAAGAATGGCCATCGAATGCTCTACGTGCCAGACGCGATGGTCTCTACATTTGAAGTCGTCTCCGGTTCTGCGGTGCATCGTGCACTGGCGAACACCCGCCGCTGGTCCGGCAACAGCGTGCGCCACGGCTGGCGCGCGATGATGCTCGGGCCGAAGAAGCTCGGCTGGTTCCCGTGGTATTGCCTCATTGATCAGCGGCTCACGATGCTGACCATCTTGTTCGGCCCGTCCGTGGCGATTTTCACCTGCGTGACGGGCCGCTGGGACATGGCGGCGGCCTATTTGCTCTGGGTGTTTTCCTCGCGCATCGCGCACGCGTCGATTTCTTGGCGGCACGGACGGCGCTTCTCGGCCTACTACATTCCGCTGCAAGTAATCGCGGACTGGGTCACGGCGCTGACGAAGTTGTGGGTCATTTTCCACCCGGCCAAACAGAACTGGATGAACCGCGGCAAGCGGACGCTGAACACGACGCAAGGCTCGGCGTTCTACAAATTGCGCACCGGCTTCGCTCACTACCTCTACGCCTTTTCTTGCGCGTGCGTGATGATCACGGTCGGGCTGGCGCTCGGCTTCCTCCCGATTTTCCGCGACACGCGGCTGTTCATGCGCTCGACGCCAGCCAAGCAGCAAACGGAGCCGAAGTCCGATTCCCAGGCCCGCAAGCCCTTCTTCAATTTCTTCGGCAAACAATTCGCCGCGAAACCTGTTTCTCAAAACTCCCTGGCCGCGACTCCCGAACGCTGAACATTCATCATGAGCACCACCCCTGACGCCCAACCCAAAACCAAAGCGCCGGTCGCGCGCACCGTCGTCATCTGCCTCGTGCTGATTCTGACGATCGCGGCCATTGCCATCGCGATTCCGTGGGCGAACTACCGTTACAAAAACATCGTCCTGCGCGAAGCGTCTGTGCGCGGTGCGGTCACCAAGCTCGGGGCGCGCATTGACGGGCGCATCAAGAGCATCGAAGTCGCGCCCGGCCAGATCGTGACCAAAGGCCAGATCCTTTTGCGGATGGAAGACAGTCACTTGCGCGCGGCGCTGGAGCGGGCGCGGGGTGATCTGAAGTCCGCCAAGCTTGAACTCGAAAACGAAAAACTTAGCATCGCCCAGGCCCGCCGCCGCCTGACCTTCGAGATTGACCGCAGCAAACTCGCCATCAAAAAGGCCACCAGCGAAGTCGCCGCCCAGAACAGCAGCCTCACCCGCTTGGAGAAACAATACGACCGCGTCTCCGCCCTCGTGAAGACCGGGGCCGCCGCCGTCGCCGAACTCGACAAGATCACCGGCGACCGCGACCGCTCCCTCGCCTACGTGAATTCCGCCGGCACCTCGCTCGAAGTTGCCGAGACCAATCACGAACGCGCCAAGAACGAACTCGAAGGACTGCAAATCCGCGAAAACCGCCTCGGCGTCATGGAAGTGCAAATCGCCGTCGCCCAAGCCAAGGTGGACATCGCCGAAGCCGACATCGAATCCGCCATCGTCACCGCCCCCGAAGACGGCCGCGTCGTCGAACGCATCGTCAACATCGGCGGCTCCGCCAAAGTCGGTGAGCCGATTCTCTCCGTGTGGATTGGCAAAGCCTGGGTCGAGGCGTGGGCCGATGAGCGCGACCTGCACAAGATTCAAACCGGCAGCCCCGTGGACATTTCCTTCGACTCCTCACCGGATCGCAAACTGACCGGTCGCGTCGAAAGCATCGGCCTGATGACCGACAAGCAGATGGCTCCTAGCCTCGTGCCCACGACGCTGCACGCCTTCATGCGGAACAGCGCGATGGTCCCCATCCGCATCGCCCTTGATGACGAAAACCCGCCGGTGCAACTCGGACTCTCCGTCCTCGTCGGCATTCGTAAAGGCGCGGAGTCCGAAGCCGTCGCCAAGAAAACCAACGCCACCAAAAATGGCACCGCCACCATTTCCCGTCCCAGCAGCAGCACCGAGCCTTCTGTCACGAAACTCTAAAACTCGAAAACAACAGTCCGTTCCAAAACACAGCAGTTCCAAAAACAACAACACCAGAAATCAGAAAGCAGACACTATGAAAGTAAGCATCTTCGGTCTCGGATATGTCGGGTGCGTCACCGCCGCCTGTTTGGCGAAGGATGGCCACGAAGTCGTGGGCGTGGACGTCGTCGCCTCCAAAGTGGAAAAGCTGGCCGCCGGCCGCGCCACCGTGGTGGAGACAGGACTCGACGAACTCATCGCGGAAGGTCATCGCACCCGCCGCATCACCGCCACCACCGATGGTCGCAAAGCCGTCCTCGAGACGGACGCCTCCATCGTCTGCGTCGGCACGCCCACCGGCTCGGACGGCCAGATGGACCTCACGGCCTTGCGCGCCACCATCGAGTTCATTGGCCGCGCCATGCGCGCCAAGATGGACCGCCACGTCGTCATCATGCGCAGCACTGTTCCCGCCGGCACCGCCGAGAGCGTGGTGCTCCCGCTGCTCAACCCGAACACGCCGCCCGCCGCCCTCTTCGCGGACAGCAACCTGATCGTGGTGCCGGAATTCCTGCGCGAAAGCTCGGCTATCGCGGATTATTATGACCCGCCGTTCACCCTCGTCGGCAGCGCCAGCGGCAAACCCGACAACAACGCCGAAGTCGTCGAAGAACTCTTCGGCCACATCACCGGCAGCGTGCAGTGGGTGCCGCTCCGCGAAGCCGAAATGTTGAAGGCCGTCTGCAACGCCTTCCACGCGCTCAAGGTCGCGTTCGCGAACGAAGTCGGCGCGCTCTGCACCGCCATGTCCATTGACGGCCACTCGCTCATGGCGCAGTTCGTCAAGGACACCAAGTTGAACATCTCCCCGGCCTACATGCGCCCCGGTCTGCCTTTCGGCGGCTCCTGCTTGCCGAAGGATTTGCGGATGCTCTGCCAGGTGGCGGGCGACCACGGCGTGGATTTGCCGCTCTTCCGCGGCACGCTGGCGAGCAACGAAGCACACCTCAAACGCGTGCTCGACCTGGTGCCCAGCCACGGCTCGCGCCGCATTGGTTTGAACGGCCTGGCCTTCAAGTCCGGCACGGATGATTTGCGCGAAAGCCCGATTGTCTTCATCGCCGAGCATTTGATCGGCAAGGGCTACGACGTGAAGATTCACGATCCTGGCATCCATGAGTCCCTGCTCACCGGCGCGAACAAGGAATACATCGAGACCCGCATTCCGCATCTCTCCAGCCGCCTCGTGCCGACGCTCGAGCAGTTGGTCGAGCATTCGGACATCCTGTTGCTGACGCGCAATGGTGAGGAACTCGTGCAGAAGGTCGTGGAATCCGGCAAGCGCCCGATCCTCGTGGACCTGCGCGGTCAGGACAAACTGGTGAAGAAACTTCTCCAGTCCCGCAAGACCAAGAAGGCCATCGGCGAAGACGCCCTCCAGTCCTCGCCCCAGCTTGGCAACCGCCCCGCGCCCATCGCCAAAAACGGCGGACGCCCGACGAACGGCAACGGGAATGGCAACGGGAATGGCAACGGCCACAGCAACGGACGCAAAGACCTAGTCAAAATGTAATTGGAACTGAACGGACGGCCCGCCGCAGCGCCGAGCTGCGGCGGGCTTGCTCTGCAAAAACAAAAAGCTGAGACACTGAAATTCTGAAAAGCTGAAATGAACAACACCCAGCGCACGAACTGTTTCCGGTTTCGGCTTTTCAGCTTTTCAGCTTTTCAGCTTTTCGTCGTGCTTCTCCTCGCCCACACGGCCTCTGCGGTCTCCATCCGCTGGTCCGCCGGCACGAGCGATCCGCTTCACATCAAGACCCCGCGAATTTACGTCACGGGACCCGGCTCCGCCCAGCTCAGCGACATCAAGGCCGCTGTGCCGAAAGCGCCGCTGGCCCAGGTCGCGCCCGGCGTCTGGCATTTGCGCGCGGAACTCGTCGTCGAGGAAGGCGCGCGCCTCGTCCTCTACGGCACCAAGCTCGGCGGCGACGTGGACGAATTGCGCCTCCAAAGCAACAACACCGGCAGCCCGATCAACGACATCATCTTCCTCAGCGCCGACTGGGGCACGCTCGACATTCGCAGCACCAAGATCACTTCGTGGGACGACGCGGTGAACGGACCCGACACCGAATACAACGTCTATAAACGCTCCTTCGTCCGCATCCGCTCGGTGCTCGGCACGAATGGCGTGACGCCGTTCGAGTCCCGCATGGACATCATTGACAGCGACGTGGGCTACCTCGGCTCGCACAACGCCGAAGCCTACGGACTCGTATGGAAAGTGCTCGAAGAGAAAAATCCCGCCGACCGTCCTTACGGCGCGCTCACAAACCTTTATTCACTCGTGAACGTGTACGGCAACGTATTCCGCAGCCGTCTGCACCACATGTATTTCGGCCACTACTCGTTCGGGTCCTACGGCCAGCACATGGCCGACAACGAGGTGGATCACAATGTCGGCTACGGCTTCGACCCGCACGACGACTCGGATTACCTGCTCATCGAGCGCAACAACGTCCATCACAACGGCTGGCACGGCATCATCGCCTCGCAACGCTGCGATCACGCCATCATCCGCAACAACATCACCTGGAACAACGGCCACAACGGCATCATGCTCCACCGTTACTGCAACGACTCGCTCATCGAGGGCAACCGGAGCTTCCGCAATGGCGACGCGGGCATCGCACTCTTCGACAACTACCGCACCATCGTCCGCAACAACGTCTGTCTGGAAAATACCACCGCCGGCATCCGTCTCTCCGTCGGCCCGGCGGACAACACCATCCAGAACAACGAGTTCGCCGACTGCGACAGCTTCGGCATCTATCTCTACAAAGGCGTGGACGCGCCTGCGCCCGGCGATAACGGCAAGCCCAAACGCAACGTCTTCCGCAACAACTGGATCCACGACAACCGGGGCCACGGCATCTTCTCTACCAGCGCCGACGACAACACGTTCTCGCAAAACATCTTCGAGCGGAACGCGAACCTCATCTACTTCGTCAACGGCCAGCGCAACATCTTCGAGAGCAACTCCGTTCCCACCGGCGTCACGCTGCGGATGCAGGGCCTGCCGAACATTCTGACCTCCACAATTATCCGCAACCAGGCCGCGCTGCCCATCCAGGTGGACAACTACAGCACCGCAAATTTCGAGGACACGTCCGGGAAAATTTTCGACCCGGAGGAACCCGGCATCGCCACCGTCGCCTCGCCCACCGGCTCGTCGCTCATTCTCTCCACGGTGGACATCGCGAAAACTTCCTTCGTCCGCACCCGTGCCTTCAAGGTGCGCCCGAACGCCGGCTCCGTGCTCGTCACGCCCACGGTCTGGAACGTCACCGGCGACTTCAGCAAACGCTGGCTCGTGCAGGCGGGCAGCGCCACTTCGAGCATCATCTACACGGTCGGCGATCTCGAACCGGGCCGTCTCTACACCGTGACCAAGAACGGAGCCGGGAGCAATTTCACCGCAGACCCCACCGGCACCATCACCTTCACCGACACGGGCGTGTCCACCGGACTCACGGAATTCGTGATCGCACTGAAGGTCTGAGTTTTTCCCGCCGACATGATGAACTACGTGTTAGAAAAAACTTTGGTGAGAATGGGAAGGCAGTGCCGCCTGGCGACGGCACTGCTGATGGGTGCCGTTGGTCTCACGACTCTGGCCCCCGGCGCGGAAGTGGTCGTCACGAACGCCGCCGGCATCACCGCCGCCGCGCTCGCCGCCCAACCCGGCGACGTCATCGTCATGCAGGATGGCGTGTGGCCCGACGCTGACATTCTCTTCGCCTCCTACGGCACCGCAGCCCAGCCCGTCACGCTCCGCGCGCAGACGCTGGGGCGCGTGCATCTCACCGGCCAGTCGCGCCTGCGGATGGCGGGGGAGCATCTCGTCGTGGATGGACTCATCTTCACCAACGGCTACCGCACCAGCGGCGACGTCATCGCCTTCCGCGACAGCTCCTCCTCGGTGGCTTCCAACTCGAAACTGATCAACTGCGCGGTCATTGGATACAATCCGCCGAACCCCACCAATGACACCAAGTGGGTCTCGATCTACGGCGCGAGCAACCGCGTCGAGAGCTGCCATTTCCGCGGCAAGGCCAACGTCGGCACCACGCTCATCGTCTGGGTCAGCGAGCTGCCCGATCCGAACAACCCGAACTACCACGTCATCACGCGCAATTATTTCGGCCCGCGCCCACTGCTCACCGCCGCGTCGAACGGCGGCGAAACCATCCGCGTCGGCACCTCGGATTACTCGATGAACATTTCGCGCACCACGGTCGAGGACAACTTCTTCGAGCGGTGCAACGGCGACGTGGAAATCATCTCCAGCAAGTCCTGCGAAAACATTTATCGCCGCAACACCTTCTGGGAATGCGAAGGCGCGCTCACCCTCCGGCACGGCAACAACAGCACCGTCGAGGGCAACTATTTCTTTGGCAATCTCCAGACCAACACCGGCGGCGTGCGGATTGTGGGGGAGAACCACCGCGTGTTTAACAACTACTTCGAGACCCTGCGCGGCTCGTCGTCGCGCGCGCCGCTCGCAATCATGCAGGGGCTTCCAAACTCACCCCTCAACGGCTATTCCCAGGTCAGCAACGCCACCGTCGCCTTCAACACCTTCGTGAATTGCAACAACACCTTCGTGATCGGCTTGTCCGGTACCGTGGGCGGTCTGCCCACTTCGCTGCCGCCCAAGGATTCCACGGTGGCGAACAACATCGTGCTTCAGACCACGGGCCGGATCGTGGACTTGCGGCTGGGACCGGAGAACTTCACCTGGACCTCGAACTTGTTTGCCAGCACCACGCTGGGCATCACCAATCCGGGCGTGCTGCCGGTGAACGCGTTGCTGGTCACGAACGGAGTGGATGGAATTTATCGTCCGAGCGTGGCGAGTCCGGCGCTGGGGCGGGCGGCGGGCGGGTTTGATTTTGTGACGGCGGATTTTGAAGGCCACGCACGTCCGCTCTCGGGCAAGGACATTGGCGCGGACCAGGCGTCGGCCGCGCCGCGCACGAGCGTGCCACTCTCGGCGCCCGCCACGGGTCCGCTGTGGATGCGAGTGAGTGGCTCGGTGGTGTCGTGGCCGCCGCCCGCGCCAATTGTTTATGGCACCACGCTGGGCGGTTTGCAGTTGAACGCGCAGGCGAATGCGGCCGGGACGCTGGCGTATGATCCGCCCGCCGGCACGCTGCTCGCCGCAGGATCGAACCAGGTCTTGCGGGTGGTGTTCACGCCGGTGGACACGGTCAATTTTTCGAGCGTGACGCAAACAGTGAGACTGCACGTTTTGCAGGCACCGGCGGTGGTGACGTGGTTGCAGCCGGCGGACGTGGCTTATGGCACGGCGTTGTCGGGGGCGCAGTTGAACGCCTCGGCGAACGTCGCGGGGTCGCTGGCCTACAACCCGACGCTGGGCACGGTATTGAACGCGGGAACGGGGCAGGTGTTGCGGGTGGTGTTCACGCCGAATGACGTGGCGAATTTTGCGGGTGTCACCCAGCAAGTGGTGTTGAACGTGACGAAGGCGCAGCCGAATGTGAGCTGGCCCACGCCGGCGTCGGTGGAGCAGGGTTCGGTTTTGGGTGGCGTGCAGTTGAACGCGACGGTGGCGGTGCCGGGTTCGTTTGTTTATGTGCCGGCGGCCGGGACGGTGTTGAGCGCGGGGAGCGGGCAGATTTTGTCCACGGTGTTCACGCCGGCGGACGGGGCAAATTATTTCACGGTCACGCAGACGGTGGAGATCAACGTGACCATTGGTGGGCGGACGTTGCCGCGCCTCACCTGGGCGCAGCCGGCGCCGGTGTTATTTGGCACGCCGTTGGGAGCGTTGCAGTTGAACGCGTCGGCCAATGTGTTGGGCACCTTCAGGTACTCGCCGCCGTCAGGCACGGTGTTGCCGGTGGGCAACGGACAGGTGCTGCGGGTGACGTTCACGCCGAATGACGGAGATAATTTCGTCGCGGCGACGCAGAGCGTGACATTGAGCGTGGCGCCGCTGACGAGCAACGCCTTGCTGCGTGTGGCTTACATCGTGCCGTTCAATCGCACGCCGCAGGCACACGCGACGGCGACGTTGCGCGGGTTGGTGCGGCAGTATCAGGAATTTTTTGCGGCGCAGATGGCGAACAATGGTTTCGGACGCCGGTCCTTCACGCTGGAGACGGAGGCGGATGGCGTGACGCCGGTGATTCATGTGCTCACCGTACCGCAGTCGGACAGCTTTTTGCGCGGAGACATTTACGGCCAGCGCGTATTGGATGCGGCCCGCGGCGCGGGATTGCCGGTCGGAGCGCCAGGCCAGCTTTGGTGGCTGATCCCGGAAGTGCATGTGCAGAATCCCGACGGCACGATGGGCGGCAGCTTTGAAATCGGCGTCCACACGAACACCTCGCCGATTAACTCGGGATGGGCGATCAGCAGCAGCGAAAAACTTGCGCTGTATCAGACGAAGTACCAGACGAACGCGCTGCTTTACGACGGGCGCACGGTGCCGGAGTTGGGGCCGTATCCGATGGTGCAGGATGTTTCTTTCCCGTGGTTTGAGGGCATCACGATTTCAGGCATCAGTTCCTCGGTGATCGGCTCGGGCTTGCGGAGCATCGGCTCGGCGTTTGGTCTGCCGCATGATTTTCGGAACGACGAAAACTTCAATGGCAACCTGATGGGCTTCGGATTCCGGGGTATCCGCGGCGTATTTCATCCTGAGTTGTATCTCTACAATTACTGCACGCTCTCCTACGCCTCGGCGTTGAACTTGAGCGTGAATGCGTTCTTCAATCCGGGCCGACTCGCCACGGATACGGTGCCGCCGAATGTGAGCGTCACGACCTCCGGGCCGCGCGCGCCCTTCGGCGGGCTGCTCGACATTGAATTCACCGCCACGGACGACCAGGCCTTGCACTCGGCGGTGCTGACGTGGGAACAGTCGGCGGATTTCGTGATGGCTGAGGAGATGTTGCTGAACGGCACGTCGGCGGGCGGCACTTTTTCCACGGCCTTTTATTCGCCGGGCCAGACGAACCGCTACCGCGTCACAGTCTATGATCGTTTCGGCAATGAGCGTTCGGCCACGACCACCATCGTGCCGTCGGTGCCGGTCAACCAGGCTCCGCAACCCTTCATCCGCGTCCGCCCCGTGATCGCGGGACCGGGCGAGGACGTCCTGCTGGATGCCTCGGAAACGTTTGATCCAGAGCACACCGTGGGCTTCCTCGAAGTGGAATGGGATCTCACCGGTGATGGAAACTTCGACACCGCGCCCACCAGCGAACTGGCGGGACTGTTCAACTTCAGCACGCTGGGCAGCCGCCTCATCCGCGCGCGCCTCACGGACCCGGCGGGCGATGTCGCCATCTCCGCGCCCGTGGCCCTGAACATTGTGAATTGTCAGACGGAACTTTCTCCGACCAGCCGCAGCCACGGCTACGGCGGCGGCGCGAACAAAGTCACCGTCACGGCGGGACCGAAATGCCGCTGGCTCCCCATCACGACGAACGACTGGATCACGCTCACGAACGGAAACTATCCCGTCGGTCGCGTCACCTCCGCGCCCGTTTCCTGTTACGAGGCGGTGGGACCGTCGCCGGTGGGTCCGAGAGTGGACGGGCCGGAATTCACTGGCACAGTGGTCCTCAACTACACCCTCACGGCCAACCCGCTCTTCACCGAGCGGCGCGGTTACATCTTCATTGGCGATCAAATTTACACGGTCATCCAGCAGCCGGCGGTCTGCACATTTTCGATTTCACCGACCAACCGTTTTCATGGCTACGGCTCCGGCGGCAGCGGCACCATCAAAGTCACGCCCAAGGCGAGTTGCCCGTGGACCGCGATCAACACGAACTCATGGATCACCATCACTTCGGGCGGCAGCGGCACGGGCACGGGTACGGTGAACTACGTCATCGGCGAGAATCGCGTGAACGGGCGGCGCTCGGGCAACATCGTGATTGATGACCGCGTCTTTACCGTCTCGCAGTGGGGTACGAACTGCGAGCTGGCCCTCAGCCCCGCGGCGGCTCTGCACACGCAGAGTCCCGAGTCCGGTACGGTGACGATCAGCACGGCTTCGGGCTGCGCGTGGGCCGTGCAGAACACGAACTCGTGGATCACCATCACGTCGCCGTTGAGCGGAACCATTTCGAGCAATCTTAGCTACGTGCTCGCGCCGAACCTTGGCCTGGAGACGCGCACCGGCGTGGTGCGTGTGAATGGCGAGACCTTCACCGTCAGTCAGCAGGCGTGCTCGTTGTCCATCGAGCCGGCGGCACGCGCGCATCTCTTCTCGGCGTCCACGGGTTCGATCTGTGTCGCGGCGGGACCGATTTGCGCGTGGTCGGTGAGCACCACGAACACTTGGATTTCCATCCTGTCCGCAACGAGCGCGATCAGCACGGGGCGTGTGGATTATGTCGTCGAGGCCAATCCCATCAGCGTGGCGCGCGTTGGCGTCATCGCGGTGGCGGGGTATGAGTTCGTCATCACGCAAGACCCGAAGCCGTGTTATTTCGCGGTCACGAATCTGGACGAGGCGCGCAGCGAAAGTTTCGGCGAGAGCGGCGGCGACGGCGCCATTTACATCTACGCTGACATCGGCTGCAACTGGACGGCGGTCTCGGACTCGCCGTGGATTTCCATTCTCGACGGCACTTCCGGCAACGGCTCCGGCACGGTCATCTTCGTGGTCGCGCGCAACGCCGGCCCGGCCCGCAGCGGCATCATCACGGTCGCGGGCGAGGATTATCACATCGCGCAGGCCAGCGGCGTGCGCGAAGTGCGGCTCACGGACACGGCGGTGGCGAGCGGGCAGACCAACGCGATTTACGTCATCCTCGACGCGCACGGCGGCGAGAACGCGCTGGCTTTCAGCCTGTGCTACGACACGAACTTGCTCGCCTTCGCCTCGGCGTCCTTGCTCCCGTCCGCGCCGCTGACGGCGGTGCTGACCGTGGCGAACCAGCAGGTGGCGCAGGGCCGGGTCGGCCTCACCGTCGCGATGCCCAACGGCTTCTCGCTCCCCGCCGGCACCGGCACGGTCGTGAAAGTGTTGCTCGCGGGCAAGCTGGTCAACGGCAAGCCCTACACCACGGTCAGCGTGTGCGACGCGCCCGTCGCGCGCTCCTTGACGGATGCGGGTTCCCCGCCCTCCGCGCTGACCGCGACTTTCGGCAGCAGCACCGTGCGCGTGCTCGGCCTGTGTTCGCTGGCCGAGGCGCTGGACGTGACGAATCTGACCTTCGTGACCGGCCCGATCCCGTGGATCTGCCAGGCGGAAGTGACGCATGATCTCGAAGACGCGGCCGTAAGCGGCACGGTGCCGGCGAACGGTGAATCCTATTTTGAAACCACCGTGACCGGCCCCGGCACGTTGAGCTTCTGGTGGAAAGTATCGAGCGAACTGGACAACGATCGTTTGCGTTTCTACATGGACGGCGGCACGCAGTTCACCATTTCCGGCGAAGTGGGCTGGGAGGCGCGCACCTTCAGCGTGCCGGCCGGCGCGCACACCTTCCGCTGGCGCTACAACAAAAACCTCGGAACGATCACCAACGGCCAGGATCGCGCGTGGGTGGATCAAGTCGTCTATGTGGCCGCGCCGCCGAGCATCACCAGCCACCCCGTGGCCCAGGCCGTGGATCAAGGCGCGACCGCGACCTTCAGCGTGGCGGTCGCGGGCCAGGCTCCGTTCACCTATCAATGGCGTTTGAACAACGCGCCGCTCGTCGAGAGTTCGGTCAGTCGCGGCACCAGCACGCCCACGCTCACGCTTTCCAACGTGCAGCCTTCGCAGGCGGGCAACTATTCCGTCGTCATCACCACCGCGTCGGGCGCGCTGGTCAGTTCGAACGCGCCGCTCACCGTCACGCCGCTGCTGCCGCTGCCCGAGGCGCTCGACACCCCGTTCAACATCACGTCGAGTGGCAACGCGAACTGGGTGGGCCAGGCGCTCGTCTCGCACGACGGTGTGGACGCCGGTCGCAGCGGGCCGATCACGCACGGCCAGACGTCATCGTTCCAAACCATCATCAACGGCCCCGGCACGCTGCGCTTCTGGTGGAAAGTTTCCTCCGAATCCGGCGACCGCCTGCGCTTCTTCATCAACGCCATCGAGCAGACCGGCATCACGGGTGACGTGGACTGGCAGGAAAAAATTTACACCCTCGGGCCCAACGTGCAGACCTTGCTCTGGAGCTACGCGAAAAACTCCAGCGGTTCCCTGCTCGAGGATCGCGGCTGGGTGGACGAAATTCGCTTCATCCCGCAAGCCGTCGCCATCACCGCGCAGCCCACGAACCAGATCACCGACCAGGGCACGAACGCCCTCTTCACCGTGGGCGTGAGCGGCACCCCGCCCATTTATTATCAATGGCTGTTCAACAACGCGCCCCTCCCCGGCGCGAACGCCGCCACGCTCACCGTTCCCAACGTGCAGCCCATCAACAATGGCCTCTACTCCGTCTTCGTCACGAATGTGGCGGGCAGCGCCACCAGCTCGAACGCCTCCTTGCTAGTGAACCTCCTCGTCCCGATCGCCGAGGCGCTCGACACCCCGAACCTCACCTGGACCACCACCACCTCGCCCGCCGGAGCCGCGCCGTGGGTCGGTCAGGTCGCCACTTCGCACGACGGCACCGACTCCGCCCGCACCGGCATCATCGGGGACGGCGTCACCACCACGCTCGCCACCACGCTGACCGGACCCGGCACCTTCTATTTCTGGTGGAAAGTTTCCTCGCAAGGCGCCGGCTCCGACCGGCTGCGCTTCTACATCAACGGCTCCGCGCAGGAGGACATCTCCGGCGAAGTGGACTGGACTTTCCGCAGTTGGACCATCCCGAGCGGTGCGAACCAGATCGTGGATTTCCGTTACGTGAAAAACGCCAGTGGCAAGGCCGGCCTCGACATGGGCTGGGTGGACCAGGTGCGTTACGTGCCGAACAGCACGCCGACCGCGCCCTTCTTTGCCATCCAACCGGCCCCCCGCACCGTGGTCGTGCCCGCGGGCGTCAGTTTCAACGCCCTGGCCGGCGGCTCCACACCGCTCAGTTACCAATGGCAGCTCAACGGCATGCCGCTCACCAACGGCACCGGCATCGCCGGTGCCACGACCACCAACCTCACGCTCAGCGGCGCGGCGGCGGCCGTGGCGGGAAATTATTCCGTGCTCGTCACAAACAGCGCGGGCGCGACGCTCAGCGCGCCGGCCTCGCTCACCGTCATCACCGCGCCCGTCATCACCAACGCGCCAGTGGATCGTTACGTCGTCGCCGGATCGAACGCGGTCTTCAACGTCGGCGCGCTCGGCCAGGCCCCGCTCACCTACCAGTGGATGCGCGACGGCTCGAACTTGATTGATGGCGCGAAATACAGCGGCGTCACCACTTCCAATCTCACCATCCTCAGCGCGCAGGTTGCGGATCAAGGCATCTACTCGGTGATCGTCAGCAACGCCGCCGGCACCGCGAGCAGCCTGCAAGGTGCGGGCACACTCACCGTCTGGAGCGCGGCGCGCAGCGGCGTGATTGCCAACAGCGAGAACACCTTGCTCGAAGCGAACGTGACCGGACCCGGCACGATTAAATTCGCGTGGAAAGTTTCCTCGCAGACGAACAGCGACTCCTTCCTCTTCCTGCGCGGGGCCACGGAACTCGCGCGCATCTCGGGCGAGGTGGACTGGCAGCAGCAGACGTTCGCCATTCCGACGGGCGCGCAAACCTTGCGCTGGCAGTACGTGAAGGATGCGGCGGGCAGCGCCGGTTCTGACGCGGGCTTCCTCGATAATGTGGAGTTCATTTCCGACACCGCCGTCGCGCCACAGGTCACGGGGCAGCCGACGGGCCGCACCGTATTATCCGGCAGCACCGTGACCTTCGACGCCACGGTGACCGGCTCCATGCCGCTCACCTATCAATGGCGCTTGAACGGCACGCCGCTGCTCAACTCCGCCAGCATCGGCGGCGCGCAGACGCCGCGTCTCACGCTCTCCGGTCTCACGCTCGGCCAGGCGGGCAACTACTCGCTGCTCGTCACCAACGCGGCGGGCGTCGTCAGCAGCTCGAACGCCCCGCTCGTCGTCAATGCCCTTCCGGCGGGCAACGCGCCGGTCATCACCACGCCGCCCACGAGTTACCAGACGAGCGAGAACGCTTCCGTGACGTTCACTGTCGCGGCGACCGGCGCGGCCCCGCTCAGCTATCAATGGTTCTTGAACGGCGCTCCGCTCGCGAATGTCGCCGGGGCCAGCCCCGTCAGCGGCGCGACTACTGCGAGCCTCAGCCTCAGCAACGTGCCGGCGACGCAGGCGGGCAACTACACCGTGGTCGTCAGCAACGCCGTCGGCCTCGCGAGCGCCCGCGCTTCGCTCTCCGTCCTCACGCTCGGCGAGGCGGCAGGCGCTCCCTACATCGCTTTAGCCCAGGCCGGCAACGCCTCCTGGATCGCCGAAACAAGCGCAACCGCGCACGACGGCGTGAACGACGTCCGCTCCGGCGTCATCAATCACGCCGAGAATTCGCGCCTGGAAACCTACGTCGAGGGACCGGGCACCGTGACCTTCTGGTGGAAAGTTTCCTGCGAAGCGAGCGATGACAATTTGCGCTTCTACATCGGCGCTTCCGAAATGATCCGCATCTCCGGCGAGGTCCCGTGGGAGCAGAAATCTTACGCCGTTCCCGCCGGCACACAGTTGCTCAAGTGGCGCTACGGCAAAGGCACCAGTGGCACGGCGGGCCAGGACGCGGGCTGGGTGGACGACATCACTTACACGCCGAGCACGATCAATGTTGCTCCGACGGTCACGAACCAGCCGGTGAGCCTCAGCCTCCTCGCCGGTCACACTGCGATCTTCGGCGCGGGCGCGGGCGGCTCGATGCCCCTGACCTTCCAATGGCGTTCGAATGGCGTGCCGGTTTTGAATGGCAACGGCGTGAGCGGCGCGCGCGGCCCGCGTTTGACCATCCTCAGCGCCCCGGCGCAGTCGGCGAATTACTCGCTCCTTGTGAGCAACGCCGCCGGCACAGCCACGAGCGCGGTGGTGACGTTGAACGCCACGTCCGTTCTCTCCGCGCCGATCATTTCACTCCAGCCCACGAACCGCAGCGTGACCGAGGGCGAGTCCGCGAGCTTCAGCATTCTCGCCAGCGGGGCGCTGCCGCTCACGTATCAATGGCTGCTCAACGGCGTCCCGCTCGTGAACGGCGCGGGCGTGAGCGGCGCGACCACCAACACGCTTTCGCTCAACAACGTGCAGGCCGCGCACATCGGCACTTACTCCGTCGTCGTCAGCAATTCCGCCGGCACCGCCGTCAGCAGCCCCGCGTCGCTCACGGTGCTCACGATGAGCGAAGTGGTGGGCGCTCCGTATTTGAACCTCGCCGTGATCGGCCAGCCGTGGCTCGTGCAGAACGGTTCGACCTACACGCCGGGCACGACCAATGGCGGCGCGCGCCTCATCGTCAGCGTGCCGGCCTCGATCACCACCCAACCTGCCGGACAGTCGGTGGTGGAAGGCAACGACGCGACGTTCACCGTCGGCACGGCTGGCTCGCCTCCGCTCTTCCTGCAATGGCGTTTGAATGGCGTGGCGCTCTTCGACGGCAACGGTATCAGCGGTGTGAATTCCAACACGCTCGTCATCAGTGGCGTGCAGCCGGTGGACGCGGGAAATTACTCCGTCACCGTCAGCAACGCCGTCGGCTTCGTGTTCAGTTCGAACGCCGCGCTCGTCGTGCTTACCCCGCCGAGCATCACCACGCCGCCCGCCGCGCTCACCGTCAACGAGGGGGCACCCGCGAGTTTCACCGTCGTCGCCGCCGGCACCGCGCCGCTTACCTATCAGTGGAAGCGGAACGGCACGAACATCGTCAACGGCGGCAGCGTCAGCGGCGCGACCACGGCCACGCTCACCTTGAACAACGCGCAGCCGTTGCAGGGCGGGTTTTACTCGGTCGCGATCAGCAACACGGCGGGCGGCATCGTCAGTTCGCCCGTCCAGTTTAGCGTCCTGGCCGCGCTCACGGTCGGCGAAGCGATGAATGCGCCGTATCTCACTTGGAGCACCGACCTCGGTGCGCCGTGGACGGTGCAGACGAACGTGACGCACGACGGCGAGGCGGCGGCGCAGAGCGGCACGATTGTGGACGGCACTTCGAGCACGATCGAAACGACTGTGGTCGGCCCCGGCACGATTCGTTTCTGGTGGAGAATCTCCTCGCAGACGAACGCGGACTTCCTGACCTTCTCGGCCAACGGCGCTACGTGGGCACAAATTTCCGGCCTGGGTGGCTGGCAGTATCAATCGTTCGTCGTGCCCGGCGGACTCGTGACCTTGCGCTGGACGTATAGCAAAGACGCGGGCGGCTTCGCGGGCTTGGATCGCGGCTGGCTGGATGAAGTGGACTTCGTGCCGAGCAGCGGCCCGTCCGTGCCGGTGATTGTGCAGGAACCGGTCGGCGTGGAAGTGAACCCCGGCGAGAATGTGACCTTCTCCATCCAGGCGCTCGGCACCGCGCCGCTCAGTTATCAATGGCGTTTTGAGGGCCAGGAACTCGGCGACGGCGGCAACATCCTCGGCTCGAAAACGCCGACGCTGACCATCAGCGGCGTGCAACCGTCGCAGGCTGGTCTTTACGATGTGGTGGTACGAAACCCCTACAGCCTCGACATCAGTGAAAATGTTTTCCTGAGCGTGATTCCCATCATCTCGCTGCCCGTCGCGCTCGACACGGATCACACGAACATTATCTGGGTTTCCGGCGCGTCGGTCGGCGGCCTGCCGTGGCGCGGCCAGACGAACGTGAAATCCGATCTGATTGACGCGGCGGTGAGCGGCACGATTGGCCACGGGATGACGAGCTGGGTGCAGACGGTGGTCTCGGGACCCGGCGCGATTTCCTTCTTCTGGAAATGCTCTTCGGAAACGAACCAGGACCGGATGCGTTTCACGATTGACGGCGTGGAAGTGGCGAACATCTCCGGCGAGACAGACTGGCGGCAGCGCACCTTCACGATCAATGATCCCGCCACCGTTTTGCGCTGGTCATACACCAAGAGCGCGACCGGCATCTCCGGCCTCGACCGCGCGTGGCTCGATCAAGTCGTCTTCGGCCCGACCGCGCCGATCATCACGAACACCAGCCAGAATGTGTTCGCCGTGGACGTGGGCACGACCGTGCGCTTCAACGTGGCGTCAAGCGGCACCACACCCTTCAGCTACCAGTGGAGTTTCACGCCGCCCGGCACGTTGCGCAGCACGAACCTGCTCAACGGCGACACCAATTTCCCGATCTACCCCGGCTTCCTCGTGGGCGCGGTGGGCAATCGCCGCCTGACTATCTCGAACGCGCAGCCGGAGCAGAGCGGTACCTACAATGTTGAAGTGTCGAACCCCGCAGGTTCCGCCGTCAGCCCACCGTTCACGCTGCAAGTGATTCCGTCATTGCCGCTCGCCGAGGCGTTGAACACCAATCTCGTCTGGGAAACCTACGGCTACTCGTGGTGGGTGGCTTCCACAAACATTCATCGCGACGGCCTGGCCGCGCGCAGCGGCTCCATGCCGGGCAGCGAGTCCACCACTTTGAAGACGACGGTGCAGGGGCCGGGCACGCTCTCCTTCTGGTGGCGCGCGTCCACGGAAACGAACGTGGACATCCTGAGCTTCGAGATTAACGGCACCATCGCCTCGGAAATTTCCGGCAACCACAACTGGTCGCAGAAAACCTATGACCTCGACTCCGGCACGTTTGTGCTGACGTGGAATTACAACAAGAGCGGTCTCTTCACGAACGGTCTCGACACGGTGTACCTCGATCAAGTCGTGTTCGCGCCCATCGCGCCGATCGTCACGAACCAGCCGGTGGCGCGGGTCATTGACCAAGGCTCGGCGGTCAGCTTCTCCGCGGGCGTGCGCGGCACCCCGCCTCTTTCGTACCAGTGGTTCCTCAATGGCTCGCCGCTCGTGAACGGCGGCGGCATCAGCGGAGCGCGGACGCCCACGCTGAACTTGAGCGGCGTGCAGCTGGCGCAGGCCGGCAACTACTCGCTCGAAGTCAGCAACGTGGTGGGCGCGGCGAACAGCCTGCCGGCGGCGCTCACCGTGCTGCCAACCTTCCCGATTGCCGAGGCGATTGATAACGCGGACTACGTGTGGACCACCGGCAGCCCCGGTTGGATCGGGCAGAACCAGATGACCTTCGATGGCGTGGATGCGGTGAAGTCGCCGACCACCGCGAACAGCGGCAGCTCGACGATGCAGGCGACCATCGCCGGTCCCGGCACCGTGCAGTTCAAGTGGAAGGTGTCCTCGCAGACGAACAACGGCACGGGCGGCGACGAGTTGATTTTCTATACCAACAACACCTCGCTCGCGCGCATCTCCGGCGAAGTGGGCTGGGAACAACGCTCGTTCTCAATCCTGCCCGGCAATCAGATCGTGAAATGGACTTACGCGAAGAACGCCAGCGTGACGAATGGGCAGGATCGCGGCTGGGTGGATCAATTCGTCTTCATCCCCACGCCGCCGATTGTGACGACGCATCCGGCGGGAACGAATGTGGATCAGGGCGCAACCGCGACCTTCACGGTGGGGGCGTATGGCACGCCGCCGTTCACGTATCAGTGGCGCTATCAGGGCGTCGATATGTTTGGTGCGAATAGCGCGACCGTGACGTTGAACAATGTGCAGCCGTGGCAGGCGGGCAATTACTCCGTCGTCGTCGGCAACGCGGCGGGCACGGCGAACAGCTTGAGCGCGGCGCTCACGGTCAACACCCTGGTCCCGCTCGCCGAGGCGCTCGACACCACCAACTTCGTCTGGGCCACCAGTGGCTCGCCCGCGTGGGTCGGGCAGATCGCCGTGGCGCACGACGGCTCGGATTCCGCCCGCATCCAGGACGTGCCGCACAGCGGCTCGGCCTCGGTGCAGACGACGATTCTCGGGCCGGGCACGATCAGTTTCTGGTGGAAAGTTTCTTCGCAGACGAATGGTGATTATCTCACCTTCTACACGAACGGTGTCCTCGCCGTCCGCATCTCCGGCGAACAAGACTGGGAAACGCGCGCCATCAATCTCGGCTCCGGCAACCAGACCCTCACCTGGACCTACGCGAAAAACACCAGCACCGTCGCCGGCCAGGATCGCGCGTGGCTCGATCAAGTTGCCTTCGGTCCCGTCGCGCCCACCATCACCGTGCAGCCCGCGAGCCGGGGCCTTGATGCCGGCAATGGCACGACCTTCGCCGTCACCGTCGCCGGCACCCCGCCCTTCACCTATCAATGGCAGCGCAACGGCCTCGACCTCGCCAACGGCAGCGGCCTGAGCGGCGTCAACACTTCCAACCTCGTCCTCACCGGCGTGCAATCCGGCCAGGCCGGCGCGTATCGCGTCCTCGTCAGCGGTCAGGCCGGCTCGACCATTAGCTCCGCCGCGAACCTCACCGTCTATTCCATCCTCGCGCTCGACGAAGCTCTCGACACCCCCGGGCTCACCTGGACCACCAACGGCACCCCGCCCTGGGTCGGCCACGCCGCCGTCACCCACGACAACACCGACGCCGCCCGCAGCGGCTCCATCGGCCACAGCCAGAGCACCTCCATGAGCACCATTCTCAATGGACCCGGTGCCGTGAGTTTCTGGTGGAAAGTTTCTTCGCAGACGAATGGGGATTACCTCACCTTCTTCACGAACGGCGTTCTCGCCGTCCGTATCTCTGGCGAACAAGACTGGCAGTTCAAGACCATCAACCTCGGCTCCGGCGCGCAGACCCTCACCTGGACTTACGCGAAGAACAGCAGCACCACCAACGGCGAAGACCGCGCCTACGTGGACCAAGTATCCTTCGGCCTCGTGCCCCCCACCATCATTACGCAACCCGCGAACGTCACCGCCGAACCCGGCAGCAACGTCACCTTCACCGTCGTCGCCGCCGCCACGCCCCCCGTCTATTATCAATGGCTGTTCAACGGCTCTCCGCTCGCCAACGGCCCCGGCCTCAGCGGGGCCACCAACGCCTCCCTGATTGTCTCGAATGTCGGCCCCCCCGCCGTCGGCACCTACTCCGTTGTCGTCAGCAACTCTGTCAACCGCGTCACCAGTTCCGGCGCGACCCTCACCCTCAGCTCCAACGTCACCATCAACGCCGCCCTCGACGGCGGACTCGCCTTCACCACCGGCGGCACCGCCACTGCGTGGAAGGGCCAGACCGGCGTGACCCGCGACGGCGTGGATGCCGCCCAGACCGGGGCCACCACCGACGGCACCTACACCTACCTCAAAACCACCGTCACCGGACCCGGCCCGCTCTCCTTCTGGTGGAAGTGCAGCACCGAAGTGGACCACGACTACCTCCGCTTCATGGTGGACGCTGTGGATCAGGTGAAAATCTCCGGCGAACAAGACTGGCAACTCATCAACTTCAACGTCCCCTCTGGCAGCCACGAACTCCAATGGCGCTACTCGAAAAACTCGACCCTCACCGCCGGCGAAGACCGCGGCTGGCTCGACTACGTGTGGTTCAATCAGACCCCGCCCCCCATCATCATCGTCACCACCGCGCCCCCCGCCATCGTCATGCAACCCGCCAGTCAGAGCGTCGAGGCCGGCGACATCGTGACCCTGAGCGTCGCCACCACTGGCAGCGCGCCCCAGACGTACCGCTGGTTCCACAACGCCACCAACCTCCTCACCGACGGACCGACCATCGGCGGAGCCAACACGGCGGAACTCACCCTGTATAACATCGCCCCAGCGCAAGCCGGCCACTACACCGCCACCATTACCAACACCGCCGGCGCGGTCAGCACCACGCCCGCGCTCGTCACGGTGCTCCCCGTGATTGATCTCGCCGAGGCGCTCGACTCCTACGACCTCTTCTTCACCACCGTGGGCGAGGCCGGCTGGATCGGCCACACCGTCGTCACCCACGACGGCACCGACGCCGCCCGCAGCGGCCGCATTTTCGACAACCAGAGCAGCACCCTCGAGACGATGGTGTCCGGACCCGGCAGCGTGAGCTTCTGGTGGAAAGTCAGTTCCGAGACCAACGCCGACCACCTGACCTTCTTCCTGAATGGCGTACCACAAGCCACCCTTTCCGGCGAAGTGGGCTGGCAACCACGCAGCTACCCGCTCGACGCCGGCCCGCAAGCGCTGGAATGGACCTACTTCAAGAACGGCAGCCTCTCGACCAACGCCGACCGCGGCTGGCTCGATCAAATTGTTTACAGCGACCAACCGCCCGTGACCAACGCCGTGAGCGTGAGCAACCTCCACCTCGCCGTGGACGGCAACACGCTCTCCATCCACTGGGAAGGCCGCGCCAGCAAGACCTACAAAGTTTATTACAAAGAAGCGTTGAGCGACCCGCAGTGGACGCTGCTCGACACCGAAGTGCTGGTGACGTGGAAAGTGGTCGGGGGCGAGATCGTGCCCGACGTCATCACCGCCACCGCCACCGACGGCATCGGCACCAGCATGAGATTCTATCGCGTGCAGGAGCAATGACGCGCGCCCCGCGTGAGGGGCGGCGAGAGCAACGTTTTGTTTTCAACTATGCCAATGGACAAGCAACAGAGAGTGATGTTTTGCGCCGTCGCCACGGCGCTGGCGCTGACGTGCGCGACCGCGCACAGCGCCGAACCCGCCGCCCCGGCGGGTGCACCGCGCAGCAGCGCCGCGCCGGCGGGCTGGCTCTCGCAACCGATCTCCCTCGACGACGCCATCCGCATCGCCCTCGCCCAGAACGGCGACATTCTCAAAGCCCAACACGATCTGGAAGCCGCGCACGGCGTCTCGCTCCAGACCCGCGCCGTGGTGCTGCCGAGAATTCGCGGCACCGCCGGCTACGAACACAGCCAGGCCGTGGAGCGCGACCCGTACAGCCAGCAACAATCCTTCCAACCACTGCGGAACCACTGGACCGGCGGCATCCGCCTCCAGCAAACCATTTACGAAGGTGGCCGCCTCGCCGCCTCCTGGCGCGCGGCGAAACTGGTGAAGGAACAGGCGTATCAGGATTACCTCACCGTCCTCAGCGACACGATTCTCGAAGTCCGCACCGCCTACTACGACGTGCTGCTCGCCGAACAGCAGATCGCCGTGCAAGCGGCCTCCGTGCGCCTGCTCTCCGAAGAACTGGGCCACACCCGGAAACGTTCCGACGCCGGGGCCGTGCCGCGCTTCGACGTGTTGCGCGGCGAAGTGCAGGTGGCGAACGCCCGCCCGCGCCTCCTCCGCGCGCAGAACAATTTTCGCACCGCGAAAAACAAACTGGCCACCGCCCTCGGCTACAACCTCCCGACCACCGTGCTCGAAGACATCCCGTTGGTGCTGACCACGAAGCTCGACCCGGTGCCGTATGAAATCGCGCTGCCGGAGGCGCTGGAACTGGCCCGCGCGCGGCGACCCGAGTTGCATGCGCTGCGCACGGAAATGGAACTCCAGCACGAGCGCGTGAAGATCGCCCAGTCCGGCTACCGGCCCGCGCTGGGCGTGTATGCCGGCTACAAAGCTTACAACAGCGAGTTCAGCGGGAACTTTTACCGGGACGTGTCCGGCCCCATCGCGGGGGTGGAGATGAACTGGGACATCTTCGACGGCCTGGCCACGCGGGGTCGCGTGGTCGAGGCGCGCGCGCGCGAAGCGAAGACCACCGTGACTCTGGCCGACCAGACGCGCCGGGTGGAGCAGCAGGTGCGGACGTTCTATTCGAGCTTCATCGAGGCCCGTGAAGTTTTGAAGTCACAGGAAAAAAATGTGGAGCGTGCCGAGGAGTCCATTCGCCTCGCGTCCTCGCGCTACGACGCCGGCAGCGGCACCCAGCTCGACGTGCTGGACGCGCAGACCTCGCTCACCGAAGCGCGCACCACGCAAATTAATGCGACCCGCGATTATCTTGTGGCCCGCGCGCGGGTCGAACGCGCCATCGGCCTCGAAGTGGAGCGCGCCCAATCGAGCGCGCCGACGACGGTGGAAACTTGGAAGCCGAAAACCAAATGAGGAAAGCAGAAATCAGAAATCAGAAATCAGCACAGCGCGCACCCGGTGCGCGGGCGCTGCTGCTGCTTATTTCTGCTTTCTGCTTTCTGCTTTCTGTTTTCACGGCACGCGCGGGCGAGTTCGACACGTTGCGCCTCCGCTGGCGCGACCTGCTCACGCAGGGGACGAACGCCAGCTTCTCGAATCCGCTTTACCAAAACTGGATCAGCTCGGTGGGCAACAGCGCGCAGTCCTACTGGTCCACCATGAACACCACCCCGACGCGCACCAATCTCTGGAGCGCGTATCCGTATCCCGCCGCCGATTCGAGCGACATCAGCGGCACCTACTCGCGCCTGCGGACCATGGCTCTCGCCTACTCGATCAAGGACTCCGCGCTCGAAGGCAACACCAGCCTGCGCGCCGCGACCATCAGCGGCTTGGATTGGATGTTCACCAATCACTACAACGCGTCCTCCGTCGTCTTCGACAACTGGTTCGATTTCGAGATCGCCACGCCCCTCTTGTTGAACGACATCACCACGCTGCTCTACTCGAATCTTTCCCCCGCGCAGATCAGCAACTACATGGCGGCGGTGGACCACTTCACGCCCACGCCCAGCGACAGCTACATCTCCACGAACCTCACCGCGGCGAACAAAATCTGGAAATCGCTCGTCGTCGCCGTGCGCGGCGTGCTGGTGCAGGACTCGAACAAGGTCGCGCTCGCGCGTTCGGGCTTGAGCGATGTTTTCCCGTACGTGACGAGCGGCGACGGTTTTTATCGTGACGGCTCGTTCGTCTTTCACAACGAGTTCGCCTACAACGCGGGCTACGGCGTGGAGCTGCTCGATTCGATGGGTTCGATGATGCAGTTGCTCACCGGCTCGACCTGGGCCATCACCGATCCCGCGCAGACCAATGTCTTCCGCTGGGTCACGGATTCCTTCCAGCCGTTCTTCGCGCGCGGCGCGGCCATGGAAATGGTGGACGGCCGCTACCACACCCGCAACGGCGACGCCCACGAACGCGGTCACGAAATGCTCAGTGCCATTCTCCGCGTCGCGCAAGTCGCGCCGCTGGCCGACGCGACGGCTTACAAATCTTTTGTGAAGGGCATGATTCAGTCCGACACGTATCGCAATTTTCTCAGCGCGCAATCACCGCCTTACAACGTGTGGGCCAGCGCGGCGCTCAACGACTTGAACATCCCCGCGCGCATCGTGACGACCGAGCACCGTCAGTTCCCCGGCATGGACCGCGTCGTGCATCACACGCCGGACTGGACGTTCGCTCTCTCCATGTCGTCGAGCCGGATCGCGAATTACGAATCCACGCGCGGCGAAAATCTCAAGGGTTGGTACACGGGCGAGGGCATGACTTATCTCTACAACCGCGAGCTGGGTCAATACTCGGATCAGTTCTGGTCCACGATTGATCCGTATCGCCTGCCCGGCACGACAGTGGACACGTTCACGCGCACGAACGGCTCGGGAGATTCCTACCGCAGTCCGAACAACCAGACCGGCGGCGCTTCGATCCTCGGACTCTACGGCGTGGCCGCGATGCACTTGAACACCTGGGTGAGCACGCTGGGGGCACGCAAGTCGTGGTTCATCTTCGACAATGAAATCGTCTGCGTGGGCAACAGCGTGAGCAGTGCGGAAACGAACAGCGGCGTGGAGACCATTATCGAAAACCGCCGCCTCGGACTCTACGGCAACAACGCTTTCACCGTGAACGGCGCGACCAAGCCGAGCGGCCCCGGCTGGAGCGAGACGATGAACGGCACGTCGTGGGCGCATCTCGCTGGTTCAGTAAACGGGGGCGACATTGGGTATTTCTTCCCATCAAGTACGACGGTGAAGGCGCTGCGTGAATCGCGCGCGGGGGCGATGCGCGATCTCAACACCACCTACGGTTCGGCCACGAAATACACGCGGCACTACCTCACGATGTATTTTGACCACGGCACGAACCCGAACAACGGAACCTATTCGTACGTGCTGCTGCCCGGCATGAGCGCGAGCGCGGTCGCGGCGTATGCGGCCAGCCCGGACATCACCATTTTGCAGAACAACAGCACGGCCACGGCGGTGCGCGAGAACAGGCTGGGACTCGTCGGCATCAATCACTGGCGCGATTCGTCGAACCAGGTCGCGGGCGCGGGCATCAGTTTCAGTCACAAGGCGGCGGTTATTTTGAAGAACGACGGCACCGTGCTCGACCTCGGCGTGTCCGATCCCACGCAGACAAACACGGCGGGACTCACGGTGGAATTGACGAACTCGGCGACCGCGGTGTTGTCCCTGGATGCGGGTGTGACGGTGCTGCAGACCAGCCCGCTGCGGTTGCTGTTCAACACCAGCAACACCTACGGCGCGACGTTGCGCGCGAAGTTCAGCGTCGGCGCGTTTCAAACCAACGCGCTCCTCGCCCTCGCGGACGCGCATGTGCAGAACGGTGCGGCGGCGGTCATGAATTTTGGTACGGCCACCACGCTCTCGGTGAAGGCGGGCAGCGCCAGCACCACGCGCGAGACGTTCTTGAAGTTTGATTTGTCGTCGGTGCCGGGGACGATTGTCGGAGCGAACCTGCGGCTGGTCACGCGCTCGTGGGTTGAGCCGGTGTTCCACACGGCGGCGCTGGTCACGGACAATTCGTGGGGAGAGACCACCATCATTTGGAACAACAAACCGGGTTCGACAACACCCACGGTGACGTGGCCGGTCGTGGGGAACAACCTGACTTTGACCATTCCGGTCACGGCCTTCCTCGCGCCAGCGCTCGCGAATGGTGGCGTGTTGTCCTTCCGCATTTTTAGCAATGGCACGAACGGCACGGGGCCGACGACCAGCAGTGAGTTTGTCAGCTATGGGGCGCGCGAAAACTCGGCGGCGAATGTGCCCCAACTCCTCGTGAGTTACGTGCGCTCGGCTCCGGCGGTCTCGCTCACGAGTCCTGAGGATGGTTCGGCACTGGATGCGCCCGCGAGCGTATCGCTGGCGGCGAGCGCGTCGGATAGCGATGGCGTGATCTCGCAGGTGGAATTTTATGCGGGCGCGACGCGGGTCGGGCAGGTGTTCGCGCCACCTTACTCGCTGACCTTAAACAATCTCGGGGCCACGAACTACGCGTTCACCGCCGTGGCGACGGACAACTCCGGGTTGTCGGCCACGAGTCGCGTGGTGGGCGTATCGGTGCATTTGCCGGAGCCAGCGGGGCGCGGGACGGGGTTGCAGGCGGAATACTTTGTGGACCGGAATTTGACGCAGTTCTTCCAGGCGCGCGTGGATACGAATGTGAATTTCAATTGGGGCAATGGCGCACCCATCGCGGGCATGGCGGCGGATAATTTCTCCGTGCGCTGGACGGGGCGCGTGCAGGCGCGGCGCTCGGGGGTGCATCAGTTCCACACGGTCACGGACGAGGGCGTGCGGCTGTGGGTGGATGGCCGGCTGCTGGTGGATAATTGGTCGGCGCATTTTCAGACGGAAGACTCGGGGAGCATCACGCTGGTGGCGGGGCGTTATTACGACCTCACGATGGAGTATTTCGAGGGTTCTTTCAGCGCCATCGCGCAGTTGTTTTGGACGCAGCCGGGGGTGGCGATGGAAGTGGTGCCGAGCGCGCAGTTGTATCCGGCGGACCGGGGGTTGCGCGGGGCGTACTTCTCGGGGGCGGCTTTTAATTCGGCGGCGTTCACGCGCATTGATGACGCGGTGAATTTTTCCTGGAACACGAATTCGCCCGACCCGGCGGTGATGCCGGTTTCGTATTCGGTGCGGTGGACGGGGCAGGTGCGGGCGAACGCGGGCGGCACTTATCAGTTTTTTACGTGGAGCGATGACGGGGTGCGGCTGTGGGTGAATGGGCAGCTCATCATCAGCAACTGGGCGGCGCACGCCTCGGCGGAGGATGTGGGTGCCATCGCGCTGGCGGCGCGGCAGTCGTATCCGGTGGTGTTGGAGTATTTTAATTTGTCCGGGGCGGGCACGGCGGTGCTCTCGTGGCTGCCGCCGGGGGAAGCGAAGCAGGTCATTCCCACGGCCAATCTCACGCCGCATCAGAATAACAACCCGCCCGCGCTGGGCTTCGTGGCGAACCGGTCGGCGGTGCGGAGTGTGCCGGTGTCTTTTACGGCGGCGGCGGCGGATGCGGATGTGGGGCAGGCGCTCTCTTTCTCGCTGGATGCGGGTGCGCCGGGTGGGGCGGTGATTCATCCGACGAGCGGTTTGTTTTCCTGGACGCCGGGGAGCAATCAGGCGTTTGGGCCGGTGTCGGTGACGGTGCGGGTGGCGGACAACGGTGCGCCGGTGATGTCGGACGGGCAGGCGTTCACGATCTCGGTGTGGACGAATCCGGTGTTGAGTGTCGCGCGGTCGGGCGGGGGTGTGGCGTTGGCGTGGCCGCAGTCGGCGGGCACGGCGCAACTGGTGAGCACGACGAATTTGAATCTGCCCGTGTCTTGGGCACCGGTGTCGAATGGGCCGGTCCTGAGCAATGGGCAGTTTTCCGTGAACTTGGCCGCGCCCACGAATGGGTCGCGGTTTTATCAATTACAAACGCCATGACAAAAACAGACAGCAGAAAGCAGAAAGCAGAAATTAACGGGGCGCGCGTCGGGTGGCTTCCGGGCCGTAGGACTGGATTACAGTCCGGAGGGACGGGCGGGGTCGGTTTTTCTGCTTTCTGCTTTTTACTTTCTGCTTTTCAAAAAACAAAACTCGGTGGGTCGTTAACTTTATGAATATCAAGGTGCTACTGGTGGATGATGATCCTTACGTGCGCGAGGGTGTGCGGTCGTGTTTGAGCCGGCATGTGCAGTTCGATGTGGTGGGGGAGGCGGCGACGGGGCAGGAGGCCATCGCGGGGGTGAAGGCGCATGGGCCGGATGTGGTGGTGATGAACAGTTCGTTGCCGGGGATGGATGGGTTGGAGACGACGCGGTCGCTCCGGTCGTCGCATCCGAAGGTGCGGGTGTTGATCCTGGGCGGGCGTAAGGGCCGGGATGTGGTGAAGGATGTGGTGCGTTCGGGCGCGCCGGGTTATTTGAGCAAGCATGCGTCGCCGCTCGAACTGGTCAGCGCCATTGAGAAGGTGCATCGGGGGGAGACGTCGTTCGCGCCGGATGTGGCGCAGGCGTTTTTCGAGGAATTCGTCCAGAACGGCGGGCGGCTGGAGGATACGGGGCCGAAGCCGCTTTCGGATCGGGAGAAGCAGGTGCTGGCGCTCATTGTGGAGGGGTTGCCGAACAAGGATATGGCGGCGCAACTGAGCTTGAGTGTGCGGACGGTGGAGAAGCATCGCCAGCGGGTGATGCGTAAGCTGGGGGTGCGGCGCGCGACGGAGTTGGTGAAGTTCGCGGTGACGCGCGGGTGGGTGGATTTGAATTCGGTGGGGCAGGCGTGAGCACGGTCTGTCCAGAGCGCGGCGCGCGTGCGCCGCGTTTTTTTGCGCGTGATTCCTGGCGGGGTGGGAATGGTGCGGAGGCGGGGGTTACGCAATTACACCACGCTGGCGGATGCGCGTTTTACCCAGATGGCACGCATCTCGGGCGGTGGCTACGGTTTGCGGGCTTGGAGGAGGGTTCGCGCCTGGATGCTGGAGAGCAGCCGCGCGGGTCTTCGGGGCAGCGCGAGGAGGGGCGTGGAAACACGCCTTGTTCGCAGGGTGAAAATCCCGTGGTGGAGATGGGGGAGGAGCACCTTGGGCGCGCGCTGTTCGGGGCGAGGCTCGCATCGAGAGTCGGTGGACCACCACAGAACGCACTTTTAACCGCGTGGTTCAGGCTCTGAAGAACTTTTTCACGCACAGGATTTGCCGCGCCGAAATTACAGCCGCAGGCGCGGAATGTCGTATTAGTCACATGGAAAATCAGAATCAGAAGAGGGAACGCCGTCAGTCGAGAGTCGAGAGTCGAGAGTCGAGGGCTGGAAGCCTCGGCGGCCGCTGGGCTGTGGTCGTGTGGGTTTGGCTGGCGGCGGTGCTCGGGCCGACGGCGCAGGCGCAGACTGGCCTGTACCGGGAGCTTTACCTCGGCATCCCGGGCAGCACGTTGCAGAGTCTGACGAACGTTTTCCCGCCGGCGCCCGACTTGGCGGAGGTTTCGACCAACCTTTTTGAAACTCCCTCCAACTACGGCGACAACTTCGGCCAGCGCTATCGCGGCCTGCTTATCCCGCCCGTCACGGGCGAATACATCTTTTGGTGCCAGGGCCAAAACTCCGCGATCCTCTTCATCAGTCCCGACGAAAGTCCCGCCAACAAAATTGGCGTCGCCTACAACCTTAACACCACCCTGGCCCGCTCCTGGTATATCTTCCCCACCCAGCAATCCACGAACATTTACCTCGTCGCCGGTCAGCGCTACTACGTCGAAGCCCTCCACAAAACCGGCAACGGCGACGACTCCTTCGCCATCGGGTGGAAGCTGCCCAACGGCACCTACGAACAGCCCATGCCCGCGTCCTACTTCCGCCCCTTTGGCCAGGCCGCCGTCAGCGCCCCCGTCCTCACCGCCCAGCCGACGAACCTGACCGTTCTCGAACAATTTCCCGCCACCTTCCGCGTGGCCGTGAGCAACCTCGACGCCGTCACCTACCGCTGGACCCGCGACGGCACCAATATCGCCGGCACCCTCGGTGCGAGCCTCACCCTGCCCGTCGTCACCCTCGCCGACCAGGGCTCCACCTTCGCGTGCATCGTCAGCAACAATTTTGGAACCACCACCAGCGCCACCGCCACCCTCAACGTCGCCCCCGACACCGACGCCCCCGCCCTGCGCCACGCGGCGAACCTCAACGCCAACGCCGTTCTCGTCGCCTTCACCGAAGCCCTCGACCCCGCCACCGCGCTCGCCGGCACGAATTACACCCTCAGCCACGGCGCCCAAATCACCGGCGTCCAATTCGGCCTCCGGCCCCACACCATCGTCCTCGCCACCACGATGCTCGCGCGCAACACCAACTACACGTTGACCATCAACAACCTCCGCGACCGCGCCTCCACCCCCAACACCCTCGCGCCCAACAGCACCACCACTTTCGTTGCCGCCCTCAAAGGCATCTACCGCCAGGTGTTCCCCGACCTCCCCGGCAGCCAACTCACCGACCTCACGAACAGCCCCATCTATCCCGGCCTGCCCCTGCTCGCCGAAGTCCTCACCAACACCCTCGCCACACCCGCGTGGCCCACCAACAACTATGGCCAACGCCTCCGCGCCCTCCTCGTGCCCCCTGTGACCGGCAGCTACGTGTTCCAAATCAGCTCCCACGACAGCGCCACCCTTTACCTCAGCACCAACGCCTTCACCACCAGTGCCCGCGCCATCGCCAGCGTCACCACCGCCAGCGACCTGAGCGCGGGCCAATACCTCGTGCAGACCAACCAGACCAGCGCGCCCATCCCGCTCGTCGCCGGCCTGCAATATTATTTGCAAGTCCTCATGAAAAGCGGACTCTCCGTGCAAAGCCCGGCCGACCATTTCTCCGTCCGCTGGACGTTGCCCGACGGCACGGTGGAAGACCCCATCCCCGTCGCGCGCCTAGTCCCCAGCGGCCTGCCGTTTCCCGTGATCAGCCAACACCCGCAACCCGTCGAGACCGAAGAAAACCAGCCCGCCAGCTACAGCGTACTCGTGGCCAACTACGACCCCATTTTCTACCAATGGCAACAAAACGGCACCAACCTCCCCGGGGCCACCAACTCCATCCTCTACAAACCCGCCGTCACCCTGGCCGAAAACGGCAGCACCCTACGCTGCGTCCTCGTGAATTACGCCGGCACCGCCACCACCCTCGAAGCGACCCTCGCCGTCTTCCCCGACGCGACGCCGCCCGCGCTGGCGCAGGTGATTAACAACGGCACCAACCGCCTGACCGTGACTTACAATGAGCCAGTGGAACTCGTGACCGCCACGAACCTGGCGAATTACACTGTGCCCGGCGTGACCCTGAGCGTCCCCGTGCTCTCCACCAATGGCCTGACCGTGACGTTCAACACCACCCTCCTCGTGCTGGGCAGCAATTACACCGTGACCGTGAACAACGTCCGCGACCGCGCGGCCACGCCGAATGCGATTACCCCTGCCAGCCAGTTCACCTTCACCGCCGTCACCTTCTTTTTGCAAAACATCGGCAGCCCCGCCGACGCCGGTTACACGCCCGTCGCGGGCGGCGCAGACCTCACGGCGGGCAACGGCGATTTCTTCGGCAACAGCGACGCCTTCAACTACGCCTACCTGACGCGCGTGGGTGATTTCGATGTGAAGGTGCGCGTGGCCCGGCTCGACTTTGCTGACACCTGGAGCGTGGCCAGCCTCATGGCGCGTGAAAACCTGAACACGACGAACAAATACGCCGCCGTCTGCGCCACGCCGAGCATCGCCGGCTCCTTTTTTCAATACCGCACCAACGGCGGCGTCGTACCCTCGGGCAGCGGTTCTTTCCCGGTGAATTACCCTTACACTTGGTTGCGCCTGCAACGCTCCGGCGGCACCACCTTCCACGGTTACGCCAGCCTCGATGGCGAGACCTGGACGAAGCTCGGCACCGCCATCATCTCGATGCCCGCCACCATTTACCTCGGCTTCACCGTGTCCAGCCGCACGGGCGCGGCCACGACCACGGCGGAGTTCCGCGACTTTGGTAACAACACGAGCACCAACCTCTCCGCCACCCCGACCATCGTCGAACCGCTCGGCCCCTCCTCGCGCCGCACCGGACTGGCCATCTCCGAAATTCTCTACAACCCCGCGCCCCGCACCGACGGACGCAAGATCGAATTCGTGGAACTCCACAACTCGAATCCCTTCTTTGAAAACATCGGCGGCTTCCGCCTCTCGGGCGACATCAGCTACACTTTTCCCACTAACACCATCATCCCCGGCGGCGGCTTCATCGTCATCGCTCGCGTTCCCAGCGATGTCACCGCCGTCTATGGCATCAATGGCGTGGCCGGCCCCTACGGCGGCAGCCTGCCCGGCAGCAAAGGCACCGTGCGGCTCCGCAATGCGGTCAACGCCATTCTGCTCGAAGTGAATTACGACGACGACAACGGCTGGCCCGTCGCTTGCGACGGCCCCGGCCATTCCCTCGTCCTCGCCCGCCCGTCCTATGGCGAAAACAACCCGCAAGCCTGGGCCGCCAGCGACCGCATCGGCGGCTCGCCCGGCCGCGTGGACGGCCTGTTCCTCGAACCCACGCGCCACATCGTCATCAACGAATTCCTCGCCCACACCGACCTGCCCGACCTCGATTTCATCGAACTGTTCAACCGCAGCAAAATTGCCGTGGACCTCTCCGGCTGCTGGCTCTCCGACGATCCCAAGACCAACAAATTCCGCATCCCCGACGGCACGCTCATCGGGCCGACAAATTTTCTCGTGTATAACGAGACGCAACTGGGCTTCTCCCTGAACGCGGGCGGGGAAGCCATCTACCTCGTCAACTCGAACCGCACGCGAGTCCTCGACTGCCTCAAATTCGACGGCCAGGAAAACGGCGTCTCCACCGGGCGCACGCCCGACGGTGCGCCGACCTTCAGCCGCCTGGCCAGCCAGACGCCCGGCGCGAACAACTCCGCCCAGCGCCTCGAAGCCCTCGTCATCAATGAAATCATGTATAGCCCCATCACCGGCGATGACTGGGATGAGTTTGTGGAAATCTACAATCGCGGTACCAACGCCGTGAACCTCGGCGGCTGGCGATTGAACAAGGCGGTTGATTTCACCTTTCCGACCAACACCATTATCCCGACCAATGGCTATATCGTGGTGGGCAAAGACGTGGCCGTGCTGCGCACGAGCTACACGAACCTGAACTTGGGCAACTCGTTCGGCAATTACTCCGGCACGCTGGCCAACGGCGGCGAGCGCCTGACGCTCGACATGCCCGACACCATCATTTCCACCAACCTCCTCGGCGTGGTGGCCACCAACCTCATCCACATCATCATAGACGACGTGACCTACGGCACCGGCGGCAAATGGGGCAACTGGAGCGACGGCGGCGGCAGCAGTCTCGAATTGATCGACCCGCGCAGCGACAACCGGCTCCCCTCGAACTGGGCCGACAGCGATGACAGCGCCAAGAGCAGCTTCACCACCATGACCGTCACCGGCACGCTCGACCACATGGGCGGCTCCAGCAGCATGTGGAACGCGCTCCAACTCTGGCTCTACGAAGCGGGTGAATGCCTCGTGGACAACGTCACCGTCTCCACCTCCCCCGCCACCGTCCCCGCCGTGTCTGTGCCGAACGGCAATTTCTCCAGCGCCAACACCGGCGTGAACGAGTGGGTCGCGCAAGGCACCCTCCGCTACTCGTACATTGAAAATATCGGCGGCGTGAACGGCAACGTCCTCCACGTCGTCTCGCAAGATCGCGGCGACACCGGCGCGAACCGCATCAACAAAGTGCTCACCGCCCAATACGTCACGAATACCACCGCCACCATCACCGCGAGCGTGAAGTGGCTGAAGGGCCGGCCGGAAATGCTGTTCCGCCTGCGTGGCAACGGTTTGGAAATCCCCGGCGTGATGAACGTGCCGCGCAACCTCGGCACGCCGGGCGCGCGCAACAGCCGCTACGCCACCAACGCCGGCCCGGCCATGACCGAGGTCGCGCACAGCCCCGTGCTCCCCGTGGCCGGCGAGCCCATCACCGTGACCGCCCGGGTGCATGACCCCGACGGCGTAGCCTCGGTGCAACTGACCTGGCGCGTGGACCCCACCGGACTTCCGATGGTCATTAACATGGTGGACAACGGCACCGGCCAGGACCTCTTCGCCCGCGATGGCATTTACACCGCCACCATTCCCGGCCAGCCGGACAACGCCATGATTGCGTTCTACCTCACTGCCACCGATAGCCACGCCCTCGTCCGCACCACCCAATTCCCCGTCGGCGCGCCCGCCAAGGAATGCCTCGTGCATATCGGCGACAAACAGCCCGTGGCCAGCTTCGCCAGCTACCGCTTCTGGATGACCGACCAGACCCTCTCCGACTGGATCACCGCCGAGAAGGTCAGCAGCGAAATTTTCAAAGGCACCTTCATTTACGGCAACAACCGCATCATCTACGACGCGGGCAGCCATTACGCGGGCAGCCCCGCGCACGCCAAACTCTACGATTCCCCGTTGGGCACCAACTGCGACTACCAGCTAATCCTGAAATCGGATGACACGCTGCTCGATGAAACTTCGTTTCGCATCCAGGAACCCGGCCTGTTCGGCGCGGACCGCACCTGCCAGAATGAATCGCTGGGCTACTGGATGATCAACCAGATGGGTATCCCCTCGCTGAACCGGCGGCCGGTCAACGTCTTCATCAACGGCTCCCGGCGCGGCCTCATTTATGAGGACACCCAGCGCCAGAATTCCGGCTTCCTCTCCGAATGGTTCCCCGACGCGGAGTCCGATCTCAGCGACCTCTACCGCATCGGATACTGGTATGAGTATGGCGATGATTTGGCGAATCGCAGCAACAACGAGCCGACGCTCCAAGACCTCACCACCGTCGGCGGTGTGAAGAAGCTGGCGCGTTACCGCCAGACCTTTGGCAAGCGCGCGGTCAAGGAGTCAGTCCACAATTACACCAACCTCTTCCAGCTCGTGGACACGCTCAAGACCACCAACACTGGCGATGCTTACGCCGCCGCCGTGTTCCCCGTCGTGGATGTTTCCAGCTTCACCCGTGCCTTCGCCGCCGAGCGCATCTTGAACAACACGGACCTCTACGGTGCACGCCGCATCTCCGGCACGGACAGCAAACCCGGCTCGCAAAATTCCTTCCTCGCCAAGCCGGGCGGGGAAAAGTGGAAGTTCCTCATCTGGGACATTGACGCGGCGTATCTCGGCACGCCCGTGGACCCGCTCTTTGATTTCACGGACCCGCCCATCTCGAATCTCTTCCTGCATCCTTACGTACTCCGCACCTACTGGCAGGCACTGGAGGATGGCGCGAACGGGCCGCTCCGTCCGCAGGTCATGTACCCGGTCATGGATGCAAAGTACGCCGCGCTCCAGCAGGCGGGCATCCCCGCGACCACGCCGCAGGTCATGAAGGATTTCCTCGGCGTGCGCCGCGATTTCATTTTGCAGTTATTGTCGGAGAACAAGTCGCCCTTCGCTTTCACGGTGAATGGCGGGGTGAATTTCACGAACGCCAGCACCCTGGTCACGCTCTCCGGCGCCGCTCCCTTCAGCGCACGCATCATCACCATCAACGGGGTGGAGTACCCGCTGCTCTGGTCCAGCGTCACGAACTGGTCGGTCCGCCTGCCGCTCTCGGGGTCCACCAACCTCTTCACCGTGCGGGGGTATGACGCCGGTAGCAATCTCCTCGCGAATTCCACTAAGTCCATCACGGTCTATTTCAACGGCACCGTCTCCAAACCGGAGGAAAGTCTGGTCATTAACGAAATCATGTACCAGCCGAAGATCACCAACGCGCATTACATCGAGATTTACAACCGCTCCACGAATACCACCTTTGGTCTGGGCGGCTACCGTTTGAATGGCGCGGATTTCAATTTCCCGGCGGCGTCGTTCATCAGCCCGCTTTCTTATCTCACGGTGGTGAAGGACACGGCGGCGTTCCAGTCGGCCTACGGAACCACCGCGCTGGCCACGGTCATCGGCGAATACAGCGGCGGCCTCGACAAGGACGGGGAGGCGCTCTCGCTGGTCAAGGTCGCGGCGAGCACGAACCTGCCGGACACCATCATCAGCAAGGTGAAGTATGAGGCGGCGCGGCCCTGGTCGGACATGGCCAGCCGCACAAACAGCGGGGTCGCACTTCAACTCCTGGATATAACCCAGGACCACGCGCGGGTCAGCAACTGGGAAGGTGCGGCGGACTGGCGCTTCTTCAGTTACACCGCCACACCAGCGGGAAATCAGCTCGCCTTGTGGCTGGATGTAATCGGCGAGGTGTTTATTGATGATATTCGCCTGGTAAGCGGCGCGGTCGCGGGTGTGGGCTCGAATTATGTGAAGGGCGGGGATTTTGAGACGAATAATTTGAGCCTCTGGACGTTTGGCAATGCGTATCTGGGCAACAGCACGAACAGCAGCCTGCACGCGAAGAGCGGGACAAACAGTTTGCGGCTCGCGCCCACGAAGGCGGGGACGACGGCTTCCTCGACGTTTATGTCCCAGACCATTTCGCCGACGCCGGGGGCGAGCAATTACACGGTGAGCTTCTGGTATCGGCCCACGACGAACACGCAGAACCTCTTCGTGCGTCTCGGGGGCACCACCCCCACCACCAATTTTAACACGCGCCTGCTTTACGCCACGCCCGGCACGAACAACTCCGTGGCGCGGTCGGTCACGCCGTATCCGCTGCTCTGGCTCAATGAGGTGCAGCCGAACAATGTCACGACGCTGCTGGACAACACGGGCACGAACCAGCCGTGGCTGGAGCTTTACAACAGCAGCACGAACACGCTGGACCTCACGGGGTATGCGCTGTCGAAGAGTTACACGAATCTGGCGACGTGGAATTTCCCGAACGGGAGTGTGATGCTGCCCGGGCAGTTCCGGGTCATTTTTGCGGATGGGCGTCCGCAGTTCACCACGGGCGCGGTGCTGCACACGTCGTTCCGGCTGGATGCGTTGAGCGGCTCTCTCGTGCTCTCGCGGTCCAATCAAATCCTCGACTACATCAACTACACGAACGTGAACAACGACGTGTCCTACGGCGACGTGCCAGACGGCCAGTTGTTCGCGCGTCAGCTCATGTTCACGCCCACGCCCGGCGACACGAACAGTCCCTCGCCCGCGCCGGTCTTGATCAATGAATGGATGGCGTCGAACACCGCCACCATCACCAACCCAATCACCGGTTACTTCGAGGATTGGATCGAACTCTACAATTTCAGCGACGACGCGGTGGACCTCGGCGGTTATTTCATGACCGACGACGAGGGGAACAAGAACAAGTGGCGCATTCCGAACACGCCGCTGGCGGTGCTCGCGCCGCGCAGTTTCCTGCTGGTCTGGGCGGACGGCACCTCGGGCACGAACGTGAGCGCCACGGCGTTGCACGCAAATTTCAAATTGTCGAAGGGCGGGGATTATATTGGGCTGTTTAATCCGCAACAGCAGAAGGTGGATGCGTTTAACTTCGGCCCGCAGTTGAATAACGTCACCCAGGGGCGGTTCCCCGATGGCAACACCGCCGGTGGCTTTGTGAGCATGACGGCGAGCACGCCGCGCACGAACAACGTCGTGGGCAACAACGGTTACACCCCCAGCCTCGTGCAGCCGACCAATCGCGTGGTCAACGAGGGCGCGCTGATAACCTTCACGAATGTTGGCACGGATGCGGATTTGCCGGCGCAGGCCCTCACGTTCACGTCGCCGAATTTGCCGGAGGGCGCGACGCTCCATCCAACGACGGGCCTCTTCACCTGGCAGACGTTGGAACAGCATGGGCCGGGCGTTTATGTAGTCACCATTCGCGTGGCGGATAACGGCACGCCGTCGCTATTTGATCAGAAGAGTTTCCAAATCACGGTCAACGAGAGTAATCGTGCGCCCGTGTTGCCGGCGGTGGGTTCGCAGTTGATTTATACTAATACGCTGCTCAGTTTGTCGTTGGCAGCCACGGATCCGGATCTGCCGGCGCAGAGCATTTCCTACGGCCTGGCCACGGCTTTGGCGGGCGCGGGGATTGATGGGAATGGGTTGTTCACTTTCATGGCCGGGCCGGCGCAGGCGCCCAGCTCGAACTGGGTGGTCATCACGGCCACGGACAGTCTGGGCCTGAGCGCGACGCAGAGTTTTGCGGTCCTCGTGAACGCGGGTCTGGCGTGCGGCGGGTATAAGGGCGACGTGGTGCCGCGTGGGAATCCTAATGGGGTGAATGGCATCACGGACTGGGTGCAGATCGGTCTTTTCGTCGCGGGGCTGGCGACGGCGGTGGATGCGTGTGAGACGAATCGCGCGGATTGCGCGCCGCGCGGGACGTGTGGGGACGGGATTTTGACGACAATTGATTGGGTGCAGGCGGGGCGTTATGCGGCGGGTTTGGATGCGCGGGTGTTGATGCAGGATTGTGCGCCGGCGTTGGTGGCGACTCCGAAGTCCCTGACAGCTCAGAAGAGCGGCACGTTGCGGAGTCTTTCTTTCACGAACGCGGCGGTGGCACGGGGGGCGACGAATGGCGTGGCGGTGTGGGCGCAGGCGCAGGGGGATGAGAACGGATTTGGGTTCAGCGTGCAGTTTGACACGAATGTGCTGGCGCTGGTTTCGGCGACGCCGGGGGCGGACTTGACGAACGCGGCGATGTTCCTGGTCAACACGTCGGCGGTGGCGCGGGGCGTGGTGGGGGTGGTTTTTGTGCTGCCGTCGAATACGACTTTGGCGGCGGGGCGGCGGGCGTTGGTGCAATTGAATTTCGCGGCCCGGGCGGGCAGCAACACGGTTTCCACACCTTTGAATTTTCAGGACGAGCCGGTGGCGGGGGAGGTTTCGGATTCGCTGGCGATGCCGTTGGCGGCGAGTTTTGTGAATGGCGCGGTGACGGTGGTGGGCGACGCGGATTTCCATTTCAGCCATTTGTCCCGAGCGACCGATGGACAGGTGAGTTTGCAGATGGTGGGTCCGGCGGGGGTGTGGCTCATCCAACGTTCGGCCGATTTACTGAGCTGGGAGACGGTGCGGGTGCTGACGAACAACACGGGTCGGTTGGAGTTCACGGAATCGGTGGGAACGAACGTGGCGCAGAGATTTTATCGTGCGGTGCAGCAGTGACGTTGCCCGGCACGGCATTTTTGAAATTAGATAATAAACAAATCATGAGAAAGACATTGGAAGCGAAATGGTGGCTGGTGTTGGCGTTGGCCGCGCTGGTGGTGCCGTCGGCGCAGGCGGCGTGTTCTTATTCCGTCGCGCCGGGCGGGAGCAATCACGGGAGCAGCGCGCGGACGAACAGTTTCAGCGTGCTGGCGGGTACGGGCTGTGCGTGGAGCGTGGTGAACACCAGTTTGTGGATCACGGTGCAGTCCGGCGCGAGTGGCTCGGCCACGGGCACGGTGACGTATGTGATTTCGGCGAATCTCGACTCGGTCGCGCGCGCGGGATCGTTGGTGGTGAGCGGCGCGGTGTTCAGTGTGACGCAGGACGGCGTGCCGTGTAATTACGCGGTGTCGCCGGTGAGCCGCAATCACGGCGCGGCGGGCGCAGGCCCGGGCAATCCGCCAAATCCCATTCAAGTTTCCGCAGCGACGAATTGCGCGTGGACGGCCACGACGACGAACAGTTGGCTCACCTTCCCCGGTGCGTCGAGCGGGGTCAGCACCGGCTCGGTGCCCTACTATGTGGCGGCGAATACCACGCCGTTGTCGCGCACGGGCGTAGTGAACATCGCCACGCGCACCACGACGATCAGCCAGAATCCGGCGAGTTGCATTTACGAGATTTCGCCCACGAACCGTCTGCACGGCTTTGGGGGTTCGACGGGTTTGGTGAGTGTGGCGACGTTGGGGGATCCGGTTTGTAGCTGGTTTGTCAACAACACGAATCCGTGGATCATCATTACGGTGAACGGCATGGGGACGAACGCGGGTAGTTTCGGCTACTCGGTGGGGCCGAACCCGAATAATAGCGCGCGGACGGGGACGTTTTATGTTTGGGATCAGGCGTTCACGGTGTTTCAAAACGCGACGCCGTGCTCGAACGCGGTCATCGCGCCGACGTCCGCCGCGCCGGACGCGGATGCGCAGACGAACTCGGTGAGCGTGACGCCGGTGGGCGGTTGTCCTGACTGGTTGGTGGTGAATACGAACGCGTGGATTGCCGTGTCGCCTTTGAGCGGCGCGGGCAACGGCGTGGTGACCTGGAGCGTCGCGTTAAATTCCAGTACCACCGGGCGCACCGGCGTCGTGCGCATCGCGGAGCAAAATTTCACCGTCCGCCAAGGCGGCGCGGTCTGTGATCCCAAGCTCTCCACCACCAATCGTCAGCACGGCTACGGGGCCACGACGGCCTCCGTGCAGCTCACGGTCTTGAGCACTTGCCCGTGGACGGTGGTGAACACGAATCCGTGGATCAGCATTTTGACGGCGACGAGCGGCACGGGCAGTTACTCGAACGCCTATGCGCTGTTGCAAAACACGAATCTCACGGAACGCACGGGGAATGTGGTCATCGCGGGCCAGGTGTTGACGATCCGGCAGGCCAGCGTGGGTTGCGCGATCAGCCTTTCGCCGACCAACCGGCCGCACGGTTACGGCGCGTCGTCGCCGACGAACCTCATCAGCGTGAACACTGGAGCCGGTTGCGCGTGGAGCCTCGTCAACACGAACACTTGGCTCACCTTCACCGGGGTCACGAATGGCACGGGCAGCAACTCATTGAACTACATTTTCGGTGCGAATCCTTCCAGCACGCAGCGCGTCGCGGTCATTACGGTCAACGAGGCGTTTGCCGTCATCACGCAGAGCGGTGCTCCTTGCAACCCTGACCTCGTGCCAAATTCCGACACGCACACGGCCGCGGCGGAAGTCGGCAACGTCGCACTCTCGCTCCCGCTGGGCTGCGCGTGGAGTGTCGTGAATACCAATCCGTGGGTGGTCTCGGTCAGCCCGTTGAGCGGCAACGGCGGCACGAACATCACGTACACGCTGGCCACGAATCTTTCGCCCAACACGCGCACCGGCACGGTGATGATCGCTGGTCTGCCCTACACCATTACGCAGGACGGCGTGGTCTGCTCCTATCGTCTCTCGCCCACGAACCGCTTCCACGGTTTTGGCAGCACGTCGAATTTCGTGACTATGATCGTGAGCAACCCGTGCCCGTGGTCGGTGGCCACGACCAACAGTTGGATCACCCTCGTCACGGCCACGAACGGGGCGGGGACCAAGGACGTCGGGTATCTCATCGCCGCGAATCCAACCACGCAGGAACGCATCGGCAGGATCTTCGGGCAGGGTTCCACCTGCGTCATCACGCAGCGCGGCGTGACTTGCAGTTACTCGCTGTCCCCCTCCGGCCGCACGCATGTTTCTTCCCCGACCAATGCGTCATTCAATGTATTTGCCTCGTCAATCTGCGCGTGGACGGTCTCCAACACGAACAGTTGGGTTACGATCACCTCAGCCACCAATGGCACGGGCGATGGCTCGGTCTCCTACTCCATCACCACCAATGCCGGGGCCGTGGCGCGCTCGGGCAACATCCTGGTCGCGGACCAGCTTTATGCCCTCACACAGTCGCCGTTCACCTGCACTTACAAGCTCTCGCCCACCAACCGCACCCACGGCTTCGGCGCGAACACCAACACCTTCGACATCACCGCCGGGGCCGGCTGCACCTGGACCGTGGCCACGACCAACAATTGGATCACCTTCCTCTCCCCGACCTCCGGCTCGGGCAACTTCACCAACTTCACTTACAGCTTTAGCGCCAATTTCGGTCCCGGCACCCGCGTGGGACAAATCACGCTGTTGAACGAGGTGCTCATCCTGAACCAGACCGCACCGACGAACGGTTTCGAATTCGAGCTGGTCTCGGTGAGTCCGGCCGGCGATTTGAACGTCCGCCTCGGCGGCGGCCCGGCGGGCATCTGGGAATTGCAAACATCCTCGAACCTCGTGAACTGGGTAAAGGTCGCCAACCTCACCAACACCACGGGTCGCGTCGAGTATCATGCGCCGCCGCCGCTCTCGGTGAAGAAATTCCTCCGCGCCGTGCTGCCGTAACCGCCACGACCGCACGAGGATGAATCAAGTTTTGCCAAGGACGCACGATGAATAGCGGAAACGCGCGACGCAAAATTCGAGAACCAATTTGAAATGAGAAAGTGTTTGAACACGCTGTTGCAGGCGGGGGTGCTGTCTTTGGCCCTCGCCTTCGCCGTTGAGACCGCGGGTGCGGATCGCGTGCTGCGCGCGCACGACTTCACCGTGGGCCGCGGCCAGACGAACACTTTGCGCATCTCGCTGGAAAGCCTCGGTGATGTGAACGCGCTCGGCTTCACCGTTTGTTTTGATACGAACCTGTTCGCCCTCGTGCCGCCGGTGCGACGCGGCGCGGCCATCAGCAATCTGTATCCCTCCGCCACCTTCACGCCCAACACTGCCGCGCTGGAGACCAACGGCTGGATCGGAATCGTCATCGGTCTCGACATCGGCACGGGCGAAACCTGGCCGACGGGGACCAATCAACTCGTCGAAATGGTCTTCCGCGCGCTGCCCGGCACCGGCTCCAGCAACGCGGTCATCGAGATTTGCGACAAAGTCACGGCGCCCGAAATGTCCAACGCCGACGCGCAACCCCTCGTCGCGAGCTACAACAATGCAAACGTGCTCGTCACCGGCGACTGTACGTACGCACTGAACACAAATTCGGCCAGTGTCGCTTTCAGCGGCGGCTCGCGCACGGCGAATGTCCTCACCGACTTCATCTGCGCGTGGACGGCGGCGAATACGAACTCGTGGATTGAATTCACCTCCGCGACCAATGGCACCGGCGCGGGCAGCGTCACCTTCACGGTCGCGTTAAATCCCGCGCTCACTCCGCGCACCGGCACGCTGGCCATCGCCGGGCAAACTTACACAGTGAACCAGGCGGCGTTCGTCTGCGATTACGCGATCACGCCCACGACACGCACGCACGGTCCTGGCGCGGAAACGAACAGCGTCAGCCTCAGCACCAGCAACCAATGTCCGTGGACCATCGGAAATACGAACTCGTGGATCACGATCCTCTCCGCGACCAACGGCACTGGCAGCGCGACGGTGGACTACCGTCTCGCCGCGAATCCGAACATCGTTCCGCGCACCGGCACCGTGGTCATCGCGGGCCAGACGCTCACGCTCGTGCAAGACCCGCTGGTCTGCACTTACGCGCTCGCGCCGGTGAGCCGCAGCCACGCGCCCACTGCCGTCACCAATATCTTCTCCGTCACCGCGCCCGCGCCCTGCGCGTGGACGGCAGCGACGACGAACAACTGGATCGTGCTCCTTTCAGGCCCGAGCGGTTTGGGAAATGGTTCCGTGAGCTACCGCCTGCTCGCCAATGCCAGCAGCGTGTCGCGCGCGGGCAGCATCGAACTGAGCGGTGAGACCTTCGGTGTGACGCAGGACGGAGCGCCCTGCGATCCCGTGCTCACGCCGTCCAGCCTCAGCCACGGTTTCAACACCACCACCGGACTCGTCAGCGTGGCGCTTCCGACCGGCTGCTCGTGGAACGCCACGACGACAAATTCCTGGATTACGATTGATTCCGGCAACAGCGGCTTTGGCAACGGCACGGTCGGCTACACGGTCGCATCGAACGCGCAGTTCACCGCGCGTCTCGGCGTCATCACCATCGCGGGCGCGGCCTTCACGGTTTCGCAAGCGGGTCCGCCCTGCCCCACCACACTTGATCCCGTCAGCGCCACGCTCGGCCACAACGCTGCCACCGGCACCGTCAGCGTCGCCGT
>JAYVNY010000025.1:0-16288 GCA_043758205.1 Akkermansia sp.
CACGTTGGAACTTGCTGGAGCCTCACCCCGGCGCGCGCGGAGCGACGACGCCCTACCCAGAACAGTGTTCGGATGCGCCCCCGCCGTCCGCTCTTGGGATTTGAAGCTTCCCTCACCTCGCTCGCCTCGCTAAACACCCGGCGCTTGAAGCCGAACTTTAATCTCCGCATCGCGCTGCTGGCCTTGATCGTCTTCGTGTTTGATCAGGCGGCCAAGTGGAGCGTGCTCACGTTCCTGCCCATTCCGGGGCAGAGCGAGATTCATGTGCTGCCCGGCTTCTTCCGCATCGTGCACTGGTACAACACCGGCGCGGCCTGGAGCATGTTCAGCGACAACAACGCCCTCCTCGCTGTCATCTCCGGCGTCGCCCTCGTCGTGCTCGTGCTGGTGCGGAACAAGTTCGGTGCGGACACCTCGCTCGGCTCCCTTTCGCTCGGCCTCATTCTCGGCGGCATCGCGGGCAATCTCCTCGACCGCATCGTCCACGGGCACGTCGTGGATTTTCTCTACTTCCACCTCATCACGCGCTCGGGGGTCATGCACGACTTCCCCGCGTTCAATGTCGCCGACAGCGCCATCTGCGTGGGCGTGGGACTGCTCTTCATTCTCTCCTGGCGGCCTGAGGCGCAGCCCAAGGTCGCCAGCGCGGGCCAGCCAGTGACGAAACCGTGAGCGCACCAGCCGAAGTTTTTACTGTCGTTCCCACGCGGCCCGGTGAACGCCTGGATGTTTTTCTCCGCGCGCGTTTTCCGGAAAAATCCCGGGGCACGCTGCAACGGCTCATCGAAGAGGGTCACATCCGCGTCAATGATCGCACGGTCAAACCCACGCACCCGCCGCGCGCGGGCGAAATCATTTCCATCGTCTGGCCCGAGGCGAAACCCGCCGAGGCGCAGGCGCAGGACATTCCGCTGAACATTCTCTTCGAGGACAAGGACCTGCTTGTGTTGAACAAGGCGCCCGGCCTCGTCGTGCATCCCGCAGCGGGCCACCAGGACGGCACGCTCGTCAACGCACTGCTGCATCATTGCGGGGCGGAACTCAGCGGCATCGGCGGCGTGGCGCGGCCGGGCATCGTCCATCGTCTGGACAAGGACACCAGCGGCTGCCTCGTGGTCGCCAAGAGCGACACGGCGCACCTGAAACTTTCCGAACAGTTTGCCGGACGCGACGTGACGAAAATTTACGACGCCATTCTCTGCGGCGAACTGACCCCGGAACGCGGCGACATCCGCGCGCCCATCGCCCGCCATGCGACGCAGCGCCAGCGCATGGCCGTGGTGAAAGGCGGGCGCGAGGCGTGGACGAGCTACGAAACCGGTGCGCGGCTGCACGGTGCGACGCTCGTATCGGCGCAGTTGCACACCGGGCGCACGCACCAGATTCGCGTTCACTTTCTGCACCTCGGCTTTCCGCTCGCGGGCGACAGCATCTACGGGCGCAAACAGAACGCGCGCCTGCTGGAACGGACCGGCGTGAAAATCCCGCGTCAGATGTTGCACGCGCGGCTCCTCACCTTCACGCATCCGCGCACCGGCAAGCGGGTGAAGTTCGAGGCGAAGTGGCCGAAAGATTTCGTGACCGTGCTGAACGCTCTACGCCTCCCGTGAGGGAAAGCCAAGGGTGGTAGGGCGTCGTCGCTCCGCGCGCGCCGGGGTGAGGCTGGAGCCGGTTCTGCACTGTGTCTCCGCTTTCGGCCCGGCGCGCGCGGAGCGACGACGCCCCACCCGCGCCCGCGGTTCTCAAGAACATACAGATGCACCCAACCGGCGCTCCGAGGCGAGCTGAAGCTTGCACTCCCGCCCGGCCCCGCCATCCTTCCGTGCATGAAATTCACCGCACTCCTGGCCGCGCTCTTTCTGGGCATGAACCTCCACGGCGCCGCCCTGCGCGCGCTGATCATTGATGGGCAGAACAATCACGATTTCAAATCCACCACGCCGCACTTGAAGAAGGTGCTGGAGGACACCGGCCTCTTCACCGTCGAGGTCGCGACCACGCCGGCCAAGGGCGGCGACATGACCGCGTTCAAGCCGGAGTTCAAGAAATACCGCGTTCTCATCTCGAACTACAATGGCCAGCCGTGGTCGCCGGAGACACAGGCGGACTTCGTCGCCTTCGTGAAGAACGGCGGCGGCTTCGTCAGCGTCCATGCGGCCGACAACGCTTTCGCTCAATGGCCCGAATACAACGAAATGATCGGCATCGGCGGCTGGGAAGGGCGCAATGAAAAGTCCGGCCCCTATCTGCGCCTCCGGGACGGGAAGTTTGTGCAGGACCCGACGGTGGGGCGCGGCGGCAGTCACGGGCAGCAACACGCCTTCGTCATGGACACGCGCGTGCCGGCGCATCCGATTATGGCCGGACTGCCCGCGCAATGGCTCCACGCCAAGGACGAACTCTACGACCGCCTGCGCGGCCCGGCGAAGAACGTGACCGTCCTCGCCAGCGCCCTTTCCACGAAGGAGTCGGGCGGCTCCGGCGAACACGAGCCGCTGCTGATGGTAATTCCATTCGGGCAAGGCCGCGTCTTCCACACCGCGCTCGGACACAACAACGGAAAGGACCTCACCGCGCAAAAGTGCGTGGGCTTCATCACTACTTTCCAGCGCGGCACCGAATGGGCGGCGACCGGGAAGGTCTCGCAGAAAGTTCCGAAGGATTTCCCCACGCCGGACAAGGTGAGTTTGCGGGAGTGAGCGGAGCGCGGACCGCCGAGTCCGCGTGATCGTAATTGTTGCAGTGACGCTTTGCTTCGCTCACTCCGGCATCACTGAAACACGCGGACTCGGCGGTCCGCGTTCCGACTACTTCCCAATCGCGTCGAGTTCGGCCCAGCGAGCGTAGAGGCGGGTGATTTCGGCCTTGATCTGGTCGAGTTCGTTGATGAGCTGGGTGGCTTCGCGTCCGCGGGTGGCGAAGAAAGCAGGGTCGTTCAGCGTGGCCTCAACCTCGGTGACGCGCGCCTCCGCCTTAAGGACGGTGGCTTCCATGCCGTCGAGTTCGCGCTGTTCCTTGAAGCTGAGTTTGCGCGTGCGGGCTGGCTCGGCGCTCGCGGCGGACGAGGTTTCTTTCTTCGCGGAGACTTCGCGCGGGGCTTCCCACTTGGGTGCTTTCAACCGTTGCTCGCGCTCCAGTTTCTTCTCCAAGTAGTAGGAGTAATTGCCCGGCTGCACGAACACGCCGCCGTCCTCGAAGGAAATAATCTGGTCGCAGATGCGGTCGAGGAAGTAGCGGTCGTGGCTCACCACGAGCACGCTGCCCTCGAAATCCACGAGCGCCTCTTCGAGCATCCGCAGGCTGGGCAGGTCGAGGTCGTTCGTCGGCTCGTCGAGCACGATCATGTTGCCGCCGCGCTTCAGGACTTTCGCGAGCATGAGCCGCGCGCGCTCGCCGCCGGAGAGCTTGCTGATGGGTTCGTTCGCGCGATCATCCGCGAACAGGAAGCGGCGCAGGTAGCCGCGCGCGCTCAAGCGTTCATCGCCGAAGACCACCGTCTCGCCGCCGTCGGAGATTTGCTCGATGACGGTCTTGGTGTCGTCGAGTTGCATCCGCGACTGATCGACGTAGTTGAATTTCACCTGGCGTCCGGTCTTGGCCGTGCCTTCGTCGGGCGCGCGTTCGCCGAGGCACATGCGGAGCAGCGTGGTCTTGCCCACGCCGTTGCGCCCGATGACGCCGGTGCATTGGCCGGGCTTGAGCGAAAGATTGAGCTGACGAAAGAGCCAGCGTTCGTCCGCGCCTTCGCCAACTTTGGCACCCGCCTTCTCGAAATCCACCACCGTGTTGCCAATGTCCTTCGCGGGCGGGATGAGCAGATCCATCTCGCGTTCCTCGGGCGGCGCGGCCTGTCCGGCCATCTCGTAATAGCCGCGCATGCGGTGCTGCGCCTTGGTGCGTTGCGCGCGCGCGCCGGAGCGGACCCACGCGAGTTCGCCTTTCAGGAAACGCTGGCGGCGACGCTCGGACTGCTCCGCGATGCCCTGACGAATAGCCTTGGACTCGAGATACGCAGTGTAATTTCCCGGATGCGAAAAGGCGCGGCCATCCGCGATCTCGATCACGCGTGTGGCGATGACATCGAGGAAGTAACGGTCGTGAGTGACGAAGATGACGGCACCGGGAAAGTCGTGGAGGCAATTCTCCAGCCAGCGAATGGTCTCGGCATCAAGATGGTTCGTCGGCTCATCGAGCAGGAGCAAATCGGGCTGCGACGCGAGCGCACGGCAGAGCGCCACGCGGCGTTTCTCACCGCCGGAGAGAGTCGAGACCAGCGTGTCCATCGGGGCCACGCCCAGCGCGTCGGCCTCGGATTTGATGCGCGTCTGGAGATTCCAGCCGTCGGCGTGTTCGATGTGGTGGAGGATTTCGCCGAGTTCCGCCTCGGAGCCGTCGCCCGTTTCGTATTTGCGCAGCCATTCGATCAAATCCGCCGCGCCCGCCTCGATGTTCTGCAAGACGGTCTTGGTGCCATCAAGTTCAAATTCCTGCGGCAAATAACCGATGCGCAACCCGCGTCGGCGAAAGATTTCACCTGAGTCCGCGTTCATCTCGCCCGCGAGAATTTTCAGGAGCGAGGTTTTGCCGCAGCCGTTTCGCCCGACGAGTCCGACCTTTTCACCGGGTGCGACCGCGAGGGTCACGCCTTCGAGCAGACGTTGATAGCCGAACGACAACGTCAGTTCGTTGGCAGAAATTAATGATGGTGTAGCACCCACAGGATCAATTTAGGGGAACGCTTGGGACAAACCTAGAAATTCGTGAATGAGATCGGTTTGGAGCGCCGGTCTTCGGCCCGGTGAGCAAGAGGTGGCGTCAGTCCGCTTCCGGGAAAAGCAAAATGCCCACGCGCTCGATGTGCTCGCGCAAGGGACGGAGGGTGATAGTGGCGAAAGGCTTCACGTCGTAGCGGTAGGGCAAGGGAAGCTCGTCGAGTTCGGCGGCGATGGCTTCGGCCCGCAGGTCACTCACTGCGCCCCAGAGCACAAGGTCAATGTCCGAGTGCGGAGTGTGCGTGCCCTTGGCGCGCGAGCCGAAGAGTTTGACCGCGGTGACTTCGGGATGGCGGCGGAAAACGCCGCGCAGGAGGGCGAGTTCCGCAGGCGGCAACGGAGGCGTTTTCATGCGGCGGACTGGGCGAGAAAGAATTGATGCAACGCCTCCAGCGCGGGCAGGTAGCGAGCGGCGATGGATTCGACGGCCTGCTCGAAGACCGCGCTATCGTAGGTGTGCGAGAGCAGGTTGCGGTGGTCGAGCATTTCAATCCACGCCTGGCCGTCCGCGATGAGCTTCGCGGCAAAGGCCTCCTTGAGCACCTGGCGGGGCGTGATGGGGGAGATAACGAGTCCGCCGTCTTCGAGAAAGTCCTTGGCGGTCTTCCAAGCCAGCTCAAAGCAAAACTCAAAGCGCTGGATGACGCCCTGCTTTTCGAGGAGCGAGAGCGGCTCCGGCCCGTCCTTCAGCGCATCGCGCAAAAGCGCGAAGGCACGGTCGTAATTTTGGAAGCGTTGCTTCCAACGAATGTCCGGATCGTTCGGCACTGATGAAGGCTAGGCGCGGCAAGCCGCTTTGCCGATGCAATTTTTTGGTGGCTTGATCTTTACGCGACGGCGCGCAGTTCACTCCTGCTTGCGCGGCTTGAGCACTTTGATCTGCTTGACCGGCTCCGGCTCCTTGTAATGCCGCTTGAGTCCGGCTTCGGTGAGCACCTTGCCGGGAACCTTGGTGATGAATTCCGGGAACGTGCGCTCGGTGCGCTTCTGCAAATGCTGCTGGCCGGCTTTCGATTCCCAGAAGCTGTCCTGCACTTTCGCCAGCGCGATCAAGGCGTCGTCGGGCGTCATGCGCTCGTCGCGCCCGAGCAGCCAGACGAGTTCGGGATCGCTCGGCAGGCTGATGGGGAACGGGACGAACTTCGGCTTGATAGTTTCGTCGTTGCCGTCTTCGCCCACAGCCTTCGGTCCGACCTGCACCGTGCCTTCAAACGTTCCCTTGGGCGTGATGACTTCGATGGTCGCGGCCTTCTTGCCGGAGTGCGGCACCACCGAGACCATGCCTTTGCCGAAGGACGCTTCGAACTGTTCCTTCACTTGTTCGAGACTGTCCTTCTGCAAATCAGGCAGCTCGACCTTCTTGCAAAATTTCTCGAAATGCACGGCGCGCTCCGTAGAGGCGATTTCCTTTTCCAGCGCGGCGTAAATGATCTGCGCGAGTTTTGCGTCCGGCACCGCCTTGGGCAGCACGGACTTCAACAGGTTCAACAACTGCGCTTCGTTCTTTGCTTTGGCCATAAATAAAAAAGGGCGCAACTTCTCGGTGAACCGGGGGAGCGTTGCAACTTATTACTGAAGCGAGGCGCCGCTGCGCGCTGGAAGTGCCAAGGACCGGCGCTCCCGCCCCAACTTACCGCGTGACGTGCGCGGCGGGATGTGATTAAAAGTCGCGCTTTTCCGACCCGACCGGGCCGGACTTAAACCATGAAACATCTGTTGAGTCTGGAAAAGCTGCCCGTGGTGGACATGAAGGCGATTCTCGAAAGCGCCAAAATGTTCAAGCGCCGCCGCAACAGCGCGGACCGCAGCTACCAGCCGCTCGCCTACAAAACCTGGGCGCTCATCTTCACCAAGTCCTCCACGCGCACGCGCGTCTCCTTCGAGGTCGGTGTGCGCGAACTCGGCGGGCAGGTCATGTTTCTCAACGCGAACGACATCCAACTCGGACGCGGCGAGCCGATCAAAGACACTGCACGCGTGCTCGGACGCATGATTCACGGCGCGATTATCCGCACCTTCGCGCAAAGCGACGTGGAGGAGTTCGCGGAGTTCTCCAAGATTCCCACCATCAACGCGCTGACCGACGACGAGCATCCGTGCCAGGTGCTGGCGGACATCTTCACCTTTCAAGAAAAGCTCGGCTCCATTTCCGGGAAGGTCGTGACGTTCATCGGCGACGGCGCGTGCAACATGCCGGTGTCATGGATTTTTGCGGCGGCGAAACTGGGCTTTGAACTGCGCATCGCCGCGCCGAAAGGCTACCAGCCCGCGCCGGAAATCCTCCTGCGCGCCGGCGGCAAGGTCACGGTCACGGATGATTTGCGCGCCGCCGCCGACGGAGCCGACCTGCTCTACACCGACGTGTGGGTCTCGATGGGCAAGGAGGCCGAGTCCGGCGAACGCCTCCGCGAGATGGCCGGCTACCAGATCAACGCCGGGATCGTGCAGCTCGCGAAGCCGGGCGCGCTCGTCATGCACTGCCTGCCCGCGTATCGCGGCAAGGAGATTGACGAGGAAACATTCGAGGCCCACGCGCCCACGATCTTCGACCAGGCCGAGAACCGGCTGCATGTGCAGAAGTCCATCCTCGACTGGATCGTGCGCTGAACTTGGGAGGAGCGCGGGTGTCCTCACCCGCAGCACGCGGATCATTTCCAAAAGACCCAAAAGGTTCACCAGATCATTCCCCATCCTACCCGCTGTCTCTGGAGAACAAGCCGGGGCCGGAAAAAAAGAGAAGGTTACGCACGCCGGGAAAGAAAAACGGACCCGAAGCCTGTGCTCCCGAGTCCGTTTGGTTGTTTGGGTGCCTTTCTTGTAAAACTTTCGCAACTTTTCTGTCCAACAAAGATTCTGCGCGGATGCACTTTCTTAACTTGATCTTGACCCAAAACCCATTCGCATTCTCATACGTGTGCGGGGCAATTCTCCGGCCCGATGCGCCAAAAATTTACTCGGGCAAGAAATGTCTGCCCACTCCGTCCCCGCGCGCTAGCCTGCGCGCATGATGTTGCGTCACGGAATTTTCACCGGCGCTCTCCTCGCCGCGTTTCTTATCGCCGGTGCTGCTGGTGCGGCCGGACCGCTTGCCGTCATTCCCATCCGCCTCGCGCCACACCGCGTCTTCATACCGGTCTCGCTCAACGGTTCAAACGATCTGTTCTTCATGCTCGATACCGGTTTCTCGATGACGATGATCCACCCCACGCTGGCCGGGCCGCTCCAGTTGCGCCGGGCCGGGGAAATCACCATCGTCGGAATTGCGGGCGAGGAACGCGCGCCCACTTACGAAGGCGCAGTGCTGGACCTCGGCGGCGTCTCGTACGCGCCACGCCGCGTGGCCGCGCTCGCTTCGGATGGCGGCCATCGAAGGCGTCGCGACGGCATTCTCGGCTCCGGCCTCTTCCGCAACTTCGTGGTGGAAATTGATTTCGCGCGCAAACAAATGAGCCTGTACTCCCCGACCAATTTTTCCTACGCGGGCGCGGGAGAGATCGTTCCCCTGCGCTTTCCACGCGGCGGCACGGTGCCGATTGTGAACGCCAGCCTCTTCGCCGCGAACAACACCAACGGCGCGCTCGTTCACGGCGAGTTTGAAATTGATACGGGCTGCGACAGTGGCGTCTGCGTGGCGAGCGATTTCGCGAAGACGCACCATCTGCTGGACCACGCCGCGACGAGCGAAAGTGAAAAGGTCGGCGTGGGCGGCGGCACCGCCACGCGCAGCGGTTCCCTGCCCTTGCTGCAACTCGGCGGCGCGCGCATCGAGCAGGCACAGGCGGATTTCTTTCTCGAAGGCTCACCCACCGACCCCGGCCTGGCGGGACACATCGGCATCACCGCGTTGAACCGTTTCAAGGTCATCTTCGATTACTCGCGCCGCCGGATGATTTTGGAAAAACCATGACGGGCGGCGCGTTGCAATTGCCGTCCGCATTCCCGACGCTCCGCGCGCATGGTTCAACAACCCCACCACCCTCGCGCTGCGGACTCCTCCCTCCGCTGCCGCTGGTTGCGTCATGGCCGCGCCGCCATCGAGGCCATGCTTGGGTCCATCCGGCACGCCCGGCATTCCGTGCGCCTGGAGACGTTCATCTTTCATCCCGACGCCACCGGCGATTCGTTCCGCGCCGAATTGCTCGCGGCCCAACAACGGGGCGTGCGCGTGCGCGTGCTGTGCGACGCCTATGGTTCCTACGGCCTGCCCAAGAATTATTGGCAGGAACTCGTCGCGGCGGGGGGCGAGTTCCGCTGGTTCAATCCGCTCCACATCAACCGCATCATCTACCGCGACCATCGGAAAATTCTGGTGGTGGATGACCAGCTTGCCTTCCTCGGCGGACTGAACATCGGCGCGGAATACAGCGGCGACGGCGTGACCACGGGCTGGCGCGATCTGGGGTTGCAAATCGAAGGCCCGCTCGCGCGCGAACTGGCCGATGCCTTCAACGATCTATTCTCCCGCGCCGATTGCCGCCACCGCCCTTTCCAACGGATGCGCCGCGCGCGCGCCGACCAGATGGTCTCCGGCCAAAACTGGAAACTGCTGCTCACGGGCCCGGGGCGCGGCCATCACCTGTTGCGGAAATCGCTCGAAAATGACTTTCGCCGGGCGCGCAGCATCCAGATCGTGTCCGCGTATTTTTTGCCCAGCCTGCGCCTGCTGCGCGCCCTGAAACGCGCGGCGAAACGCGGGGCCAAAGTGCAGCTCATTCTCGCGGGCCGGACCGACGTGCGCCTGATGCGCCTGGCCACTCGCAGCCTGTATCCATCGCTGCTGCGCGCGGGCGTGGAGGTGCATGAATATCAGCCGCAGATTCTGCACGCGAAAATGGTCATCGTGGACGAGGCAATTTACGTCGGCTCGGCCAACCTCGACGCCCGCAGCCTGGGCATCAATTATGAGGTGGTGGCGCGCATTCCCGACGCCACGCTCGCCGCCGAGGCCCGTGACATTTTCGCCGCAGATTTGCTCCACAGCCACGCCATCACCCCCCAGACTTCGCCGCACGCCCGGAACTTCTGGGAAAAATGGCTCCTCCGCTGGGCCCTGTTCCTTCTCGCGCGCCTTGATCCATATCTGGCCCGGCGCCAACGCCGTCATCTGGTGAAATCGTGAACATTCAATCCGAACTCCGAAGTCGGTGCGGCGTAGCCGCCGGGGTAGCACAGGCAACCTGCCTGGGCCGCGCGGCGACCAGCCGCGCGGAACGGAGGAGGACGCAGGAAAGTTTTGCGGCGCCCATTTCCCATCCACGCTCCCTCCCGTTCCTCCCGTTCCACCCGTTCCGACTTCGGAGTTCGGGTTCAATGAACGTTTAGCCAGACCGGGGGCCAAATTTTCTCCGACTATTTTCCAATCCGGGTCCCTCATAAAAAAAACGGCGGGCACTGTGGCCCGCCGTGAGTCAGAAAATGGTGCGCGAAAGATTTAGCGCAGTGCCTTCTGCAAAAACTTGATGCCCTTCGTCGCGATCTCGTCGCGCGTCGGTTCCATGCGCCGCCAGATGGCGGCCGCGCGCGCGATGACTTTCACATCCGTCGTGAACGACTCGATCACCACGTCTCCTTTGTAGCCGATGGATCTGAGCGCCTTGATGATGTTCGGCCAGTCAATGTGATCGTTGCCGGGCGTGCCACGATCGCAGCCGCAGGCGTGGAAATGGGTCAGGAGTTTGCCCGCCTTCTTGATCGCGGCGGCCTGATTTTTCTGCTCGATGTTCATGTGGAACGTGTCGAGGTGCAGGGTCACGGCGGGGCTGTTCACGGCTTTGAGGAGCTTCAATCCCTGTTCCACGGTGTTGAGGAAGTCGGTCTCGAAACGGTTCAATGGCTCGACGCAGAGCATCACGCCCTTCGCTTGCGCGTACTTGCCGAGCGCTTTCAGATTTTTCACCACGTCGGCAAAATGTTTTTTCTTCTCCGCGTCCGTGTGCGCGCCAATGCGGCCGACCACCGAATAAAGCGGCCCGATGACGGACGGGCAGCCCATGATCACGGCCTGATCAATGAGCTTCTTCACGTACTCCACGCCGGTCTTTTGCTCGGCAGGCGTGCCGCGGAAATCGCGCCCCGGCCCCATGCACGCGCAAAGGCTGCCGATGGCGAGGCCGTTCTTGTCCGCCGCCGCCTTCACTTTCGCGGGATCAATGTGTGACGGATCTTCGACGGGAATTTCCACCGTCTCGAAGCCCCACTTCTTGAACTTGGGAAAGTGCTTGGTGCTCTCCGTGATGAATGGGGACGTGAAAAGAAAGGTGTTGATGCCGAGTCTCATAAAATTTTTCCGGGTTAATTTTCGGGCGCGAGGCTCAAGGAAATGCCGGAACGTGTCAACTGCCTGACGGCCGCGCCCTCGTTTCAGTTTGATGCGTATGGAAAAATGGAAAGTTACGCCCGCTAGCTTTGAAGTTTGGATTTTGGGATTCGGAGTTTTTTCCCTATCCTCCGCGCCGAGTGTATCACGTCACCCAACTGAAAAACGGTCTCCGCGTCGCCACGGCTGAACTTCCGCACATGGCCAGCGTGGCCGTGGGCCTGTGGGTTGGTGTGGGCGGACGCTACGAGCCGGCCGCGCTGTCCGGCACCGCGCACTTCATCGAGCATCTGCTGTTCAAAGGCACCGTGCGCCGCAGCGCGAAGGAAATCTCCGAAGCCGTCGAAGGTGTGGGCGGCTACCTTAACGCCTTCACCGACGAGGAGCAGACGTGCTTTCACGCGCGTGTTCACGCGGATCATTTCGACACCGTGCTCGACGTGCTCACCGACATGTTTCTCCACTCACGCTTCACCCCGGCGGACTTCGCGAAAGAGCGCGACGTGATCAAGGAGGAGATCGCCATGTACCGCGACCAGCCCGCGCAACACGTCCACGATCTGCTCCACGAAACGCTCTGGCCGGATCAGCCGCTCGGTCGCGCGCTCACCGGCACCGAGCAGTCGCTGGACAAACTGCGCCGCCGCGACGTGCATAATTTTTTCACTGCAAATTACGTCGCGTCGAACACGCTGCTCGTCGTCGCCGGGCCATTGCGCCATGCGGAGGTCGTGCGCTCGGCGAAGAAATTCACGGACAAATTTCGCACGGGCCGCCCGCCGACGTTTGCTCCGGCGGAGGCTCGGCAGACCGCGCCCGCGATTCGTCTGCTCACGAAAGCCACCGAGCAGACGCAACTCGCGCTCGGCATTCGCGCGTGCTCGCGCCACGACGAACGCCGCTTCGCGTTGCGCGTGCTGAATGTGATTCTCGGCGAGAGCATGAGTTCGCGACTCTTCCAGATTTTGCGCGAGGACCTAGGGCTGGCCTACAGCGTCCACAGCTCGTGGTCTTCGATGGAAGACACGGGCGTGTTGAGCATTTCCGCCGGACTGGACCAAGGCGATTTGGAAAAATCGTTGCGCATCATCGTCCGTGAGTTGCGCGCGCTGGCCGCGAAACCCGTCAGCCAGGGCGAGCTTCGGCGGGCGCGGGATTTCATCATCGGCCAGTTGGAACTGAACCTCGAAGGCACGGAGAACCAGATGAACTGGCTCGGCGAAAGCCTGCTCTCCTACGGTAAAATAATCACGCCTGCCGAGGCCAAAGCGCGTCTCGCCACCGTGACCGCCGCCGCCGTCCGCGCGGCGGCGCGGGATTTCTTCCGACCGGAACGCCTGAACCTTGCGCTCATTTCGCCGCTGAAAAAACCGGCACTGCTCAATGGCATCCTCTCGTGGTGAATCGTTTGATGTTCAGAAAAGCTGGTCGGAGCGCGGGCTTTCCAGCCCGCAGCAAGCCGATGCGTGAGAGCGGTTTGAAATTATTCCGACGCGCCCCGGCGTTCGCGGCTGGCTGCGGGCTGGAAAGCCCGCGCTCCGAGTAGCAATCATGCGCCCGCTCGTCACAGAACTTTTCACCGCCCACTCGCCCGAGTCGCTCGCACGGTCGTTGCGCGGCGAGCGCGGCGTGATGCTCCTCCGCAGCGCGGGCTTCGACTCGCCGCACGCGCGGCATTCCTTTGTGGTCGCGCGCCCGTTCCTCCGCTTCACCGCGCACGGCTCCCGCTGCGAAATCGCCACTGCTGATGGCGCGCACGAACTGTTCGGCAATCCTTGGCGCGTGCTCGACTCGCTGATGGAGCGCTGCGAATTGCTGGACGAAGTGGACCTGCCGTTCCCGCTCGGCGGCGCGTTCGGCTACTGGGGCTACGACCTGAAAAATTTCGTCGAGCCGAAGCTGCCGCGCACGGCGGTGAACGATCTGGAACTGCCCGACTGCCACGTCGGTTTCTACAGCAGCCTCGTGGTCTTTGATCATCGTCTGGAGAAATCGTGGATTGTCTCCACGGGCCTTAGCCCCGACGGCTCGCGCGATGAAGTGCGTGCGCAGCAGGAGGCGAACTGGTGGCGTGAACGACTCACGGATGCAGGAGCGCGGCCCGCCGAGTCCGCGCGAACCCTGCCCCTATTGAAACACGCCGACTCGGCGGTCCGCGCTCCGCAGCCGGTCTCGAATCTCACGCGCGCCGAGTTCATCTCCCGCGTCGAGCGCGCGCAGCACTACATCCGCCACGGCCACATTTATCAGGTCAACCTCGCGCACCGGCTTTCCGCCGACGCCCCGGGCGATGGCTGGAGTCTTTTCGAGCGCCTGAGCGAAGTTTCCCCCGCACCCTTCTCCGCCTTCCTCGACTGCGGTGATTTCCAGCTCGCCTCGTCTTCGCCGGAACTTTTTCTACGCCTGAGCGGACGCCATATTCTCACCCGGCCGATCAAAGGCACGCGCCCGCGCGACGCCGACCCGACGCGCGACGCGCGACTGACCTACGAGTTGCAAACCAGCGCCAAGGAAATGTCCGAACTGGTGATGATCACTGACTTGCTCCGCAACGACCTCGGGCGCATCTGCGAATATGGCTCGGTGCAAGTGCCGGAACTCGTGCGCCTCGAACGCTACGCGCAGGTGCAGCATCTCGTCTCGACGGTGGAAGGGAGATTGCGCGGCAGCGTCACGCACTTTGCCGGGCTGGCCTCGTGCTTCCCCGGCGGCAGCATCACCGGCGCACCGAAAATCCGCGCGATGGAGATCATTGATGAGTTGGAGCCAATCACGCGCGGCCCTTACACCGGCGCGCTTGGCTACCTCGGATTCAATCGCGAGAGCCAGTTGAGCATCATCATCCGCACGGCCATCGTGAAGGCGGGACGCGTTCACTTCCACGTCGGCGCGGGCATTGTGGCGGATTCAAATCCCGAGGCGGAACACGACGAGACGCTGGCGAAGGCGCGGGGTTTTCTGGCGGCGTTGGAGGCGGTGAGCATTCAACCAAGACGCGCAGAGTTGTCTTGATGTCCCGGAGCGCGGGCTTTCCAGCCCGCAGCAAGCAGATGCGTCAGAGCAGTTTGAAAATATTCCGACGCGCCCCCGGTGTTCGCGGCTGGCTGCGGGCTGGAAAGCCCGCGCTCCGTTCACACCGCCACGATGTTCACGAGCTTCTTGGGGACGACGATGATCTTCTTCACCGTCTTGCCGGCGAGGAACTGTTGAACTTTCTCCGACGCCAGCGCGGCGGTTTCGATCTCTTGCTGCGTGGCCGTGGCGGGAACACGAACCACATCGCGCAGCTTGCCGCTGACTTGGACCGGGATTTCCAGCGTGTCCTCGATGAGTAACGCGGGGTCGAACTTCGGCCACGGCTGATAGCCCAAGTCCAAGGTCCAAGGTCTGAGGTCCAAGGTCGCCGAGCCGCCGTCCGTGACTTTGGACTTTGGACCTTGGGCCTTGGACAACTTTTCCCACAACTCCTCCGCGAAATGCGGCGCGAAGGGTTGCAGCAAAATCAGAAACTCACGCAGCACCGACACCGGCTTCGTCTCCCAGTTCATGGCCTCGTTGGAGAAAATCATCATGGCCGAGATGGCCGTGTTGAAGCGCAGGCCGTCGAGGTCTTCGGTGACTTTCTTGATGCAGGTGTGCAGCACCTTGAGCTGTTCCTTCGTCGGCTCGGCGTCCTTGATGCCGGCGTGCAGCTTGATTAGCTTCAGCAACTCGCGCTGTTGCGACGGTTCAGCGGTGGTTGAAGCCTGTTCAAATTCCACTTCGCTCGCCTCATCCACGAACATGCGCCAGACGCGGCCGAGGAAACGATACACGCCCTCCACGCCCTTCGTGTTCCACGGCTTCACCATCTCCAGCGGGCCCATGAACATCTCGTAGAGGCGGAACGCATCCGCGCCGTATTCCACGAGGATGTCGTCGGGGTTCACCACGTTCCCGCGCGACTTGGACATCTTCTGCATGTCCTCGCCGAGGATGAGTCCCTGATTCACGAGCTTGAAGAACGGTTCGGGTGTGGAGACGTGGCCGAGATCGAACAGCACCTTGTGCCAGAACCGCGCGTAAAGCAGGTGCAACACGGCGTGCTCGGTGCCACCGACATAAAGATCAACGCCGGGCTTTGTAGCGGCGCTTGTGAAAGCGCCGCCATTCGCCGGCTGGGAAGATGGCTGCGAACTCACGTTCGCAGCTACGGGGCCGACGCCCATCCAATACCGCTCCGCCTCGCTGCTCACGAACGCCGCGTCATTCTGCGCGTCGAGGTAGCGCAGGTAATACCAGCAACTGCCCGCCCACTGCGGCATGGTGTTCGTCTCGCGCACCGAGCCGTCGGGCAAGTGTACCCAATCCTGCGCGCGCGCGAGCGGCGGCTGGCCCTCGGGCGTGGGCTTGTAATCGTCCAGCGCGGGCGGCAGCAGCGGCAGCGCGCTCTCCGGCAGCGCCTCGTGATAGGCGGTCCCGTTCGCGTCCGAGTTCCACACGATGGGGAACGGCTCGCCCCAGTAACGCTGCCGGCTGAACAGCCAGTCGCGCAGCTTGTAGTTGATGGTCTTCTTGCCGAGACCTTTCGCTTCGAGCCACGCGGTGATTTTCGCTTTGGCTTCGGCGGTGGGGAGGCCGTTAATGTCAGCCGGAATAAAGTCAGGCTTTCCATGCGCGAAGTGATTGTGTGGTGACGCGATGGAAATTCCTTCGTCACAGAACGGAAGATCGAGACTCGCTTTTCCGCTGGCGATAACCACGGGCCGAATTTTGAGAGTGCGCTCACTTAACCAACTGACGTCGGGATCACCTTCAGCGTTCTTGGGGGCAATCGCTTCAAGGCTCTTGTTAAACGTCCGGGCAAACTCCCAATCCCGCTCATCATGCGCCGGCACCGCCATGATCGCGCCGGTGCCGTAGCTCGCGAGCACGTAGTCTGCGATCCAGATTGGAATTTTCTCCCCGTTCACCGGATTGATGGCGTAAGCGCCGGTGAACACGCCGGTCTTCTCCTTCGCCAGTTCCGTGCGTTCGAGGTCGCTCTTGCCCGAAGCGAATTGCTGATACTGCTTCACCGCCTCGCGCTGCTCGGGCGTGACGATTTCCGCGAGCAGCTTGTGCTCCGGCGACAGCACCATGTAGGTCGCACCGAAGAGCGTGTCCGGGCGCGTGGTGAAGACGCGAATCGTCGGCCCGCCCTCATTGTAGCGGCGTCTCG
>JAYVNY010000026.1:0-42059 GCA_043758205.1 Akkermansia sp.
CGCAGGAGAATCTGGAGCGTGGGCTTCTGCGCGCGCCCGTCGGTCTTGCGCGCGATGATCCAGTCGAGCGTGGCCTGCCAGCGCGCCACGCCATAGACGAGTTCCTGCAACAGCCCTCGATCCTCCGCCGCCATGCGCGTCTGCGCGAGCGCGGCTTCGATCAGATGTTCGATAAAATCGCGCCCGTTTTCTCGTTGGAGAAGCAGGCGCATGGCAATTTCCCTTGGTTTTTCAAAACTCACCTTCTAATAATTGGTTTCGAATCGGTGACAGCGAGAAAAATTGATCTGATCTTATGAAAGAAGAATTTGAGAAACTGGCCGCAGGCGGAAAAATCAGCACCAAACACGTCGAAACCCTCACCGTCTTGGCCCAGTCCGGCTACTGCGTTCACAAGAGCTGGGGCTTCGGACGCATCACGACGGTGGACACGGTCTTCGCCCGCTTCCTCATTGATTTCCAGACCAAGCCCGGACACCACATGGACCTGGGTTTCGCCGCTGAATCGCTGAAGGCGGTTTCGCCCGACCACATTCTCGCGAAGAAAGCCAGCGACCTCAAAGGTCTCCGCGAACTCGCCGCGCGCGATCATCTCGCCGTCATCAAGCTCGTGCTGAAAAGCTACGGCGGACAGGCCACCACCGATCAAATCCAAAACGTGCTCGTGCCGGATGTCATCGCGTCCGACTGGAAGAAGTGGTGGGAAGTCGCCAAGCGCGAACTCAAGAAGGACGGCCACTTCCAGGTGCCGGCGAAGAAGACCGAGCCGATTGTTTATCAGACGGACGAAGTCTCGCTTCAGGAGCGCCTGCTCAAAGATTTCCGCGCGGCCAAGGGCTTGAAAGCGCACGCGACGGTGGCTTGCGAGGCGTTGAAATTTATCGCGGACCTCACCGACAAGGCCGCCGCCGTGCAGGAAATCAACGGCACGCTCAACGGCGAAATCATCACCCACATGCGCAACCAGTCGAACATCGCGCTGGAAGCGATGTTTGTGCGGGACGATTTGCGCGAGGCCGCCGGTCTGCCGGTGACCGCCGGTGAACTGACGCCCAAGGATGTCTGGGCGCAGGAAGCACGTTTCTCGTCTTTCATGGAATCGCTGCCGGCTGCGAAACAGCGCCGCGCGCTCGAAACTTTCAAGGATTCAAACCCCCAGTGGCCCGACGTGGTGCGTGCCGCGATGAATTCCGCCTCGGCGAAACTCGCGGGCGAGATCGCGGGCCTGCTCATTGACAACGGCAAAGTGGATTTACTGAAGGAGACCCTCGCCAAGATCGTGAACCAGCACTCGGCCGGCAGCGAGATGATGCTCTGGCTGGCGAAAGAGCGCACCGATTCCTTCGCCGACATTCTTGGACCGGAAGTGTTCCGCGCCATGCTCACCGCCATGGAGCGCGACCAGTTCAACGAGAAGAAGTCCAACCGTCTGCGCGACTACATTCTCAGCGACCAGTCTTTACTCGTGGAATTGATCGGCTCCGCCGATCTCGACGTGATCAAGGATTTGACCCGCGCCTTGCAGCTCTCGCCCGTCTTCGACGACATGGACAAACGCTCCCTCCTCGCGCGCATCGTGAAGAGCTACCCGGCGATTCAATCGCTCATCACCGGCGAGCAGACACGGCAGGACGTGACCTTTGTCGTGTCGTGGAGCAGCCTCGAACGCCGCAAGGACGAATACGCCGAGATTGTGCAGAAGAAGATTCCGGCCAACTCGAAGGAGATCGCCATCGCCCGCAGCTACGGCGACCTTCGCGAGAACCACGAATACAAGGCCGCGAAGGAGATGCAGAAAATCCTCATGCGCCAGAAGTCGGAACTCGAATCACAGATTGTCCGCGCGCGCGGCTCCGATCTTTCCAACCCACGCACTGACGTCGTGAGCATCGGCACCCGCGTGCGCGTGACCGACCTCGGCTCCAAAGCCAGCGAGCAGTACGTCATTCTTGGCGCGTGGGATTCCGACCCGGATAAAAACGTCATCAGCTACCTCGCCCCGGTTGCGCAGGGCTTGCTCAACAAGAAGGCCGGCGACGAAGCCGAACTCGACACCGAAGGCGGCAAGCGCCGCTGCCGCATCGAGTCCATCGAGCCGGCCCCGGCTGAGTTCATCCCCGCCCCGGCGGCAGAAGCGGTGACGGCCTAACGCATCGGAGCTAGTTCAAATCTCAAAACACGAACGGCGGACCAAGTGGTCCGCCGTTTTTTGGGCTCTTCGCTTCATGTCCCACGCTCGCCACAAGCGCCAGAGCGATCAGGATTCAAATCGGCATTCTCACAAGCGCATCGCCTCCGCGCTCACGCCCATCTGCGCGCACCAGTCGCTGTAGGCTTGCGGGGCGATTTCGCTCGGCTTGATTTCGCTGCGCCCGCCCCAGAAGACGTTCGTGTAACTGATCTCGATGCCGCAGCTTTTCAGGTGCGCGTCAATCGCCGCCTTGTGCGCGAGCACCAAAGTTTTGTCCGTCCCGTGCGCCACGCCCATCACGTTCACGTTCTTGAACTCCGGCCCGCCCTCGCGCCAGTAGGCGTGCGTCATGATGTGATGCCGCCCCACTTCGCGCCCGGCCTCGATCTCGCGGCCCGGCGGCACGGACCAGTGAAAGAGCGCGTTGAAGCGCGTGACGCGTTCGCCGTCCTTCAGCGGCTTGACGTGTTCGAGGAAGGTGGAGAAACGGCCAATGATGCGGCGCTGGTTCATGTCCTCGGCGACTTCGCAGAAAGTTTCGAGCGGCACTCCCGCGTCCGTCGCGCGCGCACGCCAAAGATCGCGGATGATTTCCGCTGGCGCGAACTCGCGCTTAAGTGCGGTGAGAATTCTCCACTCCAAATCATTCAGCGTGACGATGGATACGTCCTGAATGTCGGCGGGCACTTCGGCTTTGCTGCCCGGTTCCAGGCCGCGACGGCGGGTGTGACCGACGCCGAGGGCGAACAATTTTTTCGCCGGAAGCAGGATAAATTTTTCCGCGCCCGTCTGCTTGGCGAGCAGTTCGCAATGCTTCTGCATGGAGAAACCCTGCGGCACTTTGAGCGTGGTCCAGAGTTTGTAAGTCGAGCCGGGCGTCGCGACATCCGTGCTGCGCGTCACGACGTGACCGCTGAAGGGATCGCGCTGGAACATCCAGTCGAAGGCCGCGTCGAGCTTTTCCTGCGGCACCTGCCAGGCGACGAGCGCACCCTGCGCGAGATTCGTGGCGAGCAAAGTCTGGCGCACGCGCCGGATGGTCCCCGCCTCGACCATCGCGCGGATGCGCTCCAGCACCGTCTCGACCGGCACCTCGGCGAGCCGGGCAATTTCGCCAAAGGGATCGCGCTGAAAACCCTGCACACGATCCTCGCTCACGGCGAGAATCTGCGCGTTGGTCGCGTCTTTGAAATCAACTGGAACCATTGCTGAACTCATGAGGCGCGCAGCCTACAAGGCCGTCGCGCCGGGGAAAAGGAATCCATCGCACCCTGATCCTCGCGCATCGTTGACCCCGCAGGCCGCGGGCCGGTAGCGTTGGCGCATGTTCCAACGCATTTGTTTTTCACCCCGCCTGCTGTGCGCCGTCGTCTTGGGCACCGCCGTCATGCTGTTGACCGGCTGCCACGCCACTTCTCCCGCGAGCCAAAAGCCGCTCCGCGCGCTGCTCATCACCGGCGGTTGCTGCCATAATTATCCGTTGCAAAGCGCCGCTCTCACCAATGCTGTGGCCCAGCTCGCGCGCGTCGAATGGACCGTGGTGAACGAAGGCGGCTCCGGCACGCGCGCGGAGATTTCCCTTTACGACAATCCCAACTGGGCGCGCGGTTACGACGTCGTGGTCCATAACGAATGTTTCGCCGACACCGCGGATACAAATTATATCCGCCGCATCACCGCCGCGCATCGCGCCGGCACGCCCGCCGTGGTCGTCCACTGCGCCATGCACACGTATCGCTCCGCGACCATTGATGACTGGCGGGAATTCCTCGGCGTGACCAGCCGGCGGCACGATCACCAGAGCCATTACGCGGTGAAGAAAGTCCAACCCGCGCACCCCATCGTGAAGAACATTCCCGACGGCTGGCAGACCCCGATGGATGAACTCTACGTCATCGAGAAACTCTGGCCGCACGCCCGCGCCCTCGCCACCTCCGTCAGCGAGCGCGATGGCCAAACCTATCCCGTCGCGTGGATCAATCAGTACGGCGCGGCCCGCGTCTTCGGCACCACTTACGGTCATTCGGACGAGACCTTTCGCGACCCCGTGTTCCTCGACTACCTCGCACGCGGCGTGCTCTGGGCGGCGGGCCGGGAGTGAATCCGGCGGCGGAAACATGGCCGCGCGCGCCGTGTTTCCATTTGTGTCACGAAAATTTTTTCCCGACACTCCGCGCGCCGCATGAATTCAACACCACGGGAAGTTTCCGAGAAAACTATCGCCAACATCGGGCGCGTCATCCACGGCCAGCGCGACGCCCTCCGCAAAATTCTCGCCGCCCTTGCCACCGGCGGCCACGTCCTGCTCGAAGACTTTCCCGGCACCGGCAAGACCACCCTCGCCAAGGCCCTCGCGCGCTCCATCGCCGCCCAGTTCAAGCGCCTCCAGTTCACGCCCGATCTTCTCCCCTCGGACATCCTCGGCGTCAGCGTCTTCAACCCGCGTGAGCAACAGTTCCGTTTTCACGAGGGACCGATCTTTACGAACATCCTTCTCGCCGACGAAATCAACCGCGCCTCCCCGCGCACGCAATCCGCCCTCCTCGAAGCGATGGGCGAGGTGCAAGTCAGCGTCGAGGGCGAACGCCGCGCGCTGCCCGAACTCTTCTTCGTCATCGCCACGCAAAATCCCGTGGACTTTCGCGGCACCTACCCGCTGCCCGAGGCGCAGATGGACCGCTTCGCCGCGCGCCTCACCCTTGGCTACGTTTCACCCGAGGACGAAGTGGCCGTGCTCTCCGCGCAGGAAAAAGTTCATCCCATTGACGCCCTTGGCCCCGTCGTGACGCTGGCCGACTTGCTCGCGCTCAAGCGCGCCGTGACCGCCATCCGCGTGAGCGACGAACTCAAGCGCTACATCGTGGACCTCTGCGCGGCCACGCGCGGGCGCACCGGCGTGCAACTCGGCGCCAGCCCCCGCGCCTCGCTCGCGCTCATGAAAATGTCCCAGGCCCTCGCGCTCATGGACGGCCACGACTTCGTCACCCCCGAGCAAATCCAGGAACTCGCCGTCCCCGTCATCGCTCACCGCCTCGTGATGGAGCCGCAGGCCCGCTTCTCCGGCCTCACCGCCCGCAGCGTGGTGGAAGACGTGGTGAGGAAAACGCACGTGCCAGCCTAATGAAACCAAAAGCTGAAAAGTTGAAAACTGAAACGCAGAAATCAGCCGGCCTCGCGGCGGTTTTTTTCAGCTTCTCAGCTTCTCAGCTTCTCAGCTTTTTCTTGCCGTGAACAAGCTGGCCTACCGCCTCTACCGCCGCGTGTCGGCGCTCAATCACTGGGCGCAGCGGCGGCTCACGGCGGCCGGCTGGATGGTGCTGGTGGGCCTCCTCCTCACGGGTGGCATGGCCACGGACACGGAGCAATCGCTCGGGTATCAGGCGTTTGCCTTTCTCTTTTTTCTCAGCGCGTCGGCGGTGGTCGTCGCGCCGTTTTTTCGCGCGAAATTTTCGGCGGAACGGGACGTGCCGCGCTTCGGCAGCGTGGGACGGACGCTGCCCTTCACCGTCACCATTCGCAATCGCTCGAAGCGCCCGCTCGCGGGCTTGCAGGTGCTGGATAATCTCGCGGACCCGCGCCCGAGCTTTGCGGAATTCGTCGCGGCCTTTCGCGGCCCGCGCGCGCCCGGCAAGAATGGAAAGCGCAAGAAATCGAGTTTCGCCGACGCGCCGGATCCGCGCCGCGTGCGCGGGCCGAAGCCAGGGGACTTGCCGCTGGTGCCCGTGGGCGGAAGCGCGTCGGTGACGCTGGAACTGCTGCCGCTGCGGCGCGGCGTGCTGAGCTTCGCTTCGGTGACGCTGGCGCGGCCGGACCCGTTCGGATTGTTCCGCGCGTTTCGTCACGTCGCACTGCCGGGTGCGGTGACGATTCTGCCGAGGCGTTATCCGCTGCCCGCCTTCGTGCTGCCGGGCGCGCAACGGTATCAGCACGGCGGCGTGGCCCTGGCGGCGGCGATTGGCGAGTCGGAGGAATTTGTTTCGCTGCGGGATTATCGCCCGGGCGATCCGATGCGGCGCATCCACTGGCGCAGTTGGGCGAAGACAGGGCGACCGGTGGTGAAGGAATTTCAGGATGAATTTTTCGTCCGTCACGCGCTGGTGCTGGACACGTTTGCAGCGCCGGAGGAACTGGCGCTGTTCGAGGAGGCGGTGTCGGTGGCGGCGTCGTTTGCCTGCACCATTGACACGCAGGAGTCGCTGCTGGATTTGCTCTTCGTGGGGCCGGAGGCGTTTTCCTTTACCATCGGTCGCGGCGTGGCGCACGCGGATCAGATGCTGGAACTGTTGGCGTCGGTGCAGCTTTGTGCGGACAAACCGTTTGCCTCGCTGCAACAGATCGTCATCGAACACGCGGGCGCGGTGAGCGGGTGCATCTGCATTTTCCTGACGTGGGATGACGCGCGGCGGGAGTTGGTAAAAAAACTGACGGTGCTCGGCGTGCCCGTGCTGGTGTTGATTATCCGTGAGTCTGGCGCGACTCCGCTGAAACGGCGCGCGGATGATTTGGAGTCTTGGCATGAACTCGAAGCGGGGAAAATCGAGGAAGGACTGGCCCGACTGTGAAAGCGGAAAGCGGAAAGCGGAAAGCGGAAAACTGCCACGCACGGGCGGGCGGGATGTTTTCCGGTGGCGCGGAGGTGGGGCTTTCAACTCGCGGTGCTGGCGAGGAACACGAGGCTGAAAGCCTCGTTACCTGCCGACAAGAATGTCGGCGCTACTTAACGCCGGCTTTCCAGCCGGCAGGTTCCGAGGCTTTCAGCCTCGTGGCCAGCGGCTCGAAGCTAACACGTGCCGCGCAGCCTTGGGCTGGCCGGTGGAGTTCATGAGAATCATCCCTGCTAAAAATCTTTGTTCCGCCGCGTTCCCAGCCTTTCTGCTTTCCGCTTTCCACTTTCTTCTTTTCCCATGACCACGCCTCCGCTGCTTCTCGCCGCTGTGCTGCTCTTCTGGGGCTGGCAGACGGGCTACGTGTTGCTCGGAGCGGTGGCGGGCGCGGTGCTGGAATCCTCGCGGCTCATCCGCTTCCGTTGGTCGCTCACGCCGGCGGATTTCAACCGGCTCTCGAACATCTGCATGGTGCTCTTTCTCGGCGTGGGCACGTTCCTCCTCATCAACGAAGGCCCGCTGTCGTTCGATGATTTTTTTGCGACCGGAGGCAAGCGGCCCGAGGCCGTCAAGCAGGCGGGCCGCTCCGCGCTGGTCTGGTTCCAATGGTTCCCGATGATTTTCCTGCCGCTGCTGCTCGCGCAGGTCTTCAACGATCCGCCGCGCATGGGACTCGCGACCTTCTCATGGTGGCTCCGCAAGCAAGAGGCGCTGGGCAAAAACGCCGCGCTGCCGCGCGAGATGGTGGATGTGTCGTTCGCCTACGTCGCGGTGACGCTGCTCGCCGCGGCCGCGACGCGGGATCGCGCGGAACTATTTTACGGTGGCGTGGTCGTGCTGGTCGGCTGGGCGTTGCTCACGCTGCGCTCGCGGCAGCGACCGCTGGTCGTGTGGCTGGTGTTGTTCGCGGCGCTGGCGGGCGCGGGTTTTGGCGGGCATCACGGCATCATTGGCCTGCAACACAAGCTGGAGGCGATGAATATCAGTTGGTTCACCCCGCAGACCGAAGGCTTCAGCGACCGCGAAGTCCGCACACGGATCGGGGCGATTGGCCGGCTGAAAAATTCCGACCGCATCGTGCTGCGCCTGACCACGGACGGCAGCGGCCCGCCGGAGCTGTTGCGTGAGATGAGTTTCAATTTGTTTACTCCCGGCGGCGACAACTGGTCATCCTGGCGGATCGAGCGGCGGGAGTTCGACAGCGTGTTCAGCGAGGCGGACCAAAGCACCTGGCCGCTGCTGCCGCGCAAAAAAAACGCGAATCGCGTAGTGAACATCGCGGGTTACTTCCGCGCCGGCACGGGCTTGCTGCCGTTGCCCGCCGGCAGCGCGGAAATCGCGGGTCTGCCCATGACCGAAATGGCCACCAACCAGTTCGGCGCGGTGAAGATGAGCGGCGGGCCGGGCCTGGCGATCTACGACGCGCGCTTCGGCGACGGCGCGACGATGGACTCGGCGTGGACGACAAACGATCTCGTCACACCCGACGACCGGGAGCCGTTGCTGGCGGGCGTCGCGGCGTCCTTGCAACTCGCGCCCGGCCTGCCGCCCGAGGAGGCGGTGCGCCGCGTGCGGGCGTTCTTCGCGGAGAAATTTCAATACACCAGCCGACTCACCGCCGCCCACGCGGCGCGGCGCGGTGAGTCGGCGCTGGCGCGTTTCCTCCTGACCACGCGCTCGGGGCATTGCGAATACTTCGCCACGGCCACCACGCTGCTGCTGCGTTACGCAGGCGTGCCCACGCGCTACGCCGTCGGCTACTCGGTGCAGGAAGGTCACGGGAAAAAGTACGTGGTGCGCGACCGTCATGCCCACGCCTGGACGCTCTGGTGGGATGGCAAGAACTGGCTGGACCTCGACACCACGCCCTCGACGTGGGAGGCCACCGAGGCGGCGGACACGTCGTGGTTTCAGCCGGTGAAAGATTTTTTCTCCGACCTGTGGTTTCAGTTCTCGAAATTTCGCTGGGGCCAGACCGAGTGGCGCAAGTGGTTCATGCTCGCGCCCATTCCGCTGCTCATCGTGGTGCTGGTGCGGTTCTTCTTCGGCAAATCGTGGAAGGAACGCCGCGCGCGCCAGCGGGAACAGGCGGCGGACTTGGTTAGAGCCGGGGTGGATTCGGAATTTTATCGCGTGGAAAAACATTTCGCCGCGCACGGCCTGGGACGCGGCGCGAGCGAAAACTGGTCGGACTGGCTGCGGCGGATTGGGAAGCTGGAAACCTCCGTCGTCGCGCTGGAGCCGGTGCTCACGCTCCACCAGCGCCACCGCTTCGACCCGCGTGGCCTGGATGCAGCGGAGCGTAGCGCGTTGCGCGAGGAAGTTTCCCGTTGGCTGGCGGCGCGGAAGTGACCGACGCGCGAACCTTCCAACTCAAAAATCCAAATCCCAAACCTCAAACAAATTCCAAAACCGCTAAATTCCAAATCGGGCCAGTATGGTCGCCATTGGGTTGGAGTTTGGAACCTTGGAATTTGTTTGGGATTTGGATTTTGGAATTTCCGCCCCCTCACTGACGGGAAAAATTATCGGGTCGTGGCTGTGCCATTCAGTTTCCCCGCAGGATTCCGATTGAGAAGAGGCGGGCCGGACTGACCCGGCTTTCTAATGACGGAACAGATGGATGCGATTGCGGTATTAAGTGCGGCCTCGTGGCCCGTGTTGCTCGTGGACCAGTCCGCGAGGATACGGGAGGCGAATGCCGCGGCCCTGGAATTTTTTGGCGAGAAGGTCGAGGGCGGCGCGGCCCCGCTCGTGGCGCTGTGGACGAACGAGAACGGCGCGGACCCGGCGGGCTTCCTCGACAAGGTGACGGCGGGCAAATCGTTGACGACCCCGCTCAAGCTGCGCGGCAAGGGCATTGCCATCACGCCGTTCAACGCCAGCGTCTGCTCGCTCGATCAGGGCGGCGCCAAGTGTTTTCTCTTCCAGCTTTTCCCGAACTCGCCGGTGGCGGCAGGGGCCGCGCGCCCGGACGGCAAGGGCCAGTCTGTGGAAATCAACCTCGCGCAAAAGCAGAAGCTCGATTGTGCGCTGCAACTCACGCGCACGGTCGCGCTCGACTTCAACAACACGCTCACCGCCATCCTCGGCCACGTCACGCACGTCCTCAGCACCACGGAGCCGAATCATCCCTGGCGCAGGTCGCTGACGGAAATTGAGAAAGCCTCGGAGCGGGCTGCGGAAGTCGCCAACCAGCTCGCCGCCTTCAGCTCCGAGCAGAAGGACGCCTTCGCGCAAACCTCCGGCAACATCAACAACCTGATGCGGCGCACCGCCGAACTGTTTCAGACGCCACAGTATAACGGCCTCGCCTGGCAGGTGCAGCTCGAGCCGAGGGTCTTCACCGTCAATTACGACGAGGCCAAGATGCAGCAGGCGTTTGTGAAAATTTTGGAGAATGCCGTGCAGGCCATCACCGCCGCCGGACGCATCTCGATCTCGACGCGCAACCTCGAACTCAGCGCGCCCACGCAGGATCGCACCGCGCACCTTCTGGCCGGCGTGTATGTCTGCATCGAGATCAGCGACAACGGCTGCGGCATCGAGCCGGCGGTTCTGCCCCGCATCTTCGAGCCGTTCTTTACGACGAAGTACGGCCATCGCGGCCTCGGTCTCGCGTGGGTCTATGGCATCGTGACGAATCACGGCGGTGGCGTGGCCGTGTCGAGCCAGTTGGGGCAGGGGACCTCGGTGCGTGTTTATCTCCCGGCACTTAAAAAGTTCGTCGAGGAAAAAGTCATCAAAGACTACGAACTGGACGGCCAGGAAACGATCCTCGTGGTGGACGACGAGGAGATGGTGCTGACGATGGCCGACATGGTTTTGAAATCGCGCGGCTACCGCGTGCTCACGGCGAACAGCGGCGAGAAGGCCCTGCAAATAATCCATGAGACCCAGTCGCTGATCGATCTGCTCATCACCGACATGGTCATGCCGAAGATGAACGGGCGCGAGCTGATCGAAAAGGTGCGGGCCGTCTCGCCCGCCACGCGCGTGCTCTGCGCCACGGCCTGCACGCGCTCGGCAGACATCGAGAAGCAGCTTGATTTTCTCTCCAAGCCCTTCACCTCGCAGGAACTGCTCCGCAAGACCCGCGAGGCGCTGACGGCGCAGACGGCCTGAAAATCCTGGCGCGTGCGTGAAAAGGATGTGGCCATCCGCCCAGCGCGAAAGTTTTAGGCGATGATCTGTCGGGCGGCGCAGATCAAATCTTCACCTTGAACTGTTCGCCTTTTTTGAGCGACAGCGCGAAGGCGGCCATCAACTGCGGAATCTGTTCGAGGTCTTTCAGGTTCACCACTTCCACCGGCGAGTGCATGTAGCGGTTCGGCAGGCTGATCAGCCCCGATGGAATGCCGCCGCGCGTCCAGAAAATCGCGTCCGTGTCCGTGCCGCTGCTGTTCGACATGGCCTCGTGCTGAAGCTTGATCTTCTCCTGCTTCGCCACGGCTTCGATCCGCGCCATTACTTCTGGGTGATTGCAACCGCCGTGGGTCACGGTCGGGCCGTGGCCCAGCTTGATGTCGCCGTGCGCGGCCTGGTTCACGGTCGGGTAATCCGTCGCGTGCGTCACATCCACGACCAGCGCCACGTCAGGCTGGAGCGAGTAGGCAATCTGCCGCGCGCCGAACAGGCCCACTTCCTCCATGATGTTAGAGACGGCGCATATCTCTGCGTTCAACTTCTTGCCGCTCTCTTGGATCAAACGCAGCGCCTCAATCACGGAGAAAGTTCCGATGCGGTTGTCGAAAGCGCGGGCAATCGCCACGTCGCCGCGCAAAATTTCAAACTGATCCACCAGCGTGATTGGATCGCCGATGCGAACAATTTTGGCCGCCGCCTCCTTGCTGTCCACGCCGATGTCAATGAACAGATCCTCCATCTTCGGCACCTTGCGCTCGCCCTCCATCTTCGTGAGGTGCGGCGCGACATTGCCGATCACCCCGCGCACGTCGCCTTCGCGCGTGTGGATGCTCACGCGCTGCCCGCGCATGATGCCGGGATCGATGCCGCCGACCTTCCGCACATGGATAAAGCCCTTGTCCGTGATGAAGTTCACCGCCATCGCAATCTCGTCCGCGTGGCCGGCGAGCATGAGGCGCGGGCCGCCGCCCTTGTTCAGCACCGCGACGCAGTTGCCGCAGGCGTCCCAGTAGGTCTCGTCCGCGAACTGCTTCCCGTAGTCGAGCCACACGCGTTGCCCGCGCAACTCATTGCCCGAAGGGCTGGGGGTGTTGACGAGCTTTTCCAGGAACTTGAGTGATTCGCTTCGCATGACGAGGACGGTAGGGAAGGGGCCGCGGAGTTGAAAGTTGAGAGTTGAGCAAGCGTGGCCGGGCGCAGCGATCATTCCAAATCAGGGATGTTTTGAGCGAACACCAGGCGCCGAACTTGGGTCGTTAATTTTCCCGCCGCTCCGTGGCCGCCAGATAAATTCCCGCGAGGATAATCATTCCGCCCAGCGCCTTGCCCCACGTCAGCGACTCGCCGAGCAGCCACCACGCGAGCAGCGAGCCAATGACCGGTTCGCCGAGCAGGCACACCGCGATGAAGCCCGCGCTGAAGTATTTCATCGCCCAGTTGTAACTGCTGTGGCCGAGATGCTGGTTGACCACGGCCATGCCCAGCAGCGCACCCCACGTCTTGAGATTGAACCCGGAAAAATTCTGTCCCGAGGCCAGCACGGCCAGCCAGAGCAGCACCGTGGCGCTGGCGTAGCAGAGCAGCAGGTAGGCGGGCAGCGAGAGTTCCGCGCGCAGCTTGCGCCCGAGCAGCAAATAAAGCGCGAGGGCGAAACTGCCCGTCAGCGCCAGGGCATCTCCGATCAACGCACGGCTGCCGCCCGCGAAATCGCCGCAGCCGATGATGACCGCGCCCACCACGCTGGCCGCGATGCCCAGCCACGCGCGGCGCGAGACGCGCTCACGGGTGAGCCACGGCGTGAGCAACGCGACCCACACCGGCGCGGTGTTGACCAGCACCACGCTGTTCGCGACCGAGGTGAAACTCAGCGACGAAATCCAAGTAGCGAAATGCAGCGCGAGAAACAATCCCGCCAGCGCGCCGAATCCGATTTGCCGCGCGGTCAGGCGGCGCAGTTCCGCACCCGCCTGCCACAGCGCGAACGGCAGGAGCAGTGCCGTGGCGAAGGTCAGCCGCCACACCGCCGTGACCAGTGGCGGCGACTCCGCGAGGCGCACAAAGATCGCCCCGCTCGACACCGCCAGCACCCCCACGAGGAGGATGAGGGTGGGATTGAAGCGCGGGCGTTCGGTGGTTGATGACATCTCGCGACAAAGTTTTGCGGGAAGATGCGCTGGGCGTCACGCGGGAGTTTCCGCCGGTTCATCGAGCAAGCAACGGCTTGCCGAGGACTCCGAGGGACGGGAGGCTGAAAAGCCTCCCGACCTGCCGGCTGGAAAGCCGGCGCTACGTCCGAAGCCGTCGGAGCCTCGTAACGCCGACATTCCTGTCGGCAAGTCGCGAGGCTTTTCAGCCTCGCGTTCACAGCACGCTCGCCCTGCCGGGCGGTCTGCGCGGCTCTTGCGACGCGTTGCCAAAGAGTGTGATGGTCGCGGTATGACGCCGCTGCTGACGCCCGAACTCCTGCGCCGCCTGGAGCAATTCCAAATGCTCGCGGCGCGGCGCGCGAAAAGTTCCGCGAAGGGCGAGCGCCGCAGCCAGGCGCGCGGGCAGTCGGTGGAGTTTGCCGATTACCGCAACTACGTCGCGGGCGATGACCTGCGCTACCTCGACTGGAATCTCTTTGGCCGTCTCGAAAAACTTTTCCTAAAACTCTACGAGGAGGAGCGTGAACTGCCGGTTCGCATCTTTCTCGATTGCAGCGAGTCCATGAACTTCGGCGAGCCGCGCAAATTCGATTTCGCGCGTCAGATCGCGGCGGCGATGGGCTACGTGGCGCTCTGCGGATTCGACCGCGTGACGGTGGTGCCGTTTCCGAATGAAGGCCCGAACCTCGTCACGGCGGGGGCGCTGCGCAGCGTGCGCGGACGCAAGACCTCGCTGCAATTTTTCCAGAACATCACCAGGCTCCAGTGCGGTGGCAGTGCGAGCTTCAACGAATCCTTGCGGCGCGGCGCGCTCGAAGCGCGGCAGGCTGGGGTGGCGATTGTGCTCACGGACTTTCTCAATCCGGCGGGCTACGAGAAAGGGTTGAGCGCGCTGGTCGGTCGCGGCTTTCAAGTCAACGTCGTGCAGATTCTTTCGCCCGATGAAATCGCGCCCGGCACCTACGGCGATTTGAAACTCGTGGACGCCGAGAGCGGGAACATTCAGGAAGTGACCTTCGGCAAGTATCGTCTCAGCGCCTACCAGCAGACGGTGCAGAATTTCATCCAAAAGCTGCGCGAGTTCTGCGCCACGCGCGGCATCAATTTCTTCAGCGTAAGTTCGGCGATGAAATTGGAGGACTTGCTGCTGAAGCAACTGCGCGCCTCGGAGGTGTGGGCGTGAGTTTGGTCCGTGCGCCGCGCCGGCGGTTCCTGCAAACCGTGGCGCTGGCCGGCGGTGGAGTTGCAGTTGGCTTGCCCCGGCTGATCGCTGTTCAACACGTCGGGATGGAACACGATCTTTCCATCCTGCCCGGCCAGGGGACGCGCCCGCCGCTGGACCTCACGCATTTCCCGAGTCGTTTGCATGCGTTCGTCTGGCGCAACTGGCAACTCGTCCCGACCGAGCGTCTGGCCGCGACCGTTGGCGCGCGCGCGAGCGACATCAAAGCCATCGCGCGCAGAATGGGCTTGGGCCGTCAGCCGCGCATCACCGCAGATCAACAGCGTCGTTCCTACATCACCGTCATCAAGCGCAACTGGCATCTGCTGCCTTACGCACAGTTGCTCACGCTGCTCAACTGGTCGCCGGAGCAGCTTGCCTTCACGCTGCGGGAGGATGATTTCCTGTTCATCAAGCTCGGCAGCCTCAAGCCGCAGTGCGCGCCGTTAAAGTTTGATGCTGCCGACGAAGCCACGCCGCAGCGCGAGTCGCAGATCGCCGCGCTGGTTCAGAAGCATTTTCCGCGCGGGATTCTCGACGGAGCCGAGCCGCTGTTTCAGTTCGTGGAAGATTTGTGCGATCAACCGCTGTTCCGGAGCACGACCACGAAAGGCCATGCGCCGGAACAACTGCGCTTTTGCTACTCTTACTTCGCGCTCTACGGCGATCCATTGCTGGAGCGTGAAACCGATCCTTACCCCGACGGACTGCTCGCCAAGCTGGCGGCGGCCGGTGTCAACGGCGTGTGGCTGCAAGGCGTGCTTCACAAACTGGCTCCCTGTCCGTGGCAGCCGGCGCGCAGCGCCAAGCACGCCGAGCGGTTGAAGAATTTGCAGGCCCTGGCTGCGCGTGCGAAGCGACATGGCATCCGCCTGTTCCTGTATTTGAACGAGCCGCGCGCCCTGCCGCTGGGCTTCTTCGAGAAACATCCGGAGTTGAAGGGGACCGTCCAGGGCGATCACGCGGCGCTGTGCTTGAGCGTGCCGGCGGTGCGCGAATTTCTCTCGAACTCCATCGCCTTCATTTGCCGCGCCGCGCCGGATCTCGGCGGATTCTTCACAATTACGGCTTCGGAGAATTTCACCCACTGCTGGTCGCACGGTGGCGGCAAGTCGTGTTCGCGTTGCCGCGAGCGCGCGCCCGCTGAAGTCACCGCCGAAGCGAACAGCGTAATTCACGACGGCATTCGCGCCGCCGGTGGAACGCAGCAACTGCTCGCGTGGGACTGGGGCTGGAACGACGCGTGGTCGGCGGATGTCATCGCACGCCTGCCGACCGGCATCTCCTTGATGAGCGTGAGCGAATGGAGCCTGCCCATCGAACGTGGCGGCGTGAAAAGCCAGGTCGGTGAGTATTCCATTTCCTCCGTCGGTCCCGGCCCGCGCGCGAAACGGCACTGGCAACTGGCGCGCGCGCGCGGCTTGAAAACCATCGCCAAGATTCAGGCTGGCAACACGTGGGAGCTGTCTGCTGTGCCCTACATTCCCGCGCTCTCCCTGGTCGCGGAGCACGCGCAGAAACTGCGCGCCGAGAAAGTGGACGGCCTGATGCTCGGCTGGACGCTGGGTGGTTATCCTTCGCCCAATCTCGAAGTCGTCGGAGAAGTGCTGGCGGGCGGCAGTCTCGACCGTGTCGCCGAACGCCGCTTCGGCACCCAACTGGCGTCGGCCATCCTCGAAGCGTGGCGTGCGTGCGGGGAGGCGTTCCGCGAGTTTCCTTATTCCATCGGCGTCGTTTATTCCGCGCCGCTCCAGAACGGCCCATCGAATCTGCTCTGGGTCGACGCCACCGGCTACAAGGCCTCGATGGTCGGTTTTCCCTACGACGACTTGGAGCAATGGCGCGCGATCTATCCGGCGGAAGTGTTCATCGGTCAGTTGGAGAAGGTGGCGGCGGGCTTCACCACCGCTTCCAAGAAACTCGCCACCGTCTTCGATAATCCTCCGCGCGGTATTCGTTCCGGGCAATTTTCTGCCGTGCGTGAGCAGGTTCGCTTGATGCGTGCTGCGGCTCTGCACTGGCAAAGCGTGGCGGATCAATCGCGCTTTGTGGCAGCCCGGCGCGCTCTGCTGGCCGCCAAGAGCGCGGAGCAGGCTGAACCACACGTGCTCGTGATTGAGCGCGTGCTCGCTGATGAAACCTCCGCCGCGCTCGAACTGCTGGTACTGCAAAAGCGCGATTCACGGCTCGGCTTCGAGGCTTCGAACCAGTATTACTACGTGCCGATGGACCTTGCAGAAAAAGTCTTGAACTGCCGTGACCTCGCGGAACGCTGGCTGCCGGCGCAGCGCGCGCGTTTCAATAAACTTCCGGCATGAAATTTCTCGCGCCGTACGCCTTCGCTTTCGCCGCCGCCATTCCGGTGGTGATTGTCTTCTACCTGCTCAAGCGCAAGCGGACGGTGAAACTCATTTCCTCCACGCTGCTCTGGCAGAAATTTCTCGCGGAAACGCAGGCCAACGCGCCGTTCCAGAAACTTCGCCACAACTGGCTGTTGATTCTGCAAATCCTGATGCTGCTGCTCGCAGTGTTTGCCTTGTCGCGCCCCTACTTCACGGGCACGGCCCAGAGCAGTAAGTTGAGCGTGCTGGTGCTCGATGCGTCGGCGTCCATGCAGGCCACGGATGTGACGCCCTCGCGCTTCGAGGTGGCGCGCGCCGGGGCGCTCAAGTGGGTGGACAGCTTGAAGGACGGCGACCAGATGGTCGTGCTCGTCGCGGCGGCGAACACCGAGGTGAAACAATCCGCCACGAGCGACAAGGGCGCGCTGCGCCGGGCCATCGAAACGGCGCGCCCCACGGATTCGCCGACACGCTTGCGCGAGGCGCTGCAACTTGCCGAGACGCTCGTGAAGAACCAGTCCGACCGCGACAACCCGGAGATTCATCTGTTCAGCGACGGCGCGGTCTCGGGCCTCGCCGAATTTGAGAACAAAAATTTGCCGCTCGTCTATCACCGCATCGGCGAACGCGCGAACAACCTTGGCATCGCCTCGCTCGATGTGCGCGCCAATCCCGACAATCCCGCGCAGCGCGCCATCTTCACCAGCGTGGTGAACCCGAGCACGAACGCGCAGGTCACGGACTTCGAGCTGCGCTTCGGCAACGACGTGGTGGAAACGCGCTCCATCACCGTGCCCGGCACGAACACGCTGCCGCTGGTCTTTGTCGCGAACCAGTCGCGCGACGGCATCTTCACCGTGAAACTTGGTGGCGCGGATGATCTCGCGGCGGACAATCAGGCGTCGGTCGTCAGCATTCTGCCGCGTCCGGTGAAGGTGCTGCTCGTCACGCGCGGCAATCGTTTTCTGGAGAAGGCGCTGCGCCCCGTGCCGAACGTGCAGTTGACCACGGTATCCCTGCTCGCTGATGACGCGCCCGCCTACGACATCGTGATCCTCGACGACGTGACGCCCGTGGTCTGGCCGAAGGGCAGCGTGCTCGCCATCCACGTCAACTTCACGAACCTCTTTCCCGACGTGTCGCGCGCCGATGCGCCGACGATTGTGGATTGGAAGGCCGCGCACCCGCTGCTGCGCTTCGTGAGCTTCGACAACGTGTTCATCAACGAATCGCTGGCCGTGAAACCACCGCGCTGGGGCGTGCCGATTGTGGATTCTTCGTCCACGCCGCTCATCATCGCCGGTGAGATCGAGCGCAAGCGCGTCGTGTGGATCGGCTTCGACACGATGCAGACGACGTGGCCGTTGCGCATCTCGTTTCCCATCTTCATCCAGAACGCGCTGGAGTGGTTGAACCCGGCGGGCGACCACGCCAGCGCGCTGACCGTGAAAGCGGGCGAGCCGTTCCGCCTGCCGCTCGGCGAACCCGTGGAGTCGGCGCAAATCACTTCGCCCGACGGAGCCGTAAAAATTCTTTCGCTGGAAAAATCCGCGCGCGAACTCGTCTTTGGCGACACGACCGCGCAGGGCATTTACCAGGTGCGCGCCGGAACCAACGCGCTGTCGTTCTGCGTCAACCTGCTGGACGCGGCGGAGAGCGACATTCGCCCGCGCGAAGAACTGCCGCTCGGCAAATTCGGCACCGGCGTGGCGGCCACCAAAATGCAGTGCGCGAACCTGGAACTCTGGCGCTGGTCCGCGCTGGCCGGCCTGGCCGTGCTGCTCTTCGAGTGGTGGTGGTATCACAAGCGGACGGCGTGATGAAAAATTCGTGGAGCGCGGGCGTCTCGCCCGCCCGAGCGGCCAAACCCGCGACCGGCGGGCGGGACGCCCGCGCCCCGTTGAGGCTGGATCGCGGCGCTCTCGAAATGCACCTGCGCGACCAGCAACCCGGAGGGTTGCCAGAAATTAGCCGGGGGTTGAGGAGCGCGGAGCGCGACGACACCCCCGGTCGGGGTGTGTGTTCTCGCATCCTGGAGGGATGCCAGAAGTTCTGGCACCCCTTCAGGGTGCTGGCGGCTTTGGTCAGGCGACCGGGGGTGTCGCTGCGCTCAACCCCCGGCTACTTTCTGCCAGCCCTCCGGGCTGCGGACAAAAGAAGAATGGACACTGCTTTTGTGTATGAGTGCTGACACTAAAAACACACATCGTGGCTGGCGCAAAGACTACTTAGCGTGGTGCGAGGTGCAGACAGTCGGCGGCTTCTTTTTGTTCACGTCGGTGCTGTTAATTTTCTTCACAACCCTCCTTGGTTGGAGGCAGGCAAAATCCCACGCCAACTTGAACTTGGTCATCTACACCTCCCAAGACCAGCAGTTCGCCGAGCCGATCCTCGCCGAGTTCACTAAGCTAACTGGAATCAAAGTCCGCCCCGTGTTTGACAGCGAGGCGGTGAAGACCGTGGGACTCGCGAACCGCCTGTTGGCCGAGGCGAAGCATCCGCAGTGCGACGTGTGGTGGAGCAACGAGGCGCTCCGCACGCGGCAACTCGTGAGGCGCGGTGTGCTGGAGACGAATTCCATCGTCGAGTTTGGTTTCCGTAGTCGGCGTCTGGTCATCAACACGAACCAACTCACGCTGACGTCCGCGCCGAAGTCTTTGCTCGAACTCACCAACACGGCGTGGCGCGGAAAAATTGCGCTGGCGTATCCCATGTTCGGCACCACGTCCGCAGAATTTATCGCGCTGCGACGGCAGTGGGGCGTGGCCGGGTGGGAGCAATGGTGTCGCGCACTGGCGGCGAACCAGCCGTTCCTCGTCGAAGGAAATTCCGAGGTCGTGAAGTTTGTCGGACGCGGCAAAGCGTTCATCGGCCTGACCGACTCGGACGATATTGCAGCGGGGCTGCGCGAGGGCTTACCGCTCGCTTCATTGCCGTTGATCGAGGATTCAGTGTTGATTCCCAATTCCGTCGCCCTCGTGCGCGGTGCGCCATATCCGGCGTTGGCAAAAAAGCTCGCTGCGTTTCTCGCCAGTGACGCGGTGGCGGAGAAACTGATCGCGGCCCTGGCGCTGGAAGGAAAAGCTCCCGGGCCATCACCGCACTCGCGAGTGGATTGGGATGCGGCGCTGGATGACTTGAAGCCGGCGATGGATTTCTTGCGCGCGACTTTTCTTCGTTAGGCGGTCATGACGGGGAGTTCCTTCCCGAGTGCCTCACGCCAAGGGCGCAAAGGACGCGAAGAAAACCGGCGGGAAATTCGTTGGGCGGCGCTGAATTCTGCCTCCCCATTGCGTCCGTCGCGGCCTTGGCGTGAGGCATCAACCCGAACGCCGAAATCGGAACGGGTGGAACGGGCTACCAGCCCGTCCCGCCCGGCTACCAGCCGGGCGGAATGGGAGGGAGCTTGGTTTGGAACGGAACGCCTGAAACTTTTCCACATCCTCCTCCGTTCCGCGCGGCTGGTAGCCGCGCGGCACAGGCCAGTGGCCTGTGCTACCCCGGCGGCTGCGCCGCCGCCACTTCGGAGTTCGGGATCAATAGAACTTCATTCAACCGAAGCGGAATCTTGCTCGCCAAACTTTTCCCACATGCGGCGGCTCTTCTTCGTCGGTCGGCCCGCCCCTTTGCTCCACTGAAACTGCGGCGCGAGCGCGGCCACGCGGGCTTTTTCGTATTCCTCGGGCGGCGTCAGGTCTTCGAGGAAATCCGGCACGAGCTTCGCAGCCACGCGGCTTGGCGGCACGCCCAACGCCTTCACGGTGCGCTGCACGCCGTGAGCTTTGGCGGAAATGATTTCGCCCGGATGCACGTCGCGCGCGGGCTTCGCGGGCTGGCTGTTGACCAGCACCTTGCCATCCTTGCACGCGGCGGCGGCGAGTGCGCGCGTCTTGAACAGGCGCACGGCCCACAGCCATTGATCCAGACGGCGGACGTCGCTCATGGGTTTTTGATCAAGCTCTGCACCAGCGCGTCGAGCTGCGCGGCGGTGTGTTCACTGGAGATGGCGAAACGAAAATAGGGCGTGCCGCCCGCGTAGGAAATGAACGACGGGAAAACTCCCGCCCGCAGCAGCGCGAGTTTCAGTTGCTCGGCGTGGCGCGAATTCCTCGGCACCACCGCGAGGATCGGGGCCGGCGTTTCCAACATCGGCGAGGACCAGCCGCTTCGGATCAGCATGGCCTTGCACACGGCAACCTTCGCGATGAGCCGCGCCCGCAGTGAGCGATCGGTTTGCAAAATTCTTACCGAAGCCAGCGCCGCGTTCACTAGTGGCAACGGCGGCGGCGTATTGCCGGTGAACAGCCGGCTGCGCTCCTGCACCGCCTCGATCACGCGCGCCGGTCCCAGCACCGCGCCGCCATACACTCCGAACGCCTTGCTCAACGTGATGGTCTGAATCATCCGCTCGTCCTGCACGCCGCAGACTTCCGGCGTGCCGCGTCCGCGTGCGCCCAGCGTGCCGGCGCCGTGGGTGTCATCCACGAGCAGGCGCGCGGCGCGGGGCAGGGCGGCGAGATATTCTTTCAGCGGCGCGAGCGAACCATCGTGCGAGAACATGCCGTCGGTCATCACCAGCGGGCGCGCGCGGGGGCCGAGCTTTTTAAGCGCGCAGGCAAAATCTTTCGCGTCGCGATGGCGGAACTCACGGACGGGACAGCCAAGCAGCAGCGCCGCGTCGCGCAGCGATCCGTGCGCGCGTCCGTCGAGCAGCGCGTGGGTGAACTCGCCGGCAAACGACTGCGTGAAGGCGAGATTTGTGGCGTAGCCATTCGAGAGCAGCGCGGCGCGCTCGACGCCGAAGAAGGTCGCCAGCTTCTTTTCGAGCTTCTCGAACAGCACATGGTTGCCCGTGGTCTTGCGCGAGGCGGCGACGTTCAGCCCGTATTTCTCTGCGCCCTCGTGCAGCGCACGCAGCACCTCGGGGTGACTGGACAGCCGGAAGTAATCGCAGCCGCCAAAGTAGGCGAGCGTGCGCCGTCCGTGGCGGACACAGGTGCGGTCAACTTGCTGAAGTGGCGCGGCGAGCATGGGGTTAATGACGAGTGACGAATGACGAATGACGAATGAAGAGCAGCCCGCCCCACCGCTTCGCATCAGCGTTCACTGTCATCTCGTTGGGCATTCGACATTCGACATTCGTCATTTCCCATTCTCCCACCACACGCGTTGGCGCAGGCGGGCGATGCGCTCGCGGAGCACCTCGGCAATGCGGCGCGTGTCCTCGATTAGTTTCTCGTAGGCCGCCTCGCCGGTCTGTGCGGGTAACGGTGCCAGCATCTCGCGGCAGAACTCGCAGTCGCTCAAGGCCCAGCGGCACTTCACGATGTTGCCACAGATGAATTCCTCGTCGTAGCCCAGGCCGTGACCGCCCGCGAGGTTTGCGCCGATTTTGCCGGCGGAGAGGTAGAGCAGTTCGGCATTCGGCGGCGGCGGTTCCAGATCAAAGACGGTACAGGCAAACTCACGCGCCATCTTGGAAACGGTGTGGAAGTCCGCGTTCACTTCGGGGTCTTCGTCCGGGTCCTCATCGTCGTCGGAATTTTCATCGGCGACTGTGGCGGTGGTGGGCGGCGTGGTATCCAATTCGTTCACGTCAGACTCGGACATGGATTTGTCCGCGAGGAGAGCGTCCTCATCGTCATCCGCCCACGGCAATTTCTCCCAGTCAGGGTTGTCGCCGAGCACGGCCATGAACTTGTCCATCAGCTTTTCATTGCGATGCAACTCCCGCGTCCACCACGCCTCGTCCGGGAGCGGTGTCGCGTCGAATGGTTCTTCGGCAGCCATGCAAAATATTCTGGCGGAAATGTGGGGCCGGGAAAAGTTTTTGGCCAGCCGGCAGTCTCGGCGGGGCGTATTGTGAGCGCACCGCCCTCTTTCCATTGGAACGGGAGACTGAAAAGTCTCCCAACCTGCCGACAGGAATGTCGGCGCTACGTCGTCACTCCCGCTCCCCCGTCTCGCGTGAGTGGTCCTTTGAAAATGCGCCTCCCCGCCGGCGGGCGGCGCGTCACAAAACCTTGATCACAATCGCCGTCACATCATCCAACTGCGAACCCGTGCCGCAGAATTCCCGCGCCGCACGGTAGAGCGCGTCGGCGATTTCGCGCGCGGACTTCTCGCTCTGCTGGCGCACCACGGCCAGCGTGCGCTCGATGCCGAAGAAGGATTCATCGGGCGCCATCGCCTCCTCGATGCCGTCGGTCAGCACGAGCAGGATGTCGCCGGACTGCCACGGCACCGGCACGGCGGGCGGATATTTCGCCTCGGGATTGATGCCGAGCGGGACGGCGGTGCGCTTGAGCAGGGTTTTAATTTCCCCATTCGAGCCGAGCAAATATCCCGTCGGATGCCCCGCGCTGGCGTAAGAAAATGTGCGCGTGGCCGGGTCAATTTTGCCAAGGAACAAGGTCACGTAACGCTCGTCGCCGATGTCCTCGGAAAGAATGCGGTTGGCCGTGGTGAGAATTTCCCCGATGTCCTCGCTGCTCGACGCCAGCGAGCGCAGGTAGGCGCGCGTCTCAGCCATCAGCAGCGCGGGACCGATGCCGTGGCCGGTCACGTCGGCGACGATGATGCCGACCGCGCCGTTCTTCATCGCGAGGTAGTCGAAATAATCGCCACCGGTTTCCTCGGCCGGATAGGAGACGCCCGCGATGTCGAAGCCCTCGACGGCGGGCGAGGATTTGGGGAAGAGCCGCTGCTGAATTTCTCGCGCGACCTGCAACTGCTCCTGATTCTCGCGCAGTGCGCGCTCGGTTTTTTTGCGCGCCGTGATGTCGCGCACGAAAGCCACATGCCGCCGCTCGCCGTGCAAATCCATGTGGCTGAAACTGATTTCGATGACGATGTCGTGGCCGTCCTTGCGCCGCCCGACGGTCTCAACCACGCGGGCCAGGTCAGCTTTTTCGCCGGTGCGAAGATAGTTCTCGATGCCCCGCGCCTCGTTGCTCCGCAAATCTTCGGGCAGAATCTTTTGCAAGGGCTGACCGACAATTTCCTCCTGCGTGTAGCCAAACACGGTTTCGACGGCGGGATTGGCGAAGTAAATTTTGCTCTCCGAATCCATGAGCAACACCGCGTCGGGCGAGGATTCCCAGAGCAGGCGGTAGCGCAGTTCGCTCTCCAGAAGTTTCGCGCGCGCCTCGCGTCGCTCGCGGCGGTTGGACGCCTCGCGAATTTCACGCTCAATCGCCGGAGCCAGGCGGCTGAGGTTGCCTTTCATCAGGTAATCATGCGCGCCGGCCTTCATCGCCGCCACGGCCGTGGCTTCCCCAATGCCGCCGGAGATGATGATGAACGGCACGTCGAGCTGGCTGGACTGGAGAATCGTGAGCGCCTCCGGTGCGCTGAAGTGCGGGAGGTTGTAGTCGGAAAGAATCACGTCCCACGGTTTCTCCCGCAGGGCGCGGTTCATGCCGTCGCCGGTTTCCACGCGCTCGGAGACGACCTCGTAGCCGCCCTTGCGGACGTGGCTCGAAATGATCTGGGCGTCGAACTCGGAGTCCTCGACGATCAGGACACGCAGCACGTTTTTCATCGCTCGCGAAACGGTGACGACGTTAGGGCAAGGCGGAAGGCTGACAAACATTTTTCCCGGTGCGCCGACATTCCTGTCCGCAGCAATTTACGAACGGATGGAATTGTGGAAATAATCTGGAACCTCAGCACTGGGTGGCTGGCTGCGGACAGGAAAGTCCGCGCGCCGCGAAACTACTTCGCCAGCGCCACGAGGTAGCGTTGGAAGCGCGCCGTTTCTTCGGACTGTTCGTTGTGCAGGTAAATCTGATGCAGGTTTGCGCACATGCGGAGCAGCATCCGGCGCGGCGAGACCGGCGCGAGGTAGCCTTCTTCCAGCCCGTGATGCGTGTGGAGCAGATACTTGATGCAGTCGGCCTTGGTCAGAAGTTTGCCCCGGTTGAAGGCATCAATGTAAATCTCCGTGGTCGAAGTCTGGTAGCGGCAGACGAAGTGTCCCGGCAAACCGATGCCCGTGATGGGCAGCTTCAACCGGCGCGCGAGTAACAGATAAATCGTGCAAAGGCTGATCGGATTGCCCGTGCGTTGATCCACGACGCGATTGAGGAAACTGTTTTCGGGATCGTAGTAGTTGGCTTCGTTCGGACGGAAACGGAGTTCTTGAAAGAGGTAGTGATTGATGACTCCGATGATTTGCTCGACGTCATCACTGAGGTCGAGACGCGTGCGGAGCGAGGCGGCAAAGGCGTCGAGCAGCGCTTCGTAGGCCGTGATGTTGATGTCAGGATGCTGCGTCTGCGCCAGCAACCACGCGCCTTCTTCGAGCGGCAAATCCTCGCCCCGGCTGCCGCAGAGTGACACGAAGCGCGCGTCGGCGGACTTGCGACCGAAGTGCCGGACAATTTCCTGGGCGCGCCGGCGCAGCAGCGGATCGTTGCTGACCGTGTGCGGGCGCAGCCACTCGACGACGTTCGGACCGAAGGAGAGCAGTTTGGCGCGGACGATTTCGTGGACGGCAGAATCCTCGTCGGCCAGAAGGGTGAGGAGAGCGGCGCGCTGGCTTTCGGAAAGTCGCACTGGAGTTTTGGTGGCTGCGATCGCTTTCATTTGGTCTTGTGCGGCAACATCGCCCACGAAAATTAAATGTCGAACAAGAAAATATTTTGGGGTGAGAAACTTCGATGATTGAGCGGAGTGCCTCACACAAAGTCCGCCAAGGACGCGAAGGCAAAACAATTGGGGAAGATTTTGAATTGAGACATCCTTCGCGCCCTTTGCGTGAGGCAAACCAGGTCTCGGCCGGCTCAGTGTTTGCCCGTGTCTTCCGTCACCGCCCGCCCCACCGGCAAAACAAAACTCAACGGCTCCCGCACCAGACGCTGCACCAACGCCCGGTAAAGCAGCCCGCGCTCTGGTGAGCGCACGTTGCGCGCGCGGATGGCGACGAACAGCGCGAGGCTGAAACTCACCGAGACGTTAAGCACACCGATGCCGAGAATGCCCACGATGGTCGCCGCCCAGACTTTCAGTTCGATGCCGCCCACACCCAGCACCGACAGCGCCGCCGCGAATTGACCCGTGGACAGCGTGACGTGCCGCACGTCCAGCGGCGCGCCGAAGAACGTCGCGATTTCGGGAATCATCCCCAGCAGCACGCCGAGCGAAATGTTTCCCGCCAGTCCCGCGATGTTGCGCTCGAACCACAGCGCCACGCGCCCGGCGCGGCTTGGGCCGAGCAGATGTCGCACGCGCCGATGATGGGAAATCGAATCGCGCAGTTCGTGCAGCGTGAACCAGTTGTCCGCCCACGCCGCACACATCGAGGAGAGCCACAGCAGCAGGCCGGTGAAAATGGCGAAGGGCCACGCCGCGCTGAACACGGAAATGGAGGCGATGATCTTGTGCGCCTTCGCTTCGTCCAGCGCCGGGTGGCCGGTCATCATCGCCCAGCCGAGATGCAGCAGCAGCGCTGCGGGAATGACCGCGAGCAGATTCCCAGCGACGGCCGCCGTCTGCGAGCGCACGAGGCAGACGATTTCGTTGACCAGCGCCTCCATGCGCCGGGCGTCGCGCAACTCCTCCATGCGCCGGGCCAGCGCGGGCGCGGTGGCGGCGGGTTGCTTGGTCGCGAGCGTGAAACCGGCGAGCTGGATCGCGACGAAACTTCCGGCGTAATTCAGACTGAAGGCCACGCCCTGGAAAAATTTCGCGAAGGCGATGTGGGACAACAACAGTTTCACCAGCGTGGTAATCCCCGTGAGCGCACCGCCGCCGAGCGCGCGGCGCAGCATCGTGAAGTATTCGCCCCGGCTGTGCGCGACGTAATGATCGCCCGTCTCGGCGTTGTGCTCGACGATCTGGCGGGTGATCAGATGCAGGTTTTGCCGCAACAACGCGGGCACGCTGCGATGCTCGTGATTCTGCCGCACCAAATCCGCCAGCACCGCGAACAGCCGCTGGTCGTCCAGACGCGGTGAAGCCCAGACTTCGAGCAGCAATTCCAGCCGCCGCACCTGCGCGCGAATCCGTTCGAGGTCATAGACGAGACTGGTGTTCACGCCCCTCTGCGTGAGGTGCCCCGTAACTTCATCCACCGCGAGAGCGCAGGCGTCCGCCGCGCTGCGGACGTGGTTCAACTCGGCGGCCAGGTCCTGCGTGGCCACACCGTCGCGGGCGCGCGCGAGCAGGGCTTCGACGGCGGGCGCGAGCCGTTGAAAGGGCAGTTCGCGGAAGGCCGGCTTGGCGAGCCGTGAGCGCATTTCACGGGAGGAGCCGGTGACGCGCACGCGGCTGGCGAGTTGCACCATCGCGTCCTCGAGATCAGTGCGGAGAGAATTCCAGCCGCTTTCGTCCTCCACCTCGTCGTGATGAAACAGCCGGACAATTTCCGCGGCCAGCTCTGCATCAATTTGCTCCAGCCAGTCGCCATCGCCTGCGCGGGAAAAGAGCCGGTCGAAAATGTCGCCCAAGTCGCGCGTGGTCGGCGGCTCCGGCAGCAGCCGTGAAGTCAGGCGGGCCAGCACCTCGTGACTGAACGCGGCACGCCGGGGCAGTCCGGTGTCGGCAAAGAGATCGAGCGATTGCGTGTCGCGGACCAGCGAACGAAACGTGCGCGCCACGCGCGAGCGCGCCTCGGGCTGGCGTTCGAGAATCTGCAGCAGCAGGCGCAAACTTTTTTCCGGCGTGCGGCGGCGCACCCATTGCACCAAATCCTCCGCCCACTCCACGCGCTCAGGCAATGGTCGCGTCGGATCGGCATGCGCCAGCAACGCATCCAGAGCGGGATGGCCGCCCGGCTTGCGGATGCGTTGAAGTAATTGTGACCATCTTGGCACGCGCGAGAAGATTCAGAGCGAGCGTGGTGTTGTCCACACAAAGCGTGTCCATCAGCACTCCGTTGACACTTGACGCCGACTGGCGCGCCGCCGAAACCAACGGCGCATGAAACCACTTCACACCTTGCGCGCCGGCGTCATCGGCACCGGCTTCATCGGCCCGGTGCACATTGAAGCCCTCAAGCGCCTCGGCGTGCAGGTCACCGCCATCTGCGGCTCGACCAAAAACGCGCAGGCCACGGCGGACCAATGGGGCATCCCCGAGGTCTATGGCGACTACGACTATCGCGCCTTGCTGCGTTCGCCGAATGTGGATGTCGTTCACATCACCTCGCCGAACAAGGCGCACGTCGAGCAGTCCCTCGCCGCCCTGGCCGCAGGCAAACATGTCGTGTGTGAAAAGCCCCTCGGCATGAAAACTGGCGAAACCGCGCGCGTGGTCGCCGCGGTGAAGAAAAAATCGTCGCCCGTGTTTGCGGTGAACTACATGTGCCGCCTCTTCCCCGCCGTGCTCCAGGCCCGCGCGATGGTGGCGCGCGGCGAACTCGGCCAGATCATTCACGTCCAGGGTCACTTCTTCCAGGACTGGCTGCTCAAAGACACGGATTACAACTGGCGCCTGCTCGCCCGCGAAGGCGGCAAGCTCCGCGCCGTCGGCGACATCGGCACGCACTGGATTGACGCCGTGTCGTTCATCCTCGGCGCGCGCGCTGAAAGTGTGTTCGCGCACATTGAGACCTTTCACAAAACTCGCAAGCGACCGCGCGGCGAAGTGCAGACTTTCGCGAAGATCGATCCCGCCACGATGGTGCCGTACAAAGTGGACACGGAAGATTTCGGCAGCGTGCTGCTCAAGTTTGGCAAGGCCAAGCACGGCTTCACCAACGGCGTCCACGCCAACGCCTCCATCTCGCAAGTCGCCGCCGGATGGAAATGCAGCCTGGGCGTTGGCATCTACGGTACCAAAGGCAGCCTGCGCTGGGACCTCCAGCAGCCGAACGAAATGATCCTCGGTCGCCGCGATGAACCGAATCAACTTCTCCAGCGCTCAACCCCCGGCTTCGACGCGGACATCGCGGGCTTCAGCGATTATCCCGGCGGCCACCCCGAGGGCTTCGCCGACGCACACAAGATGCACTACCGCGCCGTCTATCAGCACATCATCAGCGGACGCCAAACGCCGTTGCTGTTCGCGACGGCGGAGGACGGCCATCACGAAGTGAAACTGTGCGAGGCCATCTTGCGGAGCAGCCGGAGCAGGGGATGGGTGAAGGTGTGAACCGCAGGGTGGGGTGAGACTCCGTCGAACCCTAACTGCCGACGCAGGAGGCGCGAGCGCAGCGACCATCTCTGATGGGCGTGCTTGCAGTAGGTAGGATGCTCGCGCTGTTCGCCTCGCTGCGCTCGAAATGGGGTTCGACGGTCTCACCACACCGTTCTGAACCGCTCTACCCCGTGACCAGCGTTCCCACTTCCTCGCCCAGCACCACGCGCTTGAGGTTGTGCGGCTTGAACAGGTCGAATACGATGATCGGCATCTTGTTGTCCATGCACAGGCTGAAGGCCGTGGAGTCCATGACCTTGAGCTGCTTTTGCAGCGCGTCGAGGTAGGTGATGCGTTGGAACCGGATGGCCTTGGGGTTCTTCTTCGGATCGCTGTCGTAGATGCCGTCCACCTTCGTCGCTTTCAAAATCACTTCCGCGCCCATCTCGTTCGCGCGCAGGGCGGCGGCAGTGTCGGTGGAGAAATACGGGTTGCCCGTGCCGGCGGCGAAGATCACGACCCGCCCCTTCTCCAGATGCCGCACCGCGCGCCGACGGATGAACGGCTCGGCAATCTGCGTCATGGTGATCGCGCTCTGCACGCGCGTGGCCACGCCCTGGCGTTCGAGCGCATCTTGCAGCGCAAGCGCATTGATCACGGTCGCCAACATGCCCATGTAATCCGCCGTGGCCCGCTCGATGCCCTTCGCGCTCCCCGCCACGCCGCGAAAGATGTTCCCGCCCCCGATGACGATGACCATCTCGATGCCGAGGTTGCGCACCTCGCCGATTTGCTCCGCCATGTCCGCGACGCGCGCGCCATCAATGCCGTTGCTCTGCGCGTCGCCGAGGGCTTCACCGGAAAGTTTGAGGAGCAGGCGGCGGTATTTGGGTTTTTGAGGTTTCATGCGCGCGAATTAAAAGTGCGCGCGGTTTCTAGCAGCGGAGCAGGGGAGGGCCAAATCCAAAGTTGAAATTTCAATTCCGCCAACTGTTTCACCCCCCGCTGCGGACGGCGACCCATGAAAGGCGACGCCACAAACTCCCGCCCGCTGGGAATAACCATTTGCAACCGCGCATCTAACTTCTAAATTCCGCGACCAAAACTCATGCGGCAGTTCACGACCATCGCCAGCAATACGTTCATGGAGCTTGTCCGGCAGCCGATTTTTCTGCTGCTCGCCACGGCTTCCGCCGTGTTCTCCGTGTTCCTGGCCAGCGTGCCCTACTTCGGGTTCGGCGATGACCCGATCCTCGTGAAACAGTCCGTGCTTGCCGTGATGCTGCTCGTCGGTTTGCTCGGCGCAGTCCTGAGCGCGAGCAACACTTTGGCACGCGAAATTCGCACCGGCACCGCGCTCTCCGTGCTATCGAAACCCATCGGGCGCGCGCAATTCCTCCTCGCCAAATACACCGGACTCGCCGCCGCCCTCACCGTGCTGAACTACATCAACATGATGGCTGCGCTCACCGCCAGCCGCATGACCTTCGATGCCTACGGCTCGGCCGACTTGCGCGCACTGGGGATTTTCTTCGGCGCGCTGGTCGTGGCCTACGCGGCGGCGGGCTTTGCGAATTACTTCCTGCGCCGCCCCTTCGTCTCGCACGCGATGTTCGCCGTGGTGGCCATGATCACCGTGGCGTTTCTCGTCATTCATTTTTTGCCCAAAGAAGTGGACAACACTTCGCTCGGCGGCATCACCGACTGGCGCATCGTGCCCGCGTCCGTGCTGATTCTTTTCGCCCTCTGGATTCTCGCCGGGCTGGCGCTGGCCTGCTCCACGCGATTGGAAATGATTTCCACGCTCGCCATCTGCTCCGGCTTTTTCCTGCTCGGCCTGATGTCTGATTACGTTTTCGGCAAACGCGTCGAGGCCGGCGTGTGGTGGGCAAAAATTCCCTACGCGGCACTGCCGAACTGGCAGTTGTTCTGGGGCGGCGACGCGCTCATCGCCAAGCAGTCCATCGCGTGGAGTTCGTATCTCGGCACGTCGCTGGCTTACACCGTCTGCTACGTCGGCGCGGCGCTCTGCGTGGCGCTGTGTTTGTTTGAAGACCGCGAACTGGGGTGAAAACCAAATGAATCCGGGCCACGGATTAAACACTGATGAAACACGGATGCAAAAACTGCTTGGCCATTTCCGTGTTCCATCCGTGTTTCATCCGTGGCTAAAAGAAATCTGATGGAATCGAACCGAACCAAACTGACGCTGCTCAATCTGCTCGCGCTGCTCGCGGCGTGCGCGACGGGACTCGTCATCGCGCAATCGTCGCACGCCCTCACCGCGCTGGTCGCGGCGTGCTTCGCCGGGTTGGGCGCGCTCGTCGCGCTGGTCAGCTATTTCCAGATGCGGCTCATCGAGCGCGAGAAGAACGAACGGCTCGAATACGACGAACTCACCAAGTCGCCCACCGCCTCCGCGCTGTTCAACAAGGAGGAAACCTCCGGCCTGCCCGCGCACCGCTCACGCGAGCAGTTCGAGAAATACTTTGTCCCCGGATTCACCATCGCGCTGTTCCTGGGCTGTGCCGCCGGCACGTTCTTGCTCTGGCGCTGGCTCGCGCGGCCCGTGGCTCCGGTGACGCATCCCATTCTCGCGCTGGTTCTCTTCAGCATCATCGCGCTCGTGCTGTTCATGCTGGGGCGATTCTCCGTGACGCTCGCGCGGATGGAGAAGCAGCGGCTGTTGGAGCCGGTCGCTGTGGCGGTGTTGTCCAGCGCCTATCTTTCAGCCTTGGTGGCGGTGTCGGCCGGGCTGGCTTACTTCGAGATTCCGCGCGCCGACCTCTACATCGCGCGCGCGCTCGTCATCCTGCTCGGCGTGCTCGCAGTCGAGACGCTACTCACGCTTGTTCTGGAAATTTACCGGCCGCGCGTGAAAGGCCAGCAAACGCGTTTGCTCTATCACAGCCGTGTGATGAGCCTGATTTCGCAGCCCGAAAGCCTCTTCACCACCGCGGCGCACGCGCTCGATTACCAGTTCGGCTTCAAGGTCTCGGACACTTGGTTCTTCCAATTTCTCCAGCGCGCTTTTGCGTGGATTGTCCTCGGGCAACTCGCGCTGCTCGTGCTCTCGACCACGTTCGTCGTCATCGAGACCGGCGAGCAGGCGTTGCTCGAACGCTTCGGCAAGCCCGTCGCCAGCCGCGCGATTCTTGAGCCAGGCTGGCATTTCAAAATGCCGTGGCCGATCGACAAGGTGCATCGCTACCAGACTGAGCGCGTTCAGACTTTCACGGTTGGATTGGAACACGAGGAAGGCGGCAAGGAGGAGAACACCGTGCTCTGGACCGTGAGCCACGCGAAGGAGGAATTTAATTTGCTCGTCGCCAGCCGCGACACTTCGACTAACACCGACGCGGGAAAGAAAAGTCCGCCGGTGAATCTGCTCTCCGTGAGCATCCCGGTACAGTTCCAAATTACCAACCTCACCGCGTGGGCCTACAACAACACGCAGCCGGATGAATTGCTGGAGAAGATCGCCACGCGCGAAGTCGTGCTCTACCTCGTGAACGCGGACTTGAACGAGCTGATGGCCGGCGGTCGCGGCGCGGCGGCGGAAGGATTGCGCGAGCGGATGCAGGCGGCGGCGGACCAGCGGCAGCTCGGCGCGCGCATCATCATGGTCGGCTTGCAGGACATTCATCCGCCCGTGAGCGTGGCGGCGGCGTATGAGAAAGTCGTCGGCGCGCGGCAGGCCGCCGAGGCGAAGATCAACACCGCCCGCGCCTACGCCATCACCACCAACGCGCTGGCCGGTTCCATCGCCCGCCGCACGGTGCTGGGCGCGGAGGCCGAAGCCACGCGCACCAAGACCATCGCGCTCGCCCGCGCCGCGTCGTTCACGAACCAGATTCCCGCCTACCGCGCCGCGCCGGAGATTTACACCACGCGCGCCTATTTGCAGACGCTCGCCCGTCAGGCCGGCAACGTGCGCAAATACGTCATCGCCACGACCAACACCGACGACGTGATTCAATTCGACCTGACGGAGAAGTACGAGCGCAGTTTGCTCGATGTGCAGATTCCGACGACGAAGAAATCGCCGTGAAATTCCAAATCCCAAATCTCAAATCCCAAATAAGCTCCAAGCTCCAAATTCCAATTGGATGCGCGGAGTGGCTGGGGGTTGCCGTCGGGCGCAGCGTCGTAGCGCAGATTTTTAATCTGCTGTATCGCCGAATTGCATTCGGCAGAGCGTCCGCAATTGGTGAGGCGTTGGAATTTCCCGTGGCAATTTTTAACGCAGAGACGCAGAGACGCAGAGACGCAGAGGAAGAAGGAGAGAGTGAAAGCAGGTGGGTTGGCTCTGCTCCGCAAAATCTTTTCCCTCTCTGCGCCTCTGCGCCTCTGCGCCTCTGCGCTAAAATTCCTTCCGCCACCACGCCGGACGCCGCCCCGGACTCGGAGCGCTGGTTTCCAAACCGGCGCGGGGCGGAACGGAGCACGGGCTTCAGCCCGCTTCACCGCGCGGACGACGAGGGCTTTCGGAAAAATTCCTGCGCCGGAAAAAGGCGTGGCGTGAAGCGGCCTGAAGGCCGCGTTCCGGGCGCGCAGCGCGCCGCCGTCTTGAATCCCAACGGGATTCCGTCACTCAGCCCAGGGTTGCGAGGCACGAGCTACCCTGGGTGTGCGATGAAAACGGGAACAACCCTGAAAGGGTTGCGTCATTTTTCTTTTTGAGAATGCAAGACACTTTCCCCATCGAACAGATGCACCGCTTCCCCAAGTGGATCGGAACTCTGTTGGCTGTGGTGGCAGTTTCGGCGATAGGGCTTGGCATTTGGTTGGACTTGAATTGGATTTGGGTGGCTCCGGTCGGTGTCGCGATTTTTGTAGCTTGGTACTTGCACACGCGAATCCGCTGCCCACGGTGCCATCGACGTTTGCGCTCGCGAAGCGTTCCTCTGGATGAGCGAGTTAACCGACGAAAACTTTACTACGATTGTCCAGATTGCAGCGTGACTTGGGATCCGAACGTGACGACTTACGATGATTGATCGCATCGCAAAAATTGAACCCACGCTGCAACCCCTTCAGGGTTGTTCCCGTTTTCGTCACGCACCCAGGGTAGCTCGTGCCTCGCAACCCTGGGCTGCACGACGCAATCCCTTTGGGATTGGGAGCGCGGGCTTCAACCCGCTTCACCGCACGGACGACGGGGGCTTTCAGAACAACTCCCGCGCCGGAAAATGGCGTGACGTGAAGCGGCCTGAAGGCCGCGCTCCGAACGACTTGTTCAATTCGGTCTCACGGAGAAATGAATAAGACATCCACAACATTATCTCCCGGCTGGCATCTGCCAGTCGTGTTTGTGCTGACGTGTGTCGTGGCCATGCAGTTCATGTCGCTGTACCTCCCGCACGCCACTCATTTGACCGCAGGCGGTCATCCCAAGCTGGCGAGTTATTTTAATGTTGTTGGCGTCGCGGACATTTTCATCGCCCTGCTAATCTTGATTCCACGGCGTCAGAACGATTCTGGTTTTCGCCTGATCCGAGGACTCGGAAGGTTAAACCTAATTCTTCGGTACTTCATGGCTTTCGGTGTCGCCGCTGGTTTGTTTTGGTTTGGCATTCTCTTGGAAAAGATTTTTACCTCATGAAAAAGAACCCACTCAACATGGCCGTCGGCGCGGTGCTCATCGTCATCTTTGCGCTGCTGCTGTTCCTGTTTCAGGTCCGCACTTCCGAGGTCGCGGTCGTCACCACCTTTGGCAAGCCTACGCGCCAGATCACCGATGCGGGCCTTTACGCGAAGTGGCCGTGGCCCATCCAGAAAGTCCACAAGCTCGACAAGCGCATCCAGAATTTCGAGAGCAAGTTTGACGAGGCGCTCACGCCCGACGGCTACAACCTGCTCGTCGCCGTCTATGCCGGCTGGCGGATCAGCGAGCCGGCGGCGTTCTTCCCGAAGTTCGCGGGCGGCTCCGTGACCGAGGCCGAGCGCGCGCTCCAGGAAATCATCCGCGACGCCAAGAGCGCCGTCATCGGCCAGCATCCGTTCAATCACTTTATCTCCGTGAACGCGCAGGAGCTGAAGTTTGCCGAGATCGAGAACGAGATGCTGACGCGCGTGCGCGGACGGTTGCAGACGAACAATTACGGCATCGACGTGGCGTTCCTCGGCATCAAGAAGCTCGGCCTGCCCGAGAGCGTGACCGGCGAAGTCTTCCAGCGCATGGCCGCCGAGCGCCAGGTGCTGGTGTCGAAGATTGAATCCGAAGGCAACGCCCGCGCCGCGAACATCCGCGCCGAGGCCGACCGCAACGCCGCCAAGCTCGTCAGCGACGCCGAGGCCGACGCGTTGCGCATCCGCGGCGAGGCGGAATCGAAAGCTGCCGAGTCATTGCGCACGATGAATCAGGAGCCGGAACTGGCGAGTTTCCTCTTGCGCCTCACCGGGCTGGAAATGTTTTTGAAGGAGAAGACGACGTTGATTCTCGATCAGAACACGTCGCCGCTGGATTTGTTGAACCCGAAGAAGAAATGAACGCGTATTTTTCACCGCAGAGACGCAGAGGCGCAGAGAGGGGAAGTGAAATCATTTCGCCCTCCGCTCGTTTCCTGCCTCCTCTGCGTCTCTGCGCCTCTGCGGTGAATTCTTATTTTCCAACCCGATGAGCACTCACGACCACCACCACTCGCACGACGAGCCGAAGGCCCCCGTCCCGCTCATGCCCGATGACGCTGGCTCTACCGCGCTCTCGGACGCGCTGCGCAGCAGCTTTCTCATCGTCAAGATTCTCATGGCCGGGCTGGTCGTGCTGTTCTTCGCGTCGGGATTCTTCACCGTCGGGCCGCAGGAGCGCGCGGTGGTTTTGCGTTTCGGGAAACCAGTCGGCGAAGGCGACAAGGCGTTGCTCGGCCCCGGCGCGCATTGGTCGTGGCCGCCGCCGATTGATGAAGTCGTGAAGATTCCCTTCAGCGCCGTGCAATCGGCCAATTCCACCGTGGGCTGGTATGCGACCACGCTGGAGCAGGAACTCACCAAGACCGAGCCGCCGCCGCGCGAGACCCTCGACCCCGCGCGCGACGGCCATCTGCTCACCGGCGACGCGAACATCATTCACGTCCGCGCGGCGTTGCGTTACCGCATCGTCGATCCGTTGCGCTACATCTTCGCCTTTCGCAACACGCCAGGCTTCGTGACCAACGCGCTCAACAACGCCATGTATTTCGCCGCCGCGCAGTTCAACGTCGATGACGCCCTCACGCGCAACCAGACCGCGTTCCGCGAGCGCATCGAGCGCCGCATCGACACAGTCGCGGCGCAGCAACAGCTCGGCATCGCCGTCGAGCAGGTCACGCTGAATGTCATTCCGCCGCGCCAGCTTGCCGACCGCTTCAAGGCCGCGACCGAGTCCTCCGTGCGCAGCGACCGCGTGATGAGCGAAGCGCAGAGCTACGCGAACGAGGCGTCCAGCCGCGCGCAGGGCGAGGCGTCGGTGCGCCGGGGCATCGCCGAGAGCGACCGCACGCGGCTCGTCGAGGCCGTGGCGGCGGAGGCCAAGCGCTTCTCCGATGTGCTGCCGCAATACCGCGCCAACCCGGAGTTCTTCCGGGAATCGTGGCGGGCCGAAGTGGTGCAACGCGTCTTCACCAACGCCGACGAGCGCATCTATCTCGCGAACAAGACCGACGGCAAAAAGCAAACGCTCTGGCTTCCGCTGAGCCGCACGCCGTTGAAGCAAAAGCCCGCGCCCGAACCGGTGAAGGGGGATGGGCATTAGGGTGCCAAGAGGTGAGTGCATGAAAGCTCCAGTTAAGAAATCTCAACTGAAATCAGGGACACGGAACGCGTCTGTGGTGGAAGGTTGTTACATCAAGGCTGACCAACAGGGGATTCGGCTCGTGCTGAAGAACGGCACATTTCAGTGGGGTTCACGTGAGATTTACGATTCAGGCGTTTTTCGCGTTGTTTCGAGCGACGATGATTCCTGCACGCTCGCGCTGACATCTGATTTGTTTAGAAAAGATCCGCCACGGTCGTGCCGCATCACGAGGCGAGGAAAGCGGTATGTCGTGGCGTCACGCGGAGAAGAAATTAAATTCAAACGCGAGGACGGACTTCTTCTTTTGTCCGATTCAATGCCTCAACTCCGGCAACAGAAAGTTTCGCTGCCAACCGCGGGGATTGGTGCCGCAGATTTTCGCGCCTTCATGTATCGCGCACATCCTGAGTGGTCGTTGTGGGCGGTGGAGGCTCCGATTGGTTCTGTTGTCCAAGCATACGCTTCCCAAAAGCACGGCGTGGTGTGGGCACAAGATATTCTGGAAATACCGCCAAAGAAAAAAGGAGTGAAACTGGCTAATCTGGTTCCGGTCGTACAAGTGGGAGCTTGGACTATCGGCTTTCGCACGATCGGATACTTGATGGAGGAGCACATCGAAGCCGTGCCGGATGAAGCTCGCCGGCTTTCCCAAAAGCTGAAAGCGCGCGCGTTTAGTTTTATGGCTCAGGATGCGTCTGGCAGCGGTTACGAATTGTTTGAGAGCGGCAAGTCGAATGGTGAAGTGTTGGACGATTCAGGTGGGGATTTTCCCGACAAAGTATTTCGCAAGCTCAAGCTCTACATTCCAGCGTGCATGTTGGTTGAAGACAGCAAGAGCGTGACTCTGAAGATTGAGCCTGTGTCGAAAGGCCAAATTGCGAAAGCCGATTTTGTTTTGATCAAATGATTGCTGCGTTTCCAACGGAGTTAAATCCCAACGGGATTCCATCACTCAGCCCAGGGTTGCGAGGCACGAGCTACCCTGGGTTGGCGTCCAACCCTCTTCACAACCCTGAAAGGGTTGCAGCCAACCCGCGCCGCTCCATCCACGCCGGACGATTCAACCCCTTCAGGGTTGAAGACCATTTTGCGCTCACCCCCAGGGCAGCGCCTTCGTCGCAACCCCGGGCTGATGGCTGCAATCCCTTTGGGATGGGGCTGCGCGCCTCGGGTTTGGAAGCGGCAGGATTCAGCGCAGAGACGCAGAGACGCAGAGACGCAGAGAAGGCGGTGCGGCCTCTGGTTCCCTCTCCCCTCAACGGGGAGAGGGTTAGGGTGAGGGGTGATGCGGTTGAGCGCGCAGGCCATGTCGAAAGTCTCACTACATTCCCACCGCTCACCCCGGCCCTCTCCCCGTTGAGGGGAGAGGGAGAAGCTGTCAGTGCGTCTCGCTATTCTCCCACTCTCTGCGCCTCTGCGCCTCTGCGCCTCTGCGGTAAAATTCTTTCGAAATTAAATCACCCGCGCTCTCACGAGACGCGGCGACAAACTTTATGAACGTCTCATCCCTTCTCAGCAGTCGCACCGAACCGCACGACCACGACCACTCGCACGAGGGGTGCGCGGATTGCGGGCACGACCATTCGCACACGCAGTTCAATCTCAAGCGCACCGTCTTCGGCGTCGTGCTCATCGTGAACTCGTTTCTCGTGGAATGGATTCTCGACAAGCAACTGGTCGCGGTGGACCCGACGCTGGGCAATCCCATTGCGGCCATCAGCGCGGCGCTGGGTGCGCTGGTGCTGGGCGTGCCGATTCTCATCACGGCCTTCAAGGATTTGCGGCGCGGCGTGCTGAGCACGAACGAACTCGTGGCGCTCGCGGTCACGGCGTCGTTCGCGTCGGGGCATTATCAGGAGGCGGGCGTGGTCGCGTTCTTCATGCTCATCGGCGAAATCATCGAGACGCGCACGGCGGAAGGCGCGCGCATGTCGATTGAATCGCTCATCAAGCTCACGCCCACCAAGGCGCGGCGTTTGCGCAACGGAACGGAAGAGGAAGTGGAAGTGAAGGCGCTCGCGGTCGGCGATGTGATTCGCATTCGCCCCGGCGACAACGTGGCGGCGGACGGTGTGATCGTCGCGGGTCAGGGCAGTTTCAATCAGGCGAACATCACTGGCGAATCGCTGCCGGTGGACAAGAAAGCCGGCGACGACGTTTTCGCCGGGACACAAAATCTCACCGGCGTTCTCGAAATCAAAGTCAGCCGCGCGGGCACGGACACGACGCTGGGCCGCGTGCGCGAACTCATTCTCGCCGCCGAAAAAACTCGCCTGCCCATCATGCGCATCGTGGACCAATACATGGTTTTTTACACGCCGCTGGTGCTGGTCATCGGCGCGCTGGTGTGGGCGTTCACGCAGGACCTCAGCCGCGTCATCGCGGTCTTCATCGTGGCGTGCCCGTGCGCGTTCGTGCTCGCGACGCCCACGGCGATGGTGGCCGCACTTTCCGCCGCCGCGCGCCTCGGCATTTTGATCAAGAACGTCGCGGACATTGAACTCGCGGCGAAGATCAACGCGTTCGTCTTCGACAAAACCGGCACGCTCACCAGCGGCAAACTAGCGGTGAGCCGGCTCGCGCCGCAGGAAGGCGTGACGCCGGCGGAGTTGCTGCACCTCGCGGCGAGCGCGGAGAAATACAGCAATCATCCGACGGCCAAGGCGCTGGCGACGCTCGCGGGCGAAGCGGGCGTGCCGCTGGCCGAGCCGAAGGATTTCGCGGAGACGGCCGGGCGCGGCATCAAGGCGAGCGTGGATGGCGCGGCGATTTTGATTGGGCGCGCGCAGTGGTTGAAGGACAACGGCGTGACGGATGGTTTTGAGAGCGCCGTGGATGTGGACGCGCACCAGGGCTTCAGCCTGCTGTTCATTGCGAAGAACGGAAAATTTATCGGCTGGGTCGGCTTGCAGGACGAGACGCGCGCCGAGGCCCGCGAATCGCTGGCGGAATTGAAGCTCAACGGTGTGCGTCGCATCGCGATGGTCAGCGGCGACCGCACGCCCGTGGCCAAGCGCGTGGGTGCGGAGATTGGTTGCGAGGAAGTCGTGGGCGATTGCCTGCCGCAAAACAAAGTCGAGTTCGTGCGCGCGCTGAAGGCCAAGGGCTATCGTGTGGCCGTGGTGGGCGACGGCGTGAACGACGCGCCTGCGCTTGCCGCCGGCGATCTCGGCATCGCGATGGGCGCCGCCGGCAGCGAAGTGGCGATCCACAGCGCGACGATTGCGCTGATGAACAACGACCTGCGCCGCCTGCCATTCCTCGTGAAGCTCTCGCGCCAGACCCGCACGGTCATCAACCAAAACTTCTTGTTCGGCATCCTGTTCGTCATCGGAGGACTCACGCTGGCCGCGATGAAATACATCAACCCCATCGTCGCCGCCGTCCTCCACGTCGCCGGCTCGCTCATCGTGGTCTTCAACAGTTTCCGTTTGGTGCGTAGTGGCGAGGAATTGGAGCCGCATCAGGCCTCGACGCCAACGGAGCCACCACACCAGCACAAGCACGATGCGGGTGGGGCGCAGGCGATTGAGTTCAAGGCGAGGACGGTGTGAGTTTGGGCTACTGCCATGTCAGGTATCGCGCATCTCCAATCGCTGATCGAAGCAAGAGCGGGCACCAGTCCTGTCTCTTGCGATGCGGATGTCCTTCGCTCCCGGCTTGGCTATGACGTCACCGCCATGCGTGTGAACGGCTTCGATCCTTCCGTCATTGAGGAGCACGAGATGTTCAACGAACAATTGGAGCCTTTCATCGGTCATCCGCAGTTTGGCGAGTACCTTGCCAGCCTCACCCCACAGGATGGCTATCGCGCTTCCGGCATCACAGTGCTGCCGCTCCTCGGCATCAAACAAGAAGCTCAGGAGTTGGCACCGGGCGCTCGGTTGCTACCGCACGGCTACCTTGTCTTTGCAACTTCGGTAGGCGGCAACGTGATCTGTTTCGACTCGGGCTCAGGCCGAGTGGTGTGGGCTGACCATGACAGCTTCGGTGAGGACGACATCACCTACAAAGACAGGACTACGGGTAAGTATCGTACGGTGCCGTTCACGACCAAGAATGTTGCTCAGGCGGTCGTGCCGATTGCAGATGACTTCGCGGGATTCCTGACGGAGCTATTGCACGACAGATTGGAGAGGAGACTTGATGAGCTTGATTGAGCACAGATGGATTGGCACGGCGGCGTCCGGCTCCCTCTCATTAGCCCTGGGAACGGGCTACCAGCCCGTCCCGTTGGGCAACCTGCCCAACGGAATGGGGAGCGCGCTCGAACACTCGGAACGTGCTCTTGTTTTCCAACGTCACCGCCATTCCATCCGGCAGGTTGCCGGACGGCACAGGCTGGTAGCCTGTGCTACCAGTGCGAGGTCCGACTCCCTCTCCCCTCAACGGGGAGAGGGTTGGGGTGAGGGGTGGGAACATGGTGAGACTTTCGCCAATGCCAATGCGCTCAGACTGACCACCCCTCACCCTCATTCCCTCTCCCCGTTGAGGGGAGAGGGAGGCCCGAAGCGCGCCCGTGGTGACGACCGCTTGCGTGTGATTTCCATCGCTTGCCACACGAACGTCCGACAGGGAAACTTCTCGTGATGATCAATTGATTTATGCCGGCACTCGTTGAACCCAATCCGCAATTCGCCACCCGCACTCCGCAATCAACGGAGACCATCATCGCCGTGCGCGGGTTGACGAAGGTCTTCAAGGACTTCTGGGGCCGGCCCAAGGCGCGGGCGGTGGATGGCGTGGACTTTGAGGTGCGGCGCGGCGAGGTATTCGGGCTGCTCGGACCGAACGGCTCCGGCAAGTCCACCACGATCAAGATGCTGCTCGGCCTGCTGCATCCGACCAAGGGCGTGATTGAGGTGTTCGGCCGCTCGCCGCGCGACGTGAAGACGAAGGCGCGCATCGGCTATCTGCCGGAGGAATCGTATTTGTATCGCTACCTCGACTCGCGCGAGACGCTGGATTTCTTCGGCAACCTGTTCACGTTGCCGAAAGAAGAGCGCGCGAAACGCTCCGAACAGTTGCTCGACATGGTGGGCCTGACCGGCGCGCGCACGCGAGCGGTGGGCGAATTCTCGAAGGGCATGCAGCGCCGCATCGGCCTGGCGCAGGCGCTCATCAACGATCCCGACTTGGTGATTCTCGACGAGCCGACGGCGGGACTCGACCCCATCGGTTGCCGCGAGGTGAAAGACCTCATCGTGGCGCTGGCCCGGCGCGGGAAGACGGTGATTCTGAGCAGTCACTTGTTGAGTGACGTAGAGGACGTGTGCGACCGCGTGGTGATTTACTACGGTGGGAAGATTCAGGCGCAGGGAACTTTGAAGGAGCTTCTGGCTACGCCGGATGCCGTGCGCATCACCACGCCGACTTTGTCGCGCGCGACGATGGAGAAGGTTTTGGAAATCATCCGCCGCGACGTGAGCGACGACAAAGTGCGTGTCGATACGCCGACGCAGAATTTGGAAAGCTACTTCCTCGACGTAGTGGAGAAGGCGCGCGCGCAATCGGCAGAGACTTCCGGTGCGGTGGGTGGGGCGAAGGTGGCG
>JAYVNY010000027.1:0-5540 GCA_043758205.1 Akkermansia sp.
AAGAGACGCCGCAGCCGGTGCTGGCGTGGGCGGCCGCGCCGGATGAATTCCGCGTGGCCTTCGATCAGCCGCTGAAGGATGCCGACTGGATGGGCGCGAAGGAGAAAGTTCGCATCGAAGCCGGGCGCTACGTCAGTGCCGGGGATCGTTTTGAAACCATCCGTCCGGGTTACCAGGTGGTGCGCGATCAAATGACCGCGCCACGCCGCTGGGTGGAAGTGCAAAGTCTTTCTCTCAGCGCCGACCGCCGCTCGCTGGTGCTGCGGGTGCCGCGTCAGACCGAGGCGGTGGGCTATGCGATCACCTTGCCGACGCCGGCCTCGTGGCTCGTGAACAGTTCCATTAAGCAGAAGCCGGAGATGGACGTGGCGCTGACCTTGAACGGCGTGCAGGCCACGGTCGCAACGGGCGGCACGGAAACGCGCGTGGTGCTACCGCACGCAACACTGGCGGCGGCGCGGGAGTTTACGAAGGGTTCCGCCGAGCACGAGGCGTTTTTCCAGAAGCTCGATTCTGCCGGTGATGCGGGCACGTTGAAATTCGCCGGACAGATCAACGTGGCGAACGTCTTCGTTCCTGCCGTGCAGCCCGGCTCGAAGCTCGATTGGGATTTGAGCACCGACGCCTTCGCGCAGCGCACCATGACGGTGCGGCAGGATTTTTCCACCAGCGCGCCACGTGAGGTGGTGTTGAAAGCCGAAGGCAAATCCGCCACCGCGCCATTGCAATTGGCGTTCACGGGGCCGCTTGCGATGAACGGGAGCGGCCTCAGCTTCGCGCTCGATGACACGGTGCGCCCGGTGATGTTGTCGCGTCTCTCCGTGCCTTGGGCTTCCGCGACGGCAGAGAAAAAAACTGACGCAGACCTCGCGCGCACCGACGTGAAAGGAAACTGGCTGCACGGTCGCCGCGTGTTCTTCGGCGCGGGCGGCTGCGCGACGTGCCACACCATTCGCGGCGAGGGCAGCGCCTTCGGGCCGGACTTGTCGAACCTTGTGCATCGCGACCGCGAGTCGGTGATTCAAGACATCACGAAACCGTCCGCCACGATCAACCCCGACATGACGGGCAGCCTCGTGAAGTTCAAGGATGGTCCCGAGGTGGCGGGAATCATCCGCACGTTGAACGCGGAGAAAATCGTACTGGGCCTGCCCGCGAACGCGCAATACGAACGCCCGCGCGATCAAGTCGTGAAGATGGAGCCGATGAAGGAATCGCTCATGCCCGACAGTCTGGCCGCGAACCTCACGCCCGCGCAGATGGAGGACTTGCTCACGTTCCTCCTCACGAATCCATTGGAGCCGACGCGCATCACGCGCCTCGATCCGCCGATGCCCCCCGCTCGTTCGCGCGAGGAGATCGCGGCGTTCGTGCCGCCGCCGAGTTTTGATACGCCGAAGACCACGCCGCTACGTGTGCTGCTGTGCATTGACCCGAAGGACCACGGGTTGAACGAGCACGATTATCCGGTGTGGCAGGAGCGTTGGAGCAAGTTGCTGGCGCTCGCGGACAATGTAACCGTGACGACGGCGAAAATATTTCCCACGCGCGAACAGTTCGCCGCAGCGGATGTGCTGGTGCTCTACTCGCGCAACTCCGGCTGGAACGCGGAGCGGGCGGCGTTGCTCGATGAATTTCAACAGCGCGGCGGCGGGGTGGTGCTGCTGCACTGGGCGATGGCCGGGGGGAACGACGCCCTGGGTTTTGCCGGCCGCGTCGGCATCGCCACGGGCCAGGGTTCAAAATTTCGTCACGGCGACATGGAACTGAACTTCGCGAAACGCGAGCATCCGATCACGAAGGGGTTCACGAAATTGAAACTCGTGGATGAAACCTACTGGGCCTTCCACGGCGACGAACAGCGGTTGAACGTGCTCGCGGATACCGTCGAGGAAAACGCGCCGCGCACACAGCTCTGGGCTTACGAGAAGGGGAACGGGCGCGTCTTCGGCAGCATCCCCGGCCACTACATGTGGACGTTCGACGACCCGCTCTATCGCGTCATCGTGCTGCGCGGAATCTGCTGGGCGGCGAAGCAGGGCGATGTGGATCGGTTGGCGGAACTGGCGTTGGTGGGCGCGCGTGTGGGCGAGTGAGGAGGGAATTTTTTCCAAATGCATTCAAGTGTGAGCTGTGAAATTGAGCCGCAGACGTGCTCCGAGAATCCTGAAGGGATTCCATCCTCCAGCCCAGGGTTGCGACGCAGGAGCTACTTTGGGTTTGCGAACCACAATTTTTCATCAACCCTGAAAGGGTTGAATCCATGTGTTGCCAACGCGGTGCCTCGCCAGATGATTCAACCCGAACTCCGAAGTGGCGGCGGCGCAGCCGCCGGCTAGGACAGGCAACCTGCCTGTGCCGCGCGGCTACCAGCCGCGCGGAACGGAGGAGGATGTGGAAAAGTTTCGGGCGTTCCGTTCCAAACTAAGCTCCCTCCCATTCCGCCCGGCTGGTAGCCCGTTCCACCCGTTCCGATTTCGGAGTTCGGGTTCAACTACTTCAGGGTTGGTGAAATTTGCGCGACGTGAACCCAGGGTAGGTGCTCGGCGCACCAACCCCGGGCTTCTGTGAGGCAATCCTTTCAGGATTGAAACCTATCGCGCCGCAGCTCGGTCCCTGCATGCAACCGACTTATAGGACTTCCGCTTTCTTCAAGACCTTGCCACGAGACATCTCGCCATGCGACGGAAGCCCGACGCGAGGCTCGCGGGCGGAATGGTGATTGTCGCCACGCCGAGCACGATGATCGCCGCCGCCCACAGCATTCCGCTGTTCACTTTTTCGCCCAGCAAAACCCAGCCGAGGGACACGGCGATGACGGGATTCACGTAAGCGTAAGTCGAGAGGCGCGCGGGCGTGGTGTTGTGCAGCAGCCACACGTAGGTGCAGAAGCCGATCCACGAACCGAAGACGACGAGGTACGTGAGCGCGGCGAGCGAGCGTCCGCTGACGTGCGACCAGTCCGTGCTCCACGGTTCACCGCACACGCCGCCCACGAGGAGCAGGCCCACGCCGCCGCAAAGCATTTGTGCGGCGGACGTCATCCACGGCGAGCCGCCGGGCGCGCTGTGCTTCGAGTAGATGGAACCGCCGGCCCAACAGAATCCCGACACCATGATGGCGAGCGCGCCCGCCCACTGGCCGGTCATGCTGGCAAAGCCGCCGCGCGCCTGCACGAGGAAGGCGACGCCGAGGAAGCCCACGAAAATTCCCGCCACGGTTTTCATTTGCGGACGCGCGCCTTGCGGACGCGCCCAGTCGAGCAGCGCGAACCAGACCGGCACGAGCGCGATGAGCAGCGCGGTGAAGCCGGAACTGAGGGTGCGTTCGGCCCACATCACCAGGCCGTTGCCGCCGACGAGCATGAGCGTGCTGGCGATGGCCGCGTTGCGCCATTGCGCGCGCGAGGGCAGGGGAGTGCCGCGCACCGCGAGCGCGACGAGCATCAGGCCGCCGGCGATCAGGAAGCGCACTCCGGCGGCGAGGAACGGCGGCAGCGTTTCCACCACGATGCGAATGGCCGTGTAGGTTGAGCCCCATAAAAGGTAGATGGTGGCGAAGGCCGCGATGAGCGTCGCGGTCGGGGGATTGGTCGGGCGGTCTTGGTTCATGGGTGCGTTGGCTTTGGCGAAGCAACGTGGACGGCGGGAAACAAAAAACCCGCCGGGCCACGGCGGGTTCGGAAAGAGCATTAGTTGTTTATCTCGTTCTCGAAAACCGCCCGCGCGTGGCGACGCGCTTGGCCGGAATCATCAGCCAAATGGCGGCGACCCAGCGCGGGGCTTGCGCCGCGTGCTGCTCGTTGGACATGGCCAGATTCGAGAACATTGACGGGCGGAGATTCCGGCGTGATGAGATTTCTGTCAAATCACATTCACGTCAGCTTCGCGTCCAGCGTGAGATTGGACAGACAATTAGTTCAAGGCACTACGGCGCGGTAGAATCGTTGCGCGGAATTCGTTGCCGATGCATCTCGGAACCTCATCACCGCATTCGTGCTGACGAAATTCGTGAGCGGCACCCATTCCACCAAGTTCGTCGAGATATCCACGCGGTAGTTCAATCCCAGGGTTCCGTTCAGAAACAAATTGACGCCGGTCTCGTCCGGCTGACCCACCTGCAAACTGAAGGCCGGTATCCCGTCCGTCGGGTCTTGCGGATTCAGGCCATGCGCTATTTCCCAATCATCCGCCATACCGTCACCGTCGTTGTCCACGCCATTGCCACCGGCGAGGAAGCGGTTCGCCAGCGTTTCACTGAGGCTATGCCGTTGGTCGCCACCGCCACCACCGCGTAGCGCAGAAAATTTACCGCCGCCAATGGCGTGTTGGTTTTACTAAATAGACCCACGCCCGCTGGAACTTCGCCAACGAATCCGTCGTGAGCAGAATGTTCGTGAAGTTCCCGTCCCGATCCGGCGCGCGCAGTTCCTTGATGATCGCCCCGTAGGAAATGTTCTCCGCGCTCAACCCCTTCGCATTCCGCAACGTGACCAGCTTCACCTCCTCGCCGGCGATGGATTAATAACTCTGTGGCGCGTGTTTCGGCTCTCGTCCGTTGAGCCTTGGCAAAAAATGCGTTCCGCGTGCCTGCCGATGGCGCGCATCTATTCCGCTTCTTCGCCGGACTGACCGCGCAAGATTTCTGCGAATAACTCGTAAACCACCGAGCGTTTCTCGGCGAAAACACAACGGGCCACCCGCCTTCCGCCTTCGGCGTAAAAGCGAACGATGATGCGATAGGTGCCCATGCGCAGTCGCGCGTAGCCAGCGAGGTCCGCCTCCAGTTGTTTGATGTCGCCCCGCTCGGTTTCCAAACCGCGTAGCGCCTGGCGCAACTGTCGCCGGGGTTCCGGGGCCAGACTACGGACGAAAGCCGCCACTTGCGGATCGAGTTCGATCTTAATCTTCATCGAGCACGGAGAGCGGGAGATACTTTCCCTTGCCCGACTGGTCCCGGCGGATCGCCCGCATCGCCTCGGGATTCGCCATGATTTCCATCGTTTCCAGCAACGCCTCCATGCGTGCGCGCGGGACGAGGAAAGCGACGGTTTTACTGTCCTGCTGGAGCGTCATGGTCTGCTTGGTCTGCACCAATTTGGGCAAGCGAATCTGCGCCTCCGCGATATCAAACGTCGTTTTCATAATGTTTTTTTTACCACGCTAAAATGGCGCGAGCAAAGAACTCATTCGTTCGCGTCCTGTGTTGAAGTCCAACAACTCGGTGGCGCGTGTCTCGGTGCCAGGGAAAACCGGTCTCGCTCAAAGAAGCAGAATGTTTGCGGGGGAAAACCCGGCTAACTTCCGCCCATGTCAGCAACGACTTCAGTGCCGCACATTTGGCTCGACGAAGAAAAGCGCGCTTGGATTGACGACACGAACGTCAAGGTCGTCGAAGTTGTGCTCATGGATGTCCACGTTCCCCCGCCTATTGAACCGTGGCAAAGATTCCGTTCTTTCGGCTCTTGCCGGTTAGCCAGCAAATCAGTGCCCATTTGTGAGACCCCGTTCTGGAACCGCTGGGCTTGTGAGTTTCTGTTC
>JAYVNY010000028.1:0-19521 GCA_043758205.1 Akkermansia sp.
CGGAAGCAACCCGTGGGGTCTCGACTACGACGAGCACGGCCAGCTTTTCATGACGCACTGTCGCAGCTACTGGGGCCAGGGGCCGACGACGCACGTCATTCAGGGCGGACAATTCTGGAACCAGGTGAATGGAAACTACGCGCCGTTCATCATCGCGAATCCGCCGCGCGAGTTTCCGGAGTTCAGAAATTATCTCCTCTCCTCCGCGCGCTATGATCACGGCGCGGGCGGTGCGGGCGTGCGCGGCAGCGATGCGATTTATGGCGGGCACTCGCACGTCGGCACCATGATTTATCTCGGCGACAACTGGCCGGATGAATTTCGTGGCCATCTCTTCACGCACAATCTCGGCGGGCACCAAATCAATCAGCAGATCAACAAGCCGCTCGGCTCCGGCTACGAAACGGTTCACGCGGGGCGCGACATGCTTTTCTGCACCGACCCGAAATACGTCGCTGTGGATCTGCAATACGGCCCGGACGGCGCGGTCTATTCCATTGATTGGTATGACATGCAGCATTGCCACAACCCGAACACCGAACGCTGGGACCGCAGCAACGGTCGCATCTACCGCATGCAATGGCAGCCGACTTACCAGCCGGTGAAGGTGGACCTCACGACCAAGAGCGATTTGGAACTCGTCGAATTGCAGGCCCACAAGAATCAGTGGTTCGCCCGCACGGCCCGTCGCCTGTTGCACGAGCGCGCGCAGTTGCCGAGCGGGATTGCCGGGAACGCCACGGCCAGGCTGGAGCAACTGATCGACACGGACACCAACACTGGACACCGCTTGAATGCGTTGTGGTCTTTGTATCTGGCGAAAGCGTTGCGCGAGGAACGTCTCGACAAGCTGATGGCCACGGATGCGGATGCCTTCGTGCGTGCGTGGGCCGTGCAACTCGTGGCCGATGATGGGACGCCGTCCTCGACCGTTTTGGCGGAGCGGATGATGAGCCTCACAAAAAATGATTCTTCTCCCATCGTTCGTCGCTATCTCGCCTCGGCCAGCCAGCGGATGCCGGGTGGGTTCAGGTGGCAGATGATCGGCAATCTCGCCCAGCGCGCCGAGGACAAGGCGGATCGCAATCTGCCCTACCTGCTCTGGCACAGTGCCGCGACCGGTTGGGCCAGGAATGATTCGGAAGCCGGTTTTACCCTGGCAAAAACCACGAAGATTCCCCAACTCGCCGACTGGATTTATTGGTACGCCGCCACTGAGGGCGGGGACGGTCTCAACCGGGTCATTGCGACGTTGAACAATTTGACTGGTGAGCAATTGCATCGGCGGCTAGCCGGATTGTGGCTGGCGATGGAACCGCGCGCGAATGTGCCGATGCCGGAGTCATGGAAATCTGTCGCGCCCGCGCTCTACGCTTCGAAGCAGCCGCAGGTGTCGCGACTGGCCGAGCGGCTTGCAGCCGCGTTCGGCGATGGCACGGCCTTCCCGCGTCTGCGCGACACGTTGGCGGACGCGAAGGCGGACAAAGCCGCGCGCGAGCACGCCTTCGCCGTGTTGAGCCGCGCGCAGGATCGCGCTTCGTTACCGGTGCTTCTCAAGCTGCTCGATGACGCCGCGTTTCGCACCGCCGCCATCAGCCTGCTGGCGCGTTTCGACACGCCCGAAATTTCCACCGCGCTCGTGCAACGCTTTTCTGCCTTCAAACCTGCCGAGCGCGCGGCCACGCTGGACGCGCTCACGGCGCGACCCACTTACGCCATTGCGCTGCTCGACGCGGTGAAGGCCGGCCAGGTGCCGCGCGATCAGTTGACGGCGTTTCACGTCACGCGACTGACGAGTTTGAAGAAAGCGGCCGTGGATCAGCGCGTGACTGCGACCTGGGGCCGCATCAACAAGACTCCAGCGGAGCAACAGACGCAGATCGCGAAATTGGAAAAGATTTTCACCGAAGCGCCGCTCTGGGCCTACAGCGCCAGCGCCGGACGTCTTCATTTCCAGAAGCTCTGCATGTCCTGTCACCGCCTCGGCAACGAAGGCACACCGCTCGGGCCGGAACTCACCGGCGCGGGCAAGCACGGGATCCGCTACTTCCTGGAGAACGTCATTGATCCGAACGCCGTCATCGGCGCGGATTTTCAAGTGACCACGGTGGAGACGAAGGATGATGAAACTATCTCGGGGTTGCTCACGGGCGAAACGCCCAGCGCCCTGACGGTGCGAACCACCACGGGCGAAACGGTGATTCCCAAGGCGACGATTAAGCGGCGCAGCACGGCCGAGAAGTCACTCATGCCCGAAGGTCTCTTGGAATCACTGGGTGAACGCGAGCAGATCGAACTGCTGAAATTTCTGACCACGAATTGATCCGACGAAACGCTGGGGTTGGAACCACGGAAGACACAGAAAACACGGAACTGAAAAAGGCCGGCGGTTTCCGAACAGAACTTTCTCAAGCCAGCCGCTGCTGTCTGCCTCTGTATCCGGTTCCGTGTTTTCTGTGTCTTCCGTGGTTCTCGCTTCTGAATCGGCTCAGAACGAGAACGCGTGCGGGAGCAAACCGCGCACGGTGAACTCGCGCACCTTCTTCGGCGCACGGGTGTCGGCGATCCACACCACGGCCTCGGGCGCGTACTCGAAGAGCAATTGGCGGCACGCGCCGCAGGGTGTCGGGCCGTCCGTGAGCGCGGCAACGACGGCCACGGCGGTGAAATTCTTTTTCCCGTCGGTGAGCGCCTTGAAGAGCGCGATGCGTTCGGCGCAGCAGGTCAGGCCGTAGCTGATGCTCTCGACGTTCGCGCCGGAAATGATTTCGCGGGAGCGCGTGAGCAGCGCCGCGCCGACGTGAAATTTCGAGTAAGGCGCGACCGCTCGTTTGCTCGCGAGAACCGCCGCCTTCACCAAACGCGCTTGTTCAGGATTCGCCATAAAGCTGGGTGAAGTGTTCAAGCAGTCGCGCGGCGATGGGTTTGGCCTTCTCGCCCGCGTTGAGCACTTCCTGGTGCGACAACTTTCCCGCGCCGCGCCCCGCCGCGAGATTCGTGATGCACGACAATCCCGCGACGCGCAGCCCGCATTGCCGCGCGATGATCGCCTCCGGCACCGTGCTCATGCCCACGGCGTCCGCGCCGAGTTTGGCGAAGGCGCGAATCTCGGCGGGCGTCTCGTAGCTCGGGCCGGACACCGCCAGATACACGCCGGTCGAGAAGCGCGCCTTCGCCTTCTCCGCTGATTTTTTCAAGAAGCGCGTCAACTGCGGATCGTACGTGTCGGTGAGGTCCACGAAGCGCGGCAGTTGTTCGCTGACCCAGCCGCGCAAGGGATTCACGCCCATGAAATTGATGTGGTCGGTCAGGGCCATGAAATCACCGCACTTGAACTTCGAGGCGATGCCGCCCGCCGCGTTGGTGAGCAGCACGGCCTTGATGCCCATGGCCGCCAGCACGCGCATGGCGAACGTGACCGTCTCCATCGAATGCCCCTCGTAGTAATGCGCGCGACCGGAGAGCACGACGATGGGCGTCTTCGCCAGGAAGCAGAGGCAGAGCTTGCCGTGATGCCCCGCGACGGTGGGCTTGGGAAAACCGGGGATGTCCGCGTACGGCACCTCATAGACGACGGTGCATTTAGCGAGCACCGAGCTGAAGCCGCTGCCGAGCACGACGGCGAGCGCGGGGCGCAGCTTGGATTTTTTCAGAATGCAGTGCGCGGCCTCGGCGGGCGATGGTCCCGCGAGCGCGTGGCTGTTAAACTCCTTCGATGGCTCCATGCGTTTTTCGTTGGTTGCAGGTTGCAGGTTGAAAGTTGCAGGTGGACCGGCGCGTCGGTTTTCAACTCGCAACCCTCCACTTTCATCCAGCAATTTATTTTCTCCTTCGCGCCGCGCCACTGTGCCGCAGCCGCGTCTGTCCGGCAAAAGAAAATCCGTCCGGCGTAGGAAAAAAGGAGCCTTTGGAGGGTCGGACCTCGGCTGGCGCATCAGCGGACGCATTGTCATCCGCACAAGGTTGGCGGACGGCACTGACACCACGGCCGACACCACCTGCGAAATCGCCACCGGCTCGGGCAATACGACCGGCCTTCGCTTCCGCGTAGATTCCTGCTTTGCCTGCCCCGAGGCGCTGCTACCCTGCCGTCGTTCACCAAAGAAAAATTATGCGTCACTTCGCCACGCTTTTGTTTTGCGCCGTCGCGCTTCAGGCCGCGCCGCTCACGCTCGTCACCAATGTGGAAGTCCAGCCGCTCCACGCGCAGGTTACGCGCGTGCAACAGGCGCTCGCGCATCTCGGTGCGCCGTTGAGCGCGGAGGAAATTAAACAGCTCGACGACGCGCCTTCACTGCCCGCCGCCCAGGCCGTCGAGAAAATGCAAACCATCCTCGACCGCCACGCACTGTTCGGCGTGAGCATCAATCCCGAGATGCGCGTGAAAGTCGCGCGCGGCGAGGCGAAGGCGGAACTCGATGAACAGGGCTGGCGCATCTTCCTCGTGAAAGTCGAGAACGCCGCCGGCACCACCGCGCCGCTCCAGGCCGTCAGCCCCAACGCGCTGCGTCTGCACAATGCACCCGCCGCAGACGTACCGAACCGCTGGCTCGACCTCGCGATGTTCGATGTGCAACCGCTCAATCCCACGCTCAGTGGACTCGGACTGGAGTACCGCATCATCCAGTTGCACAGCCGCGACGCGGGCCAGCGCGACGGCAAGTTCTCGTTCCACGTCGGGCAAGGCACGCAGGACCTTGGCTTCCGCAATGAAGTGGATGTGTTGTTCAATTGCCGGCCCACGCGCGAGATCACGTTCCGCGTGCGTGATGACAAAGGTGAGCCAACGACGGCGGCGTTCCTGATCCGGGATCGTTGGGGGAGAATTTATCCCGCGCTCTCGAAACGGCTCGCGCCGGACTTCGCGTTTCAATCGCAAGTCTATCGCGCGGACGGCGAGAAGGTGAAACTGCCGGACGGCACCTACAGCATCGAGCTGTCGCGCGGGCCGGAATCCATCCGGAAGGAATTCGCCTACACCATCAAACCCGACACGCGCGAACTCAGCTTCCAGGCCGAGCGCTGGATTGATCCGGCGGCGGGCGGCTGGTGGTCGGGCGATCATCACATTCACGCGGCGGGTTGCGCGCATTACGCGAAGCCGACGGAAGGCGTTTTCGCCGAGCACATGATTCGCCACTGCAAGGGCGAGGACTTGAAGATCGGCGCGAACCTGACGTGGGGACCGTGCTTTGATTTTCAGAAACAGTTTTTCTGCGGCGCGGTGGATAAAGTTTCGGATTATCCCTACTTGCTGCGCTACGACATCGAGGTGAGCGGCTTCGGCTCGCATCAGAGCGGGCATCTCGTGCTGCTGCGATTGAAGGAGCAGATGTATCCCGGTGGCACTTCCTACCAGCACTGGCCCACGCTCGGCCTGAACACTTTGAAGTGGGCGAAGCAGCAAGGCGCGGTCACGGGTCCGGCGCATTCGGGCAGCGGCATCCAAGTGCCGGAGAAAACCTTGCCCAGCTACACCGTGCCGAAATACGACGGCATCGGCGCGAACGAGTTCATCGTGGACATCACACACGAGGTGCCCGGCCCGGACGGCAAGCTGGTGCCCGCGGTTGATTTCACCTCCACCGTCGATACCGATCCCATCGCGGAATTGAACATGTGGTATCACAGCCTGAACGCGGGCTTCCGCGTGCGCATCAGTGGCGAGACGGATTTCCCCTGCATCTACGGCGAGCGCGTGGGACTCGGGCGCAGCTACGTGAAGATTGATGGCAAGCTCACCTACGATGACTGGTGCGAGGGCGTGCGCCTCGGGCGCTGTTACGTGAGCGACGGCTACAGTCACATCCTCGACTTCAAGGTGAACGGCGCGGCGGTGGGAGAGAAGGGCAGCGAGGTGAAGGTTCGTCCGGATCAAGCGAACGTGAATGTCGGCCCGGCGGCTCCGACATATTATTCCCTTCGCGCCACCGCAAAAATCGCCGCCCTGCTCGACGAGGCCCCGTTCGAGCACGCGAAGAATCGTTTCCAGTGGACCATTGAAAAAGCACGCATTGGTAAGACGCGCACCGTGCCGGTCGAATTGATCGTCAATGGCCACGCCGTGGCGAAGAAGGAAATCGTGGCGGACGGCAAGCCGCAGGACATCACCTTCAACACCCGCATCGGGAAAAGCAGTTGGGTCGCCCTCCGCATTCTTCCTTCCGCGCACAGCAATCCCGTCTGGCTGACCGTGGACGAAAAACCCGTGCGTGAACGCGCCAGCCTCGAATGGTGTTTGAAGGGCGTAGACCAATGCTGGTCGCAAAAGAAACGCACCTACGCCGCCGCCGAAATGAACGACGCCGTGGCCGCCTACGATCACGCGCGGAAGATTTACCAGCAGCGGCTGGCCGAGGCGCGGGACTGATTTGATTCCATTCCTCGCCGCGCTTTCCTCGTGCCGCCGCCGCCGATACCCTCGCCGCATGCTTCACAACGCGCCCAACTGATGCTCACCGCCGAGCATCGCCTGCGGAAAAGCCTGCGCACGACTCTCCTCGGGATCGTGCTGAACATCCTTTTGGCCATCGGCAAAACGGTCACGGGCGTGTTCGGCCATTCGCAGGCACTCATCGCGGACGGCATTGAATCGCTGGCCGACGTGTTCAGTTCGCTCATCGTGTGGCGCGGGCTGTCCATCGCGGCCACGCCGGCGGATCAGGATCATCCCTACGGTCACGGCAAGGCCGAGCCGATTGCCACGGCCATCGTGGGGCTGATGCTCATCATGGCGGCGCTGTGGATTGGTGGGCAGAGCATTCATCAAATCATCACGCCCCATCAGACGCCGGAGTGGTACACGCTCGTGGTATTGCTCGTGGTGATTGTGACCAAGGAGCTGCTTTTCCGCTTCGCCCTGCGCACGGCGGAGGACGTGCAGAGTTCCGCTGTGCAGAGCGATGCGTGGCATCATCGCAGCGACGCCATCACGTCGCTCGCCGCCGGACTCGGCATCGCCGTGGCGCTCATCGGCGGGCCGGGCTGGGAGACGGCGGACGACATCGCGGCGGGCCTGGCTTCGCTGATCATTGCGTGGAACGGCTGGCACATTCTGCGCCCGGCGCTGGATGAACTGATGGACGCCGCCGCGCCGCCGGAAGTGGTGAAGCAGTTGAAGAAGCTGGCGGGCGAAATTGAGCACGTGGACTTGGTGCAGAAATGCTTCGTCCGTCGGCACGGCTACCACTACTTCGTGGACTTGCACCTGCATGTGAATCCGTTGATGACCGTGGCCGAGTCCCACCGCATCGCGCATCAGGTGAAAGACAAGTTGCGCGAGGAAATGCCGCGGGTGCGCGATGTGCTAGTCCACATCGAGCCGAGCGCCCAGGGATAGCTGGCACGCTCTCCGGCCTCACCACGGCAACTGCTGCAAACGCTTCGCCACTTCCTCGGCGTTGACGCGGCTGTTGAAGCTGGAGATGCGGAAGTAGCCCTCGCCCTTCGAGCCGAAGCCGCTGCCGGGCGTGATGACCACGTTCGCGTCGCCGAGAATCTTGTCGAAGGCCTGCCAGCTCGTGACGCCCGCCGGAGTTTGCGCCCAGATGTAGGGCGCGTTCACGCCTCCGAACACGGTGAGTCCCGCCGCCTTCGCGCCCGCGACCAGCACGCGCGCGTTGCCCATGTAATGCTCGATGAGCGCGGCGACCTGCGCTTTGCCCTCGGGCGTGTAGAGCGACTCGGCCGCCCGCTGGATGATGTAGCTCACGCCGTTGAACTTGGTGCTCATGCGGCGGTTCCAGAGCGGGTGCAGCGGCTTGAACTCGCCAGCGTTCGTCTGCGCGAGCAAGGACTTCGGCACCACGGTGTAGGCGCAGCGCACGCCGGTGAAGCCGCCGTTCTTCGAGAAGCTGCGGAACTCGATGGCGCACTCACGCGCGCCGGGAATTTCGTAAATCGAACGCGGCAGCGTGGGGTCCGAGATGTAAGCCTCGTAGGCTGCGTCGAAGAGAATGATCGCGCGATGCTTCAGCGCGTAATCCACCCATGCCTGCAACTGCGCGCGTGTCGCCACCGCGCCGGTCGGGTTGTTCGGCGAGCAGAGATACACCACGTCCACTTGGTTCTTCGGCGGCTCGGGGATGAAATTGTTCGCGGGCGTGCAGGGCAGATAAGTGATGCCGGCGTACGCTCCGGATTCATCCGCAGCGCCGGTGTGGCCTGCCATCACGTTCGTGTCCACATAGACGGGATAGACCGGATCAGAAATGCCGAGCTGATTCTGGCCGCCGAGGATGTCGAGGATGTTGCCGCAGTCGCACTTCGATCCGTCGCTCACGAAAATTTCATCGTCCGCCACGTCCAGTCCCTTGGCGCGGAAATCATTTTGCGCGATGGCGGCGCGGAGGAAGTCGTAGCCCTGCTCGGGACCGTAGCCACGGAAGCTCGCGCGGTTGGACATTTCATCCACCGCCTGGTGCAGCGCCGTTGTGACGGCCGCAGGCAGCGCCTCGGTCACGTCGCCGATGCCGCAGCGGATGACGCGCTGGGCGGCTTCGGGGTTCGCGTCACAAAAGACTTTCACGCGCCGCGCAATCTCGGGAAAGAGGTAGCCGGCCTTCAGTTTCAAAAAATTATCGTTCAGGTATGCCATGACAAAGGCGCGACGCTACGGGCGACCCGCCCATTCTGGCAAGCGGCGCGAAGCCGCTCCGGAGCGCGGGTTTTCAACCCGCAGCAGCGTGAAAAGGAGAGCAATGCTGCGACTTCCGGCACCGTCACCTTGCGGACATTGTTGCGGGTTAAACCCGCGCTTCGCTGACTGCGCTCATCGCCGGCACTTTCTGGCTGTCGCGCACCTCGGCCTGTCGCTACTGTCCGGCGCATGTCGCACCTGCTCACGCGCGCCATGTGCTGTCTTCTCTTCGCTAGCGTCGGCGGTTGGTCCGCCGCGCCCGGTGAAATGAATCCCGGCCATCGCTGGACCGCCGTCACGCCGGCCCAACCCGGACGCACCGGCTTCACGCTCCTGCCCGGCGCACAGACGGGCATCCATTTCACCAACACGCTTTCGATGGAGGCCGCCGCGAAAAACCACAACCTCATGCAGAGCGCGGGCGTCGCGGCGGGCGACTTCGATGGCGACGGCCGGTGCGATTTGTATTTCTGCAACGTCGAGGGCCGCAACGCCCTCTATCGCAACCTGGGCAATTTCCGTTTCACCGACGTGACGGCCGCCGCCGGAGCCGCGATCACAAACCTCTTTTCCACCGGCGCAATTTTCGCTGACGTGAACGGCGACGGCGCACTCGACCTCCTCGTCTCCGCCAACAACGGCGGACCGACGCTCTTGATGAATGACGGCCACGGTCACTTCACCAACGCCACCATCGCCTCGGGAATTTCCACGCGTCCGCTCGGCGGCACGTCCCTCGCGCTCGGCGATCTCGATGGCAACGGCACGCTCGATCTCTTCGTCGCCAATTACGGCGAGACCACCCTCCTCCGCAGTGGCGGCAACCTGAGCGTCCGAACCGTCAATGGCCAGCCCGTGGTCAGCGGACGCGACGCGCGCCGGTGGAAAATCATCAACGGGCGCATCATCGAGTTCGGCGAACCGAGCGCGGTTTATCTCAATGACGGCAAGGGCAAATTCACTCCGCTCTCGTGGACGGGCGGCGCGTTTCTCGATGAAGAAGGCCAGCCGCTCAAGCAGGCGCCGATGGACCTCAGCCTTTCGGTTCTCCTGCGTGACCTGAACGGTGACGGCGCTCCCGACATCTACGTGTGCAACGATTTCCAGGTGCCGGACCGTTTCTGGATCAACGACGGCAAGGGAAAATTCCGCGCCGCGCCCCGGCTCGCGCTGCGGCAGACGAGTAATTTTTCGATGGGTGTGGACTTCGCCGATCTCGACCGCGACGGGCGCGACGACTTCATCGTGGTGGACATGTTGAGTCGCCAGCACGCGCTGCGCATGACGCAGATGACCGAGACGAACATGACGCCCGCGCGCCCTGGCGACGTGGACACGCGCCCGCAAAATCGTCGCAACACCCTGTTCTGGAATCGTGGGGACGGCACCTACGCGGAGATCGCGAACTTCGCCGGACTCGACGCCAGCGACTGGTCATGGACGCCCGCGTTTCTCGATGTGGATCTCGACGGCTATGAAGACCTGCTCGTGAGCAACGGTCACGCCTTCGACACGCAAGACCTCGACGCGGCGCGCGTGCCGGCGACCAAAGCGCCCGGCGGCAGCGGGAAGAGCCTCGATCAGTTCCCGCCGCTCAGCACACCCAACTACGCCTTTCACAATCGTGGTGATCTGACCTTCGAGGAAACCGGCGCGGCGTGGGGCTTCAGCTCCACGCAAGTCTGCCACGGCATCGTCTTCGCGGATCTCGATAACGACGGCGACCTCGACACCGTGGTCAGTTCGCTCAACGCGCCGCCGTTGATTTACCGCAACGAAACCGCCGCGCCGCGGGTGGCCGTGCGGCTGAAAGGACTTGCGCCCAACACCCGTGGCATCGGCGCGAAGATCGTCGTGCGTGGTGGTGCAGTGCGCGAGCAGTCGCAGCAGATGGTCTGTGGCGGCCGCTACCTTTCCGCCGACGAAGCTGTGCGAACTTTCGCCGCTGGCACACTCACGAACCGACTGACGATTGAAGTGACGTGGCGAAGTGGCGCGGTCAGCGTGGTGACAAATGTTCCGGCGAATTCGATCTGTGAAGTGGATGAGCGCGTCGGTGTCGAAGGTCCAAAGTCCAAAGCCCAAAGTCCAAAGTCGCCGCTGTTCACCGACGCCAGTGCGTTGCTCAACCACCGGCACCATGAAGAAGCCTTCGATGATTTCACACGCCAGCCGTTGCTCGCGAAGAAACTCAGCCAACTCGGCCCCGGCGTGGCGTGGTTCGATCTGGATGGCGACGGGCACGATGAATTGATCGTGGGCGGCGGACGCGGCGGTCCTTTCACATGCGTCCGCTTCAAGAGTGCAGAAACTTTTGCGCGGCACTCCGTGGATGCACCGGACAGTGACGATTGGCTGGGGTTGAGCGCGTGGGCCAGTGGCGGGAAAAAGTCCTTGCTCCTGGTGCGCGCCGGTTACGAGGCCAATGGAACAGCGGCACTGTTCAGTTACAGCGGCTTTTCCACGGGCACGGTCCTGCAGTTGCAGACGGCGATTGGCCACGGATCGCCCGGCCCGGTGGCGGTGGCGGACACGGACGGAAATGGAACCCTGGAAATCTTCGTGGGTGGACGTGTGAACGCGGGCCGGTATCCCGAGCCGGGCGAGTCGCTGCTCCTCCACCGGAGCCAGGACAGAAGGGCGGAGGACAAGGCTCTGCTGCAAAGCGCCGGTTTGGTCAGCGGCGCCGTGTGGAGCGATCTGGAAGGTGATGGTTTCCCCGAACTCATCCTCGCCTGCGAATGGGGGCCCATAAAAATCTTCCGCAACGATCAGGGCAAGCTCTCCTCGTGGAACCCCCGCGTGACGGGTCTCGCGCTCGACCCCCGGCCTTCGACCCTCGACCAACTCACCGGCTGGTGGAACAGCGTGACGACCGGCGACTTCGACGGCGATGGAAGGCTCGACATCCTGGCGGGCAATTGGGGTTTGAACAGCGCCCACCGTGCGACCCCGCCAAGCCCATTGCGTCTTTACTACGGCGACCTGGCCGGCGATGGCGGCGTGCAGATGGTGGAAGCGGAGTTCAGTGTGGCGCTGAAGAAATTTCTACCGCGCGAAAACCTCACCATGCTCGCGCCGTCCCTGCCTTTCCTGCGCGCGACGTTTCCGACCTACGCCTCCTTTCGCAAGGTGAGCGTGAACGAGGCGCTCGCCGACCGCGCCAGTGCGGCGAAGGAACTCGAAGTCAACACGCTCGCCTCGATGCTCTTCCTGAATCGCGGCGACCATTTCGAGGCCCGGCCGCTACCGCGCGAGGCGCAGTGGGCACCGGTGTTCGGCGTAAGTGTCGCCGACGCGGACGGCGATGGTGATGAGGATGTTTTTCTGGCCCAGAATTTTTTCGCCACGCGCGACGACGTGCCGCGGCTCGACGCCGGGCGCGGCCTGTGGCTGCGGAATGATGGAAAGGGAAATTTCACACCGATGAGCGCGGAGGATTCGGGAGTTTATGTCTGGGGCGAGCAACGCGGCAGCGCGGTGGGTGATTACGATGAGGACGGGCGCGTGGATCTCGTGGTCGCGCAGAACGCGGGCGAGACGAAACTGTTTCACAACACCGGCGCCCGTCCCGGCCTGCGCGTGCGGCTGCAAGGTCCGCCGGGCAATCCCGACGGACTCGGCGCGGTGGTGCGTTTGCGATACGCCGCCGGTTCCGGCCCGGCGCACGAAATTCACGGCGGCTCGGGCTATCTCTCGCAGGACAGCGCGGTGGCGGTGCTCGGCGAGGCGACTGCGCCAACACAGGTCACCGTGCGCTGGCCGGGTGGGAGAAAAACCGAGACGCCAGTGCCAGCGGGGGGGAAAGAAGTTGTGGTGGAGTTTTCAAAATAGCGTGAAGACCAGGCGACAGCTTTCAACCTACTGGTGGTCTTCATGCGCTATTCCCCTCACTCCGGCCCTCTCCCGCTGGGAGAGGGAGAACGGCATTCAGCGTCCATCCATTCGAGGCGCGCCCGTCGTAACCTTGCGCGGCCTGACTTGCTCCCTCTCCTCTGGGGAGAGGGCCGGGGTGAGGGGAAAGGGATGCGAGAATGGCTCGGGCCTCCTTACTCGTCTGGAGATTTCTCCCGCCCTGCAAACTAACGCACCAATTTGTTTCAAATGAATCTTCTCGTCACCGGCGGCTGCGGCTTCATCGGCTCGAACGCCATTCATCATTTGATTGATCGGCCTGAGATCACGCTGCTCGTGAATCTCGACGGACTCACTTACGCCGCCAATCCCGCGAATCTAGGCGTCATCCCCGCGCATCCGAAGTATCGTTTCGAGCGAACGGATTTGCGCGACCGCGCCGCGACGGCGGCGGTGGTGGCACGGCATGGCATCACGCACGTTCTGCATCTCGCGGCGGAGAGCCATGTGGATCGCTCGATTGCCGCGCCGGAAATTTTTCTCCAGACGAACGTGCTGGGCACGTTTCATCTGCTCGAAGCGTGCCGCGCGGCGTGGGCGGGACATTTCAGCCGCCGGAGATTTCTCCACGTCTCCACCGATGAAGTGTACGGCGACCTCGCGCCGGGCGCGGCGGCGTTCACGGAAAGTTCTGCTTACGCGCCGAGTTCGCCTTACTCTGCGAGCAAGGCGGCGGCGGACCATCTCGTGCACGCCGGTCATCGCACGTACGAATTTCCCGCGCTCATCACGAATTGTGGAAACAACTACGGCCCACGCCAGCACGCGGAAAAATTGATCCCCTTGATCATTGACCGCGTGCGTCGCCGACAGCCCGTGCCGCTCTACGGTGACGGCCAGCAGGTGCGCGACTGGATTTTTGTGCGCGACCACGCCGAGGCGCTCTGGCAGGTGCTGACGCGCGGACGCGTGGGCGAGACTTACCATCTCGGCGCACGCTGCGAGCGCACGAACTGCGAGATCGCCGAACGCCTCTGCGACTTGGTGGACGAACTGGCGCCGGAACTCGGCGGAAACTCACGCGCTCTAATCTCGCACGTCGCGGATCGCCCCGGCCACGACCGTCGCTATGCGATTGATCCGACGAAGGTGGAACGCGAAGTCGGCTGGAAGGCCCAGGCGGATTTTGACGACGCGCTGCGGGAGACGGTGCGGTGGTATCTGAAGCTCAGGGTCAACTCGTAGCGGGGCAGCCGTCCCGCCTGCCAGTGATCCCGCTGGCCGTCCCGGCAGCCCCACTGGGGATGAATCACCGTTTCTGCAAAAGGGACGGCGCGGGGAAGGACACCGTCACGCGCGTCTCGCGGCCGGGCGTGCTGTTCATGGAAAAACTTCCGCCATTCAACTCGGTCAGCCGCTTCGCGATGATCAGGCCCAGCCCCGCGCCTTGTTGCTCGTAATGCTCGCGCTCGAACTGCATGTGCGGCCCGATCTTGCTGATCTGTTCCGCAGTCATGCCGCGGCCGCTGTTCAGGACATGGAGCGAGAAGGTTTGATCCAGGCCGCCCGCGATGACCCGCACCGGCGTGCCCGGGTCGGAGAACTTGAACGCGTTGTCCACGAATTCCTCGACCACTTTCTGCAAGCTCTCCGAGATGACCGGGACGGTGCAGTCGCGCACTTCGAGGCGCAGGTCGCTCTCGCGCTTCCAGCGCGCCGCGACTGCGTTCGCCGCGTCCGTGATGATGGGCGCGGTCGGCGTGGTGCTGCTGCTCGCGGTGGCGAGAATGGTCTTTGCGTCCTTGGCCATCAGTTCGATCTGGCCGTAGGCGAGGAAGTTTTCGATCAGCCGGTGCAGCCGCTCGGCGGAGAGATGGATCATCCGCGCGTTGTCCAGAAGCTCGGCGGGGTTCATGTCCTGGTGGCCATCGATCAGGAGCGAGGCCAGGCCCATGATGCCGTTGAGCGGCGTGCGCAGCTCGTGCGGCATGGTCAGCGTGATTTTGCCGCGCAGCTCGTCGAGCTTCTTCTCGGACTTGCGCTCGATCTCGGCGATTTTTTCCAGGCGCGCGTTGACGGCCGCGAGCAGTTCCGAAGGGGTGAAAGGTTTGGTGAGATAATCATCCGCGCCCATCTCCATGCCGCGCCGCATGTTGGGCCGCTCGACCTGGCCGGTCAGAAACATGAAGGGAATCGTGGCCGTGCTCTCGTGCGCTCGAAGCTGCGCAAGCGTGCCGAAGCCGTCGAGCTTGGGCATCTGCACGTCGCAGATGATGAGGTCGGGAAGATGCTTGCGCGCCATGAGCACGCCGGTCTCGCCGTCTTCGGCCAGCACCGTGTTAAATCCAAACATGTTTAACGTCTCCTCGATGATCATCCGAATCTCGGGAGTATCGTCTATGACAAGAACCTTCTTCATTTCGCGCGCGCGACTCTAAGCATCGCAGAAAGATAACGGCAAATCATTCGTTAAGTTTAGGCGCAGGAAGAATGATTCTCATATTTATTGCAGCGTGACCCGGCGGTGAACAAGCCCGCGCAAACGCATCAAATCCAAACATGAGATGCGAGGAATCAGTCTCGGCCATGATGTTTCCCCATTCGCCTGCCCCGATTTGTCTGCCGCTCCGGTGCCGGAATGATAAGCCCGCAGACGAACGGGAGCGGACGATTAAAACCCCGCATCAAGCAAAACGTTTGGATGCGAACGGTCTGCCCGCTAAGCGCGGAGGGCTTGCGGCGCGAAGCATCGATCACTCGCGCGGCGTAATGCGCAGCCCGTGCGGTTCCGTGGTGCCGGCGAAGGACATCACGCCGCGCACCGAGGTCACACCGGCGAACGGATCGTTGTTGATCAAAAGATTTCCGTCGAGATCCAGCCAGTCGGTCAGCTCCGCGAGGTGCATTCCAGCGGCGGTGAGGATGCTCGATTCCGTCATGCAGCCGAGCATGGTCTTCAGGCCCGCTTTGCGCGCCGCGGTCAGCGCCTCAAAGCCGCGCGTCACGCCACCGGTCTTGCACAGCTTCACGTTCACGCCGTGAAAACTGTCCGCGCACAACGCCACGTCCGCCACGCTCACGTACGATTCATCGGCCACGAGCGGCAGCGGCGAACGCTCCTTGAGCCAGATGAAATCCGCCGGCGCGCTCGCGGCGGGCATGGGCTGCTCCACGAACTCGATGTGGCCGTCGCGCGCCAGCCACTCGAGACGGCGCAACGCCTCCCCCTTCGTCTTCCAACCCTCGTTCGCATCCACGCGCAGCAGTTTTTTCGGCGCGACGTCGCGCACGGCGGCGAGATTTTCCTCATCGCCCGGTGCGCCGAGTTTGATTTTCAAAATCGGAAACTCCTCCGCCTCGGCGACCTTCATACGGATCTTTTCCGGCGTGTCTATGCCGATGGTGAAGGTGGTGATGTGTTTCCCCTCCGCGAATTTCAACCCGAGATAATCGTGCAACGGCTGCTTCGCCTTCTTCGCCGCGCCATCGAGCAGCGCAATGTTGATCGCGCCCTTCGGCGAATGATCTCCCGGCGACAACGACTCGACGTAAGCCATGCTGCCCGCCACGTCGTCGAAGGAAAGGTGTGCCGCATCCACGCGCTCCAGAAACGCGAGGCTCGTCTGCACGTTTTCCTTATAGCGCGACGACGGCGCGGACTCGCCGTAGCCGATGACGCCATCGCCATCGCGCAACTCGATAAACGCCGCGGGGTAAATGTCCTTCCCGCCCTCGCCGAGGCTGCTGGCGATGAGCCAGGTGTGTTTGAAGCGCAGATCGAAACGGCGGAAAGAGAGTTTCATTTGAGAGTAATTGCTAAATTAGTTTTGAAAGCACACCAGCGTTGTGGGTGCGTGTTCTCCCTCACCCCGGCCCTCTCCCGCTGGGCGAGGGAGAACGGCACGCAGCCTCACCAGTGCAGAACGCGCCCGACTCGACCAGCGCTGAATCACTGTCTCCCTCTCCCAGCGGGAGAGGGCCGGGGTGAGGGAGAACTTCACAAGACCCAGAAGGCCACTCTTTCCAACCAGCGTTTTCATCACGGCAGCGGCACCTGCGCCGGACTGCGGAGATAGGCCAGCAAGTCGCGCACTTCATTGTCGCTCAACGCCTGCAACAGGCCTTCCGGCATCATCGAGAGTTCCGTCTGCGCCAGCGACTTCACTTCGTTGCGCGGCAGCACCAGGGTTTCGTTCGCCGTCACGACGGTCAGGGCGTTCTCATCCTGCTTCGTGACGATGCCAGTGATGGCGCGGTCGTCCTTCATCTCGATGTTCGAGGTGCGGTAATCGTTCGGGATTTCTGCGTTCGGGTCCACGGCATTGTGCAGGATGTAATCGAGGTCGCCACGATTCGAGCCGGTGAGGTCAGGCGCGATCTTGCCGCCCTCGCCGAAGAGCGTGTGGCACTGCTGGCAAATTTTGGCGAAGGTCGCGCGCCCGCGCGGCGCATTGCCATAGCCTTTGTCGGCAATGAGTTTTTTGTAGCGCGCCATGTCCGCGAGTTTGTCCGCCTGCGATTCGCGCGCGACGCCCCACGTCTGCGCGACTTGTTCGTTCAGTTGCGGGTCTTTGAGATTGCGGAGCAGACGCACGAGGTCCGCGCTCAAATCTTTGGAGGAAACTTTCTTCTCCGCGACGGCGGCGAGCAGCGCCTTCGCGTAGGTGGCGCGGGAGACCAGCGTGTTCAGTGCATCCTTTTTCTCCAGCGCACTGAGCGAAGGATAAGTTTCCAGAATCGCCGCCGGAGTTTTCGCATCGTCGTACGCCGCCAGTCCGCGCAGGGCACCGCCCCGCATGGCCGAATCCGTGAGCAACGATTGCAATGCGGGCGGGAGCTTCGGGTCTTTTGCGGAGAGCATTGCGACGAGCGCATTGCTGCGCGTGATGACTTTCGCGGCCGGGTTCAACAGCACTTCCCGCAACGTCGCGAGGGCCGAGGCGCTGCCGAAAGTCACGGACAACGACTGGCTCAAGTCGCGCACGCGCGCGTCCGAGCTTTTCGCGAGCTTCACGGCCACGGGTTCCCAGCCGGTGGGCATCTTCACCTCACGCCGGCCCTTCAAGCCGTCGCTCAAACCTTTGAGCACGTCGTACTGAAATTGTGCGTCGTCGCTGGAGCCGAGCAGTTCCACCAGCGCGGCGAGGCCGTCGGCGGCATCATCCGCCGCGCGCAACGGCGTGGAGAAAATGGCGAGCGTGAAAACCACCGCCAGCCAACCACGAGTGAGTGAACAATTTTTCATGAATGACGCGGCCTTGAATACGTTGCCGTGGCGCATGGCACAAGGGCGCGGTGCGAAGCATCCCGGAGCGCGGGCTTTCCAGCCCGCAGCAACGTGAAATGCAGAGCAGTGTTCGCAAGTTCCTGCGCCCTCTGCTTGCGAACACTGCTGCGGACTGGAAAGTCCGCGCTCCGTCTCACCAGCGCGGCTGAAGAATTTCCGGGCGCAACCTCCCGACATGCTCGCCCGGCAGCCGCTCGTCCAGCGTGCCGGGCGCGGCTCGCTCGCCTGCGACGTGGCCATCGAGGAACGCCACGTTCGCGCGTTCGCGGTGGCGGAAGTGCGCGTTGGGATAGCTGGCGGAACCTTCCGCCGCGTCCACGTAATACCATTCTTCGAGCAGCGGATTTTCCGGCGAGGCGGGCGCTTGGAAATCATTGATCTGCGCGGCGTCGGCAAAGAGCGCGGTGCCGCCCGCGTCGCGGACGAGATCGGAGTTCACGGCGGGAAAATCGTTCGTCGAGGCGAGATGACGGTTGTAGCCGTAGCCGAAGGACGCGCCCTTGGCCTTCAGTTTGAAATGGCCGCTCGCGTAATTCAGCGACGGACAAATCTCGATGCCCAACCCTTGCACGTAGTCGAAGAGCGGCCCTTGCGTGGCGTCGAAACGGCGCTCGCCCTCGACGCCGTTCTCGATCCAGCCGAACCAGTAGAGCGCGCCGCCGTTCGTCTCGTAATACTTGAAGGGGAAGGTGCGCCCGTCGTGGTCGTCGAGATACATCTGCGTGGCGAGACCGAGCTGGCGAAGCTGGCTCACGCACTGGATGCGTTTCGCCGACTGCTTGGTATTCGCCAGCGCGGGCAGCAGCAGCATGGCCAAAATCGCGATGATGGCGATGACGACGAGAAGCTCGATGAGGGTGAAGGCAGAAGGAAGAATGCGGAATGCAGAAGCGCACCGCCCGACAACCCTGAAAGGGTTGCATCCTCCAGCCCAGGGTTGCGCGGCACGCGCTACCCTGGGTTTGGGTCGCAAATAATTCATCAACCCTGAAAGGGTTGAATCAAGGTCTGGTCGCGCACTTTGATGCAACCCTTTCAGGGTTGTTCCATTTTGTTGCGGCGGTTCCCAGGGTTGCGCGTGCCGTGCAACCCTGGGCTGAGTTAGGGAATCCCTACAGGATTCGGAACGCGATGGATGCCGCAGGGAAATCTTCATGGCCTCCACGCCCTCACGCGGTAGCTCGCGCCGCTGCTGGGCGGATTTGTGTCCTGCAACAAGAGCGTTCCATTCACGCCGCCGTTCGTGAGCGAAGCCGCGCTCCACGAGTTGAAATCTAAAGACCGCTCCAAGGCGTAAAACCAGTTCGTCTTCGCCGTGAACGTCGCGCGCCAAATTGAATTGGATTTTCCACCGGTGAGATTTCTCACCGGCGCATCCGGCACCGTCACCAAAAAATTATCCACCACGCCATGCGCGAGAATCGATCCCCAGTACTGCCCCGAGCCGGCTTGGATGGCGTCACTCCAGTTGATGAGCGCGAGCGCGTCCACGCGGAAGTCGGGATACGTGGCGAGCGCGAGGTCTTTGATGAAGTTGGTCGGCGGCAGGCCGTAGGGCGAGCCATTGCGCGTGACTTGCGTGCGGAGGACGAGGTTGCTGTAGCTCATCGTGACGCGGAACAGATCGCCGGTGGTCAGCACGAGCGGATGATTGTCGCTGAAGGCCACGCGGTTGTTCGTGCTGATGACCGTGGGCGCAAAAGTCGCGCCGAAACCGGAGTCGGGAAAATAATCGAACTCG
>JAYVNY010000029.1:0-3291 GCA_043758205.1 Akkermansia sp.
ACCGCGCCGCAAGGAGAACAAAAATTCCCACGCCACACCCACGGCCACCACGGATGGCGAAAAAGTTTATGCCGTGTTCGGCGATGGCAGCGTGGTTGCCCTCACAATGCAGGGCCAAGTCGTGTGGACGAATCGCGAAGTGGCGTTCTACTCGCGACACGGTCTCGGCGCATCGCCCATTCTGCACGAAGGACTGCTCATCATGGCTTATGACGGCAGCAACCCTGTGACCGCCGCCGGCAACTGGCCCAAGGTGGATGACAATGAAAAGACCGGCTGGCAAATCCCGTGGGACAAGGCGCTCGTCGTCGCCTTGGACACGAAGACCGGGAAGCGCGTGTGGACCGGCCAGCGCGGGATGTCTCGCATCGCGCACGTCACGCCCTTCGTCGCGAAGGTGGATGGACGGGATCAAGTCATCAGTGGCGCGGGCGACCGCGTGCAGGGCTTTGATCCGAAGACGGGCGCGCTCATGTGGTCCATTTACGCGCCGGGCGAAGGCGTCACGCCCTCGCCGGTGCTGGGCGATGGTGTGGTTTACGCCTCGTCCGGCTTTGAGAAACCCACGCTGCGCGCCGTGAAACTGGCGGGGGCCAAAGGCGACGTGACCGCCACGCACATTTTGTGGGAGCAGAAAAAGGGCGTGACCACGCAGCCCTCACCGATTCTCGTGGGCACCAATCTTTTTTCCATCACGGACGGCGGCGTGGCCTACTGCTATAACGTGGCGAACGGCGAAATCATCTGGCAGGAACGCGTGGGCGGAAACTACAGCGCCTCGCCCGTCCACGCGGACGGCAAAATTTATTTCCTCTCCGAGAGTGGCGACACCACGGTGATTGCCGCCGCGCCCGAGTTCAAAGTTCTCGCCAAAAACTCCCTTGGCGAAAAATGCCAGGCCTCGATGGCCGTCTCCGGGAAACGTCTTTTCATCCGCTCAGATAAAAACCTGTTCTGCCTCGGACAGTGAGCGGCGTGCCGAAAAAATAGTGGGACAGCCGCCCCCGGCTGTCGTTAGTCGTGCAGGCGCCCCCGCCTGCAGCCCGCACAACAAGCGGGGGCGCTTGCTGGACTGGCGACAGGCTACGGCGCCTGTCCAACTAAGACCACGCCGCACCGGCGTTTTCAATTTCCCAACCACCACCCGCGCGCCGTGGTGTTCGGCGTTGTTGTCCGCACCCGATGGCGTTAGAACCGCGCGCGTCACGAATCAACGCCCATGTCCAAAGTTTATTTTTACTACTCGGCGATGAACGCCGGGAAGAGCACGGTGCTCCTCCAGTCCAGCTACAATTACCAGGAGCGCGGCATGAACACGCTCGTGCTCGCGCCCGCGCTGGATACGCGCGCGGGGATCGGCAAAGTCGCCTCGCGCATCGGACTCTCGGCGGAGGCGCGGGCGTTCAGTCGGGAGGAAAATCTTTTCACCATCGTCGAAGAACAGCACGCGAAGGGCGTGCTCTCCTGCGTGCTGGTGGACGAGGCGCAGTTTCTCACCAAGGCCCAGGTCGAGCAGCTTACCGATCTCGCCGACCGGCTCCGCATTCCCGTGCTGTGCTACGGATTGCGGACGGATTTTCTCGGCAACCTGTTTGAAGGCAGCCTGTGGCTCCTCGCGTGGGCGGACAATTTGATCGAGTTGAAAACCATCTGCCACTGCGGGCGCAAGGCCACGATGGTCCTGCGCCTCGACGCCGCCGGCGCGCCCGTGAAGTCTGGCGCGCAAATTGAAATCGGCGGCAACGAACGCTACGTGTCCGTGTGCCGCCGCCATTACAAAGACAGCCAGAGCGCGTGGCTGTTGTGAAAACTGAACGCCGGCCTACTCGGCGTGATACCCGCGCCAGACCCAGACCAGCGTGTCCGCCAGCGTCAGTTCAAAGACGCGCTTGTCGCAGTGCCCCGTGGCGCGGGTGAAGACGAAGCGGTGGTGATAGCCCTTGGCCTTGAGCGCGGCGGCGGTGCGACCGCCAGCCATCACCCAGTTGTGATACGTGCTCTCGTCGTCTTTCGCGCGCAGATCATTTTCCGAGACGTGCGTGAAAATGCGGAGCGGCTTCTTCTCGCTCGTCTCGATCAGCTTCATGCTGGAGTGATATTCCCACGCGCCGAGCGGATACTTCGCCTCATCCGCCGCGTCATCATCCTGTTGGTCCACGAAGGTGCCGGAGTAAGCGATCACGCGGCGGAACAAATCTGGACGAAACCACGCCATGCTCAAGGCCGCCGCGCCGCCCGAGCTGCAACCAATCACGGCGCGGCCCCACGGATTGGCCGTGAATGCCAGCTTCGGATACGCCGCCTTGATGTCCGCATTCGCCAGTACGGCGGGCAGCACCTCGTCGTTGATGAAACGCGCCAACCGGTCGGACATGGTGTCGTATTCCAGGCCGCGCTGGCTGTTCTTGCCGTCGTTGCCGCCGTTCTGCACGGCGATGGCGATGAACGCGGGCAGCTTGCGTGTCGGGTCTTTGGAGATCGTCAGGTTATCGAGCGCGTTGCGAATCAAGTTCATCTGGCCCGGCCCGTCGTGAATGACCAGCAAGGGCGCGGGCGTGCCGTCCTGATAGGCGGCGGGGACATAGACATAAATTTTCCGTTCCGTGCGCACCTGCTTCTTGGTCGGCTCCAAAGTCGGATCATCACCGCGAAAAATTTTGCTGTCGGCCAGCTTCATCGTGAACTCGAAATACTTGCCCTTCGCGTGACCGAGATCGGTGAGGTCGCGGGCGATGGAGTATTCCGGCCCGTTGGTGAAACTGCCGTCGCCGTCCGAGCCAGGATTCTCGGTGTAAGGGTCGCGAGCCTTGGACGTGCTGCATCCGGGCAGGCAGAAAAGCCCGACGAGGCAGATGAAAATTCCCAACAGGATTCGGCGCATGGTGTTCATGGCCGGCAGTGGTACGCGGAAGAATTTCGGGAAGCAATCCTGGACTGGGCGGACCCCGCCGAATGGTTGACTCTCGAAACTATTCTCACTTTCCAAATCGTGCACCTGACGAGAGCGGTGGGGCGTCGTCGCTCCGCGCGCGCCGGGTCACGCAGCGGAGGGACGGCTCCAGATTTTCCACGCCTCACCGGCGCGCGCGGAGCGACGACGCCCCACCCGCGCCAGTCCTTCATTCAGAGCACAGTCGGGATGTGCTCCATCCCCACCAGGCAAGTCTTCCAACGACCGGAACACTCGCCGCACGTTCAAGATTCCCGGCCAACGCCCGCTAGTTGAACGATGCCTGGCTTCACAAGCTGCACCGAACCGCTCCCGGTTGCGTCGCGCGAAACCATGACGGC
>JAYVNY010000030.1:0-9955 GCA_043758205.1 Akkermansia sp.
GTTTTATGTCCCCGCGTCCTGACGACGCCAGGCCCGGCGCGCGCGGAGCGACGACGCCCTACCTGCGCCCCTGTTTCTCCCGAACGGCAGCCAGATGCACCCCGGCTGCCCAACTGGTGACTTTGGGTGAAGCCGCCCGCCGCGCCGGGCGTCCAGAATGTTCACCAGATGAGCAATCAATTTCTTGCGTGGATGAGTGTGGGGGCGGCGGCCTGCGCGTTGAGCGGGGCGGGCCGCGCGGCGTCGTTTGAGGCGAAGCCGTTTCTGCAAAACCATTGCATCGAGTGCCACGATGCGGACACGCAGAAGGGCGGGCTGGATTTGACGGCGCTGAAATTTGCTCCCGCCTCTCCCACCAACTTCACGCAATGGGCTTTGATCCATGACCGCGTCAGCAGCGGCGAGATGCCGCCCAAGAAAAAAGCCCGTCCGGAAACGGCGGAACTTTCATCTTTTCTCCAACCTCTGGCCGCGTCCCTTTCTTCGGTCGAGCAGGCGCTCATCGCGAAAGAAGGCCGCGCCACGCAGCGCCGCCTGAACCGTTACGAATACGAGAACGCCCTGCGCGACCTGCTCCATGCGCCGTGGCTGCAAGTGCGCGACTCGCTCCCCGAGGACGGCGAGTCCCATCGCTTCAACAAAGTCGGCGACGCCCTTGACGTGTCGCATGTGCAGATGGCGCGCTATCTCGGCGCGGCGGATTACGCGCTGCGCCAGGCGATGGCCACGCACGTCACGCGCCCGGAAACCAAAACGGTGCGTTACTACGCGCGTGACCAGCGCAGCTACACCGGGCCGATGAAGTTCAACGTGTTCAACACTGCGCCGGAACGCGCGACCTTTCCCGTGCTGGGTTTCATAGGGCAGGCCGACGTGCGCAAAGGTGATGCCCCGATCACCAGCACGAACAAAGAACTGCGCGAACTGGAAGGCGTGGGTGTGGTGGCCAGTGCCTACGAGCCGATTGAGCCGAAGTTCAACCAGTTCAAGGCTCCCGTCGCGGGCCGCTACAAACTGCGCTTCAACGCCTGCTCCGTCTGGGTCGGGCCGGGGCCGACGAACAAATGGTTCATCCCGAATCTGGACGACATTTCGCGCGGACACCGCGACGAGCCGATCACCATCACCGCCGAAACGCCGCCGCGCCTGCTCCGCCACCTGGGCGATTTCGACGCGACGCCGGAGCCGAGTGTGCATGAACTCGAGGTCTATCTTTTGGCCGGCGAAGTGATTCGCCCCGACGCGGGACGTTTGTTCCGCTCCCGGCCCGGCGCGGGCCGCTGGCAAAATCCGCTCGCCGAGACGAACGGGCAGCCCGGCGTGGTCTTCCGCTGGATGGAAGTGGAAGGTCCGATTTACGACCAGTGGCCGACCGCCGGACACAAGCTGCTCTTTGGAGAGATGCCTTTGGTCGCAAAAAAGGCGGACGCAAAAACCTTGCGGCGCGCGGGTGAGACGAATCGTTTCGGCGACCGCCAGTTCGCGCCGCCCACGGGCGTGGAGGCGATTTCCAAGAAGCCGATGCAAGATGCGGAGCCGTTGCTGCGCGAGTTCCTGCGTCACGCCTACCGCCGGCCCACGACGGAGGCGGACGTGAAGCGTTTCCTGCCGGTGGTGCAAAGCGCGTTGCAGAAGGGAAACAATTTCACCGACGCGATGATTGCCAGCTACACCGCCGTGCTGTGTTCGCCGGAATTTGTCTATCTCGAAGAGAAGCCCGGCCCGCTGAACGATCACGCGCTGGCCTCGCGGCTCTCGTTCTTTCTCTGGAACTCCGCGCCGGATGACGAACTCCGCGCGCTCGCGGCGCGCGGTGAGTTGCGCCGCCCCGACGTGTTGCGCGCGCAGACCGAGCGGCTGCTGAACAGCCCGAAGTCGCGCCAGTTCACCGACGCCTTCCTCGATTACTGGCTCGACCTGCGGCGCATCAACGCCACGTCGCCCGACGCGGAGCTGTATTCGGACTACTACCTGGATGATTTGATCGTCGAGTCCGCGCTGGAGGAGACGCAGCGGTTCTTCGCCGAATTGTTGCGTGATGATTTGCCCGCGCGAAACCTTGTCGCCTCCGACTTCGCGATGCTGAACGAAAAACTCGCCGCGCACTACGGGCTGCCGAAGGTGGACGGCGTGGCGCTGAAGAAAACTTCCCTGCCCAAAGACAGCGTGCGCGGCGGGCTGTTGACGCAAGCCGCCGTGCTCAAGGTCACGGCCAACGGCACCACCACTTCGCCGGTGCTGCGCGGCGCGTGGATTATGGAACGCATCCTCGGCCAGAAACCGCCGCCGCCACCGCCGAACGTGCCCGCAGTGGAGCCGGACATTCGCGGCGCGGTGACGATTCGCCAGCAGCTCGACAAACATCGCAACCTCGAAGCGTGCGCCGCCTGTCACACGAAAATTGATCCCGCCGGCTTTGCGCTGGAGAGCTTCGACGTGCTCGGCGGCTGGCGCGAGCGTTACCGCGCCGAGGGGGGCACGGCTGAAAAAGGTCTCGCGAAGAGCGGCCAGAAATTTGCCTTCCACTACGCGCTGCCGGTGGACGCCAGCGGCGAACTGCCCGACGGGAGAAAATTTCGTGATGTGCGCGAGTTCAAGCAGCTGCTGCTCGACGACGAGAAAGTCATCGCCCGCAACCTGGCCCGACAGCTTGCGGTTTATGCGAGCGGAGCGCCCGTGCGTTTCAGCGACCGCGCCGCCATCGAGGAAATGTTGCAGCGCGCCAGTGCCAGCCACTACGGCGTGCGCTCGCTGGTGCATGAAATCGTGCAGAGTGAGTTGTTCCGCAGCAAATAATCCACCCGGCCATGCGCGTTCTTGGCATCATGTCCGGCACCAGCCTCGATGGCGTGGACTACGCGCTCTGTGAAGTGCAACGCCGCTCGGTGCAATTGATCCGTCTGTGGTCGCGCGCGTTTCCCGCCGCGCTGCAACGCCGCCTGCACGCCGCCGCCGCCGACGAATGCCGCGCCCACGAACTCGCGCAACTGCACCACGACCTCGGGCGGCTTTACGCGCAGCAGACCGCGCGCTTGGAATCGCGCGCTGAACTCATCGGCCTCCACGGGCAGACGGTGTTTCATCATCCCCATCGTCGCACGCCCGCCACCTTGCAAATCGGTGAGCCGGCGTATCTCGCCGAGGCTTTGCGCGTGCCGGTCATCAGCAACTTCCGCCCCGCCGATCTCGCGGCGGGAGGGCAGGGCGCTCCGCTCGCCACGCTCTTTCATCAAACGGTGTTCGCGCGCCGCGGCCAGCACGTCTGTGTCAACAACCTGGGTGGCATCAGCAACGTGACCTCGCTCGACTGGCGGCAGGGACGCGCGCCGCGCGTGGTCGCCTTCGACACCGGCCCGGCCTGCGTGCTGACCGATCTCGCCCTGCGCGAACTCACGCGCGGGGAAAAAACTTTTGATCGACACGGCGCGTGGGCGAAGCGTGGGCGCGTCTGCGAGCCGCTGCTCCGTCGCTGGCTGAAACATCCTTTCTTCCAGCTCGCACCGCCGAAAAGCACGGGCCGCGAGATGTTCGGCGAAACGTTCTGGCGCGCGGAACAAAAGCACCTCGCCGCCGCGCGCCTCTCGCCTTTCGACACGCTCGCGACGATCACCGAGTTCACGGCGCGGTCGCTGGCCTTGAACTACCAACGCTATCTGCCCACGCCGCCTGATCTCGTGGTGCTCGCAGGTGGTGGGGCCAAGAATCCCGTCCTCGTGGAAGGGATTGCCGCGCGCCTGCGCGCCTTGTCTCCCGCCACGCGCGTGACCACTGCGGAGGACTTTGGCTGGCCGTCATCCGCCCTCGAGGCGTCGGCGTTCGCGCTCCTCGCGTTCCACCGCTGGCGCGGCTGGCCGGCGAACCTGTCCGCCACCACCGGCGCGCGCCGCGCCGTGCGTCTCGGGCAAATCAGTTGAAAGCCTGTCTCGTTCCGCCGGGTGCATCTTGCCACTGTTACTGTGGCGGCAGGCATCCTTGCCTGCCGGTGAGCCGCGGCTTCCAGCCCGGCGGGCCAAGCCGCCCGGTGCCGAGCGGCGTAAAAAGTGCGAGCACCGTGGGCTTGGTCGCGCGTGGACCGGGCGGCTGGAAGCCGGCCCTCAATGGCCGGCAAGGATGCCTGCCGCCACCGCCGCGCCGTCGTCGAACCGTCGCATGGCAACAGTCGCAAGATGCACCCTCGTTCCGCTGCGCCCTGGGTTTCCTGCTTTCCTGAGTTCTGAATTGTTCCATCATGCGCGGGTGAAATTTTCCCTGCTGATCCTCTGCGCGGCCCTGGCGGTTCCGGCTGTCGCCGCAGAATTGCGCGTGGACGATTGGCCGCGCGTCCCCGCCACTGAACCCGCCCAAGCCGCCGCCACTCTGCAAGTGCGCGACGGCTTTCGCGTCGAAATCGTCGCGAGCGAACCGCTCATCGCGAGTCCGGTGGCGATGGCTTTCGATGAAAATGGCCGCCTCTACGTCGCCGAGATGCGCGACTACTCGGAGCGGCGTGACGAGCGGTTGGGCCGCATCAAGCTGCTGGAAGACACGGACGGCGACGGGCGTTTCGACAAGGCCACCGTCTTTGCGGACAAGCTGCCTTGGCCCACCGCGATCATCTGCTGGGACGGCGGCCTCTTCATCGGCGCGACGCCGGACATTTTATATTTCAAAGACACGGACGGGGACGGCGTGGCGGACCGGCGCAATGTGGCCTTCACCGGCTTTGGCAATCAGGCCGCGCGCTTGAACGTGCAGCAGTTGCCCAACAGCTTCACCTGGGGACTCGACAACCGCATCCACGGCGCGCTCGGCGGCAACGCCAGCGTCGTGACCAATGTCACGCGGCCCGACACGAAGCCGGTCACGTTGCGCGGGCGCGATTTTTCCTTCGACCCGCGCGCGCTCGACTTCAGCGCGGAGAGCGGCGGCGGACAGTGGGGCATCACGTTCGATGACGAGGGGAACAAGTTCACTTGCAGCAACGCGCGTCATCTCATCGCCGAGATGTATGAAGACCGGCTGGCGGCGCGTAATGCCTTCTACTCGCTGCCGCCCCCGGACGTGAACGTCGGGCCTGATTCACCGGCGGCGGAAATTTTCCGACTCAGTCCCGAGGAGCCGTGGCGTGTGCTGCGGACGAAGTGGCGCGTCGCCGGCCTCGTGCCCGGCCCGGTGGAAGGCGGCGGGCGCGCGTCGGGCTATTTTTCCGGCGCGAGCAGCGTCACGGTGTATCGCGGCGACGCTTTTCCCGCTGAGTTTCGCGGCGATGTTTTTATCGCGGACTGCGGAAGCAATTTGATCCATCGCAAACATCTGCGTCGCGACGGACTGAACTTTCTCGCCGAGCGCGCGCCAGGCGAAGAGCGCAAAGAATTCCTCGCCTCGCGCGACAACTGGTTCCGCCCCGTGGCGATGGCCAACGCGCCCGACGGCACGCTCTACGTCGTGGACATGTATCGCGAGACGGTCGAGCACCCGTGGTCGTTGCCGCCGGAGTTGAAGAATAAACTCGATTTGAACAACGGCATGGATCGCGGGCGCATCTTCCGCATCGTGCCGACGAATTTTTCGCAGCCGAAAATCGTGAAGCTTGGCGGCGCGACCACCGATGAATTGGTGAAAACTTTGACGCACGCAAACGGCTGGCATCGCGACACCGCCGCGCGGCTGCTCTGCGAACGGCGCAACACGAATTCCTTTCTTCTGCTGCGCCAACTGGCGCGCGCCTCCCAGTCCGAACCGGCGCGGCTCCACGCCCTGCACACGCTGCGCTCGCTGGCGGCATTGCACGAAAGTGATCTGCGTGCCGCGCTGCGCGACTCGAGCGCGGTGGTCCGCACCCACGCGCTCCGGCTCGTGGCGGAAACGGGACTGGTGCGCGGCGATGATCTTCGTTCGCTCGCGAGCGACGATGACATCCGCGTGCGCTTCCAACTCGCGCTGGTAGAAAGTGATTCGGTAACGCTGGTGAAACTCATCCAGCGCGACGTGGAAAATGCGTGGATGCGCGCCGCCGTGTTAGTGGGGCTGGCGTCCCCGCCTGCTGAACTGCAAGCGGGGGCGCTTGCAGGACCAGCGACAGGCGGGGGCGCCTGTCCCACTTGCGCGGCGGCGGATGTGTTCGCGGCGCTGGTGCTGGATCGCCATTTCACGAAGCGCGCGGGCGCGGCGGAATTTCTGCGCGAATCGGCGCGCATCGCCGGAGCCAGCGCGCCGTGGCGGCGCGTGGCGCTGGGCTTGCGGCTCAGTGAACAATCACCGAACGCGCTGGCGCTTGCCTCAGCGGTCGCAGCCGGACTGGAGCAGCGCCGCACTTCGCTCGCGGCGGTGGACCGGACGATGTTCGATCAGTTCAACGAACGCGCGCGCCGCACGCTGCGCGACCTTGCCGCCACGGAATCGAACCGCGTGGAGGCGGTCGAATTTCTCGGACATAGCGGCGACAGCCAGGCGCAGGGAGCGCTGATGGAACTCATCGCGTCCACGACCGCTCCGCCGGTGCAGCTCGTCGCCGTCATCGCGCTGGCGCGCCACGGGGCGGACGGCGTGACCAATCTGTTCGCCCGCTGGTCACGACTCGCGCCCGCCGCGCGCGCGAAAGCCGTGTCGCTCGCGCTCGGTCGCCGCGAAACCGCCGCCGCGCTCTTGCGCGCAGTCGAGCACGGGGGCGTGGCGCGTACGGAGTTGACGGCGGCGGACGTGCAGCGGCTCACGACGCATTCCGACCCGGGCTTGCGCGCGCAGGCGAAGAAGATTTTCCAGCGCGACAGTTCCGCCCGCGCCGAAGTCGTGAAGAAATTTCGCCCGGCGCTGGAGTTGAAAGGTGACGTGGCGCGCGGTCACTCGATTTATCAGCAGCGTTGCGCGTCATGCCATCGCGCGGGGAAGGAGGGATTCGCCGTCGGTCCTGACCTGGCCTCCGTGGCGGCGGGCGGTGGAGAGAAATTGCTCGCGAGCATTCTCGATCCGAACGCGGAAGTGGCGGCGGCGTTCGTCGCCTACACCGTGGAGACGCGGAGTGGCGAATCGTACTTCGGCGTGCTGGCGAGCGACGCTCCGGCGGCGGTGACGTTGAGGCTGCCGAATGGCGAGACCGCGCGCGTGGCGCGCGAAGATGTGCGGTCGCTGCGCGGCAGCGATCAGTCGCTCATGCCCGAGGGGCTGGAGGAAGGACTGAGCGTGCAAGACCTGGCGGACTTGCTGGAGTTCATCACCAACGTGCCCCCGGCGTCCCGCCGGGCGGACGGTGGGAATTGAGGGAAACTTTTTTACCACGGAAGACACGGAAAACACGGAATGGGGAGCCGCAGCATAAATGCCGTCTTCCGTTTCTCATTCCGTGTTTTCCGTGTCTTCCGTGGTTGAACACCCCGGCCCGGCGGGACGCCGGGGGCACGTTGGCGGTTCACAACTTGCCAACAACTCCCGAGCAAGTTTCATAATTTGCACTTTGCGGCGCGGCGCAAATTTCCTAATTTGCAGGCCATGAAACGTGCATTGTTTGGTTCACTCCTCGGTTTGATTTGCGCCGTCGCGCCGCTGCGCGCGGCGGATGCGGTCACGCTCGCGGCGCAGCAGGAGGCGGCGGAGAATTACAAACGCTTCACCGCCACCATCGAGGAAATGAACGCCACTCAAACGGCGCAGAGCCGCGAGATCACCATGCTCAAGGCGGAGCTTTCCAAACTGCGCGACGAACTCGCCCACAAAGACAACGACACGGCCACCAAGGATTCACTCCGCAAGCTCAACGACCAGATCGTAAAAGTGGACGACGCGCGCGTCGCGGACGGCAAACGCTTTCAAGACGCTTTGGAGCGGCTGGGCGAGACGTTCAAGAAGACCCTTTCGCGCCCCGTGAAGCCCGTCTCGGACGTTTCTTCAACGGGCGGCAGCACGCGCACCACGCCGTTGCCGCGCGGCGGCGCTCCTTCCACCAGCGCGAATGAAGAGGGCTTCGAATACATTGTGGTGTCGGGAGACCGCCCGGACAAAATCGCCGCGAAGTATCAGGCGGAGGGTATCAAAGTAACCGCCAGCGGTATTATCAAGGCCAACCCGACGGTGGATGATTGGTCCAAGGTCAAGGTGGGGCACAAGCTCTTCATCCCGAAGCCGAAGTGAGGGCGGGGCTTCAGTAAAACAGTAATCAGTGAATCAATAATCAGTGGAGCCGAGTTGCGGGCGCGCTGAAGGACTGATTACTGATTACTGTTTTCCTGCTTCCTGCTTCACTTCCCGCCCATGACTTCACCGTCAAAACTCCGCGCGCTGCTCGTCTTGGGGCGCGTCTCGAATCTGCCGACCGTGTGGACCAATTGCCTCGCGGGCTGGCTGCTCGGCGGTGGCGGCGAGTGGAATCGCTTCGCGGTGCTGTGCGGCGGGGCCACGTTGCTTTACGTGGGCGGGATGTATTTGAACGACGCGTTCGACGCGGAGTTCGATGCGGAATACCGGCGCGAGCGGCCCATTCCTTCGGGCGCAATTTCGCGCGGCAGCGTGTGGCGGCTGGGACTCTCGATGCTCGTCGCGGGCACGGCGCTGATGTTCCTCTTCGGATTTTCCACGGCGATTTTTGGTCTGCTGCTGGCCGCGAGCATCGTGCTCTACGACTGGCTGCACAAGATGGTGACGTTCTCGCCGCTGCTCATGGCGCTGTGCCGATTGTTGCTCTACCTCACGGCAGCCTCGGCGGCGGTGACGGGCGTGACCGGACTCGCGATGTGGAGCGGACTGGTGCTGGCGGCATACATTGTGGGCCTGAGCTACCTGGCTCGGAAAGAGGCGACGGGCGTGGTCATTCAACACTGGCCGCAACTGCTCCTCGTCCTTCCGCCCTTGCTCGCGCTGCTGGTGAATGACCGTGAATCATTCCAACCCGCGCTGCTCATCGGCGCGGTCTTCGTGCTCTGGACGGTGCGCACGCTGCGGAGCGTGTGGATGGAGCCGCGCAACGTGCCGCGCGCCGTGGGCGGATTGCTCGCCGGCATTTGCTGGGTGGACTTGCTGGCCGTGGTGGATCAACCGCGCGAGATGGGCATTGTCTTTGCCGCCTGCTTCGTGCTCGCACTCGTTCTGCAACGCGTCGTGCCGGCGACGTGAGCACCGGTGGCGGACTGGTTTGAGTTTTGACTTTCCTGCGTGCTGTTCCGACTTTCGTCGCCATGTCGCAGTCTTCCATCAAAGTGCTCGCCGTCGTCGGCAGTTTGAACCGCCAGTCCGCCACGCGCGTGGTGTTGCATGAGGTGGCGGAAAAATTGCGCGCCCAAGGCGCGGCGGTGGACCTGCTCGACTTCCACCACGACCCGCTCGCGCTTTTCAACACCGACACGACCTACGAATCCGATGAGTTCAAAAACCTGCGCCCGCGCGTCGAGCACGCCGATGTGCTGCTGCTCGGCACGCCGGACTATCACGGGAGTGTCAGCAGCACGTTGAAGAATTTCCTCGATCACTTCTGGACGGAGTTTGCCGGGAAACTGTTTGCCACGGTCGTGGCCTCGCATGAGAAGGGGCTGACGGTCACGGATCAACTCCGCACCGTGGCGCGCCAGTGCTACGCGTGGTCGCTGCCTTATGGCGTCTCCTTTTCGGACAAGGAAGATGTGCAAGATGGTGTGGTCGCGAGCGAAGCGCTCAAGCAACGGTTGGAGATGTTCGCCCACGACATCCGCGTGTATGGCGAACTGCTCGCGGCGCAACGCCGGACCGATCTCGCGGGTACGCAGCCCGGATTTCTCGCCCGCTACCGGAAGCGGTGACGCCCGGGTGCATCTTGCGACTGTGGCTGTGGCGGCGGGCATCCTTGCCGGCCAGTGAGCCGTGGCTTCCAGCCCGGCGGGCCAGGCCGCTCTGCGCCGAGACGGGGAAAAGGTACGAGCACGGCGCAGAGCGGCCTGGCCCGCCGGGCTGGAAGCCACGGCTCACTGGCCGGCAAGGATGCCCGCCGCCACAGCCACAGTCGCAAGATGCACCC
>JAYVNY010000031.1:0-15367 GCA_043758205.1 Akkermansia sp.
TCTGCGGCGTGATCGCGTCCTGCAGGGATTCGTGCGTCACCACCGCGGGTGAGCCGCAGAACGCGCAGCGGTCGGCCACCGTGCCTTGGGCGAACACCGAGATGGCGCGGCAGCTCTGGCATTGAACTTCGCAGCGGCCATCGCCGTAACCCCGGCTGTCCGCCCCGGCTTTCGACAGTGCCTGCGCCAGGTCGAGTTCCGCCACCGTGCCGGCATCGCCTGCCGCACCTGGCGTCCACGGCGCCACGGTGCCGCAGTACGGGCAGACGAGCGCCTGCTTGCCCGCATTCCATTGCAGGTCGCCGCCGCATTCGGGGCACGGGCGCTTGCCGAGCGCGGCGAGTTCCGACGCGGTCGGCAGGGCGGTGGCGCTCATCGACGCCTCAACCGCGCAGGTAGTCGTCGAGCGCGCTGCGGGCGATGCGGTACGCGCTGCCGATCTTGCGGCCCTTGAGTTCGCCGGCTTCGATCGCTGCGATCACGTCGGCGCTGGAGACACCCAAGGCCTGCGCCACCTGTTCGGGCGTCAGCACGTCGATTGCCGCCGCCGACGGCGCGGCGTTGGGCGTCGCAACGGATTCCGCCGACTGCGGCGCCGGAGCAGGTGCCGCGCCCGATGCCGCCTGCGCCTGCATGCCGCGCATCATTTCCTGCGCCATCGCGAAACCCACTGCCATCTGCACCGGCGCCGCCGCGGCCGACACCCCGTCGCCACCCGCACCCATGCCGCTGCCCATCTGGAACTTCACGTAATCGTTGAGGTTGCCCACCGCGGCCATGCCCGAACGCTTGTCGATCGCCTGTTCCACTTCCGGCGGCACCGACACGTTCTCGAGCACGAACGAAGTGATCTCGATGCCGTACTTGCCGAGCATGATCGGGTTGACGACGGGCAGCAGCGCGTCGCCCAGCTCGCTGTAGCGCGTGGCGACATCGAGCGCGGGAACCTTCGCCGTGGCCAGCGCTTCGGTGAACACGCTGACGATGCGCGAACGCATGGTGTCGGCGAATTCGTCCAACCGGAAATTCTGGTCGGTTCCGGCGACCTCGCGCAGGAACTTCTGCGCGTCGCTGATGCGGAAATCGTACGTGCCGAACGCGCGCAGGCGCACGATGCCGAAGTCGGCGTCGCGCATCATCACCGGGTTCGACGTGCCCCATTTATTGCCGGTGAACAGGCGCATGTTGAGGAAGTACACGTCGCACTTGAACGGCGATTCAAAGCCGTACTTCCAGCCCAGGATCCGCGAGAGGATCGGGATGTTCTGCGTGCTCAGGGTGAACGGCTTGCCCGCGCTGTGCTGGAACAGGTCGGCGTACTGGCCGGCGGCAACGAACTGCACGGCCTGGCCCTCCCGCACGATCAGCTGCGCGCCGTTCTTGATCTCCTTGTCCTCGTCGGGAAAGCGCCACGAGAGCGTGTCGCGCGAGTCGTCCTCCCACTGGATGATGTCCAGCAGTTGCGTCTTCAAGTAATCCATCAGGCCCATAATGTTCTCCGTTGTTTAATTGGTTCGATTGACTGGCGCATCATCCAAAAAACGACGCGCGAGGGAATTGGAATTTCGCGCGGGCTTTTCCGACGTACCACGTTGGGTGATTCGGGAGTCACGGGGAAAGCGGCGCTAAAGCGACCGCACTCCAAACGCTCCGCGAGTCACAAGGCGCTTGATGCTGCGCGTCAGCGTTTGGAGTGCGGCGCTTTTGCGCCGCTGAATGTTCGTGTATTGAAGTCAGGCGGCGCGCACGGGGTAAAATTGGCGGAGAGAGAGGGATTCGAACCCTCGGTACGGAGTTAACCGTACAACGATTTAGCAAACCGTCGCTTTCGACCACTCAGCCATCTCTCCTGCCGTTGCCGTTTTTGGGAACTGCTTTTCTTAACGGCGCGTTTTTATCGTTTCAAAGCGGGGGCGGGTCAACTCCAACTTTCAAATCTCACGCGGCGCGGCCCCGCCCGCAGTTCGACAGGCGGGGGCGCCTGTCGGACGAATGACCGGCGAGGGCGCCGGTCCCACTCCCCTTACATCGAAAGCACGCCGAGGATGGCCGCGCGCGGCACGGGTCCGAAGGCGCGGCTGTCCACGCTGCGGTTGCGGTTGTCGCCCAGAACAAAATAGTGACCCTTCGGGCAGACGGTGGCCTTGCTCAACGGAGACAGGTCGTTGCGCAAGAAGCGGGAGGCGTAGGGTTCAAAAATTCTGCGCCCGTTCACATACGCGGCGTCGTTGCGCATGATGACTGTTTCACACGGCAGTCCGACGATGCGTTTCACGATCAGGTCGCCGGTCTCAGGGTCTTTCAAAACCACCATTTCGCCCCGCGCCGGTTCGCGCGTCAGATACGCAAAGCGGTTCAGGATGCAACGGTCGCCGGCGCGCAGCGTGGGGGCCATGCTCACACCCTTCACTTCCACAGCCGTCACGATCACGCGGCTGAAAAAGAAATAGCTGCCGACGGAGAGTGCGATGAGGAGGCCAAACTTGAGCAGGCGGCGCGGGCCTGTGGAGACCACGGTGGGGTGGGTCGGTGAGTTGTTCCACCGCTTCATTGCAGCCAGCCAGCGTTTCATAATCGTTGCGAAACCGTCGCCGCCATTTTTAGGACATCCGTGACTTGCGCCACAAGAGACGCCTTTACTGCGGAGCAGGCCGGGGAAATTACTACTCCCCGGCTTTCACTTCGCGCAATTCGATTTTGTTCACGTCGGCGGAGCCAAGTTCGAGCAGCGCGGCGTTGCGGTAAAGGTCGAGGCGGTTCGTGCGCGAGGCCATCGCCTCGGCGGCGCGCACGCGCTGGGCGTTGATTTCCTGGACCGACAACACGTCGAGCGCGACGGGGTCGGTGCTGAAGCGGAGTTGATTGAGCGCCACTGAATTGTGCAGCCGCAGCGATTGCTCGCCCTGATACTGGCAGAGGAGCGCGTCGGTGATGTTCAGCACCACGCGCTCGCCGATGGCGGGGAGGGCGATGATTTCCGGCACGGCCTGCGCGAGTTTCGCCGGATCGCCCTCGAAGCGCATGGTGTTGTCCACGCTGCCGAGCGCGAGGCTGTAAAGGTGTCCGCACACGCCGATGGAGTTGTGATTCAACAGCGGCGCGACGCTGATGACCTTTGTGATGTTCGTGGTCAGCAATTTGGTGACGAACGACTTGCGCCCGACACCGTCTTCCTTCTTCTGAAATTCCAAGTCGCCGAAAGACAACTGGCCGAGCAGCGGGAACTCGTAGAACTGCGTTTCCTCCCAGCCCGTGTCGAGCGCGCCCGCGACGCGCACGCCGTGCTCGCGCGCGAGTTCGACAAAGCCCGCCGCCCGCAAATCCGAAAGCTGCCGGTCCCAGATGATGATGTGTTGCGCCGGAATTCCCGCCGCGAGCAATCCTTCCACCACGCCCGCCACGACGGACAGGCGCGTGCCGATCTGCGGGCCGGGCGTGGAGAAAACTTTGATGCCCACCACGTCCTGCGTGCTCACGAGGGAGCGCCATGCGGCGGCGAGGTCGGCACACTTCGTGAAATTGGTGATACCGCGCTGCACGAGCGTGCGGACGATCTCGGGCTGCGGCTTGAAGGCTTCCGTGGCGCGCGCATCCTCGACCACGACCACGCGCGGAAACGAAGGCGTGAACTGGCCCGGCAAAGGCGTTTCTGCGCGGGTGAGCATCGGCAAAATGCAGGCCAGCCAGAGCGCCCAGCGCGGATTTGCTGTGGAGAAAAGTGCGTTCCTTGACACGTTCAACCAGCGAATGCTACCACGGGCCGAAATGGTGGCGATCAAAAATTCCCCGCAGAAATCCCTGCTTCTCTTCGTGCTTGCGCTGGTGCTGGGACTGTCCGGCTGCACGCCGCCGGGATCGCGCGCGTTGCTCCAAGGCGACAAGTTATTACGCGCCGGAAAACTTTCCGAAGCGATTGATGAACTCAAACTCGCCACCGATCTTCTGCCCGGCGAACCGCGCGCGTGGAACCTCCTCGGCCTCGCCTACCATCGCGCCGGGCAGCCGCAGCCCGCGCTTCAGGCCTACCGCCAGGCGGTGCTCCGCGACCACAGCAACCTCGTGGTTGTTGCGCACTTCAATCTCGGCTGCCTGCTGCTCGAACAGAACTCGGCGGCGAGCGCGGTGGACGCCTTTCGCAGCTACACGCTCATCACGAACAGTCCGGCGGGCTTCGCGCGGCTCGGTTCGGCGCAGTTGCGGCTGCGGCAATTTGCCGAAGCGGAAAAATCCTTCGTCACCGCGCTGCGCTGGGACGCAAAAAATGCCGAGGCCTTGAACGGTCTGGGCGTCGCGCGCGTGCTGCGCGGCCAGCGCGACGCGGCGCAGTATTTCGCCGCCGCGCTCCAGTCGGACGCGAAGCATCCCCCTGCCCTCCTCAACTCTGCGGTGCTCGCGCATCAAAGTTCTGCGACGAAGCCAACGGCGCTGCAACGCTACCGCGATTACCTCGCCGCCCAAGGCAGCGGCGGGCGCACGGAAGCGGTGAAACTGATCGTGCAGCAATTGGAATCGGAACTCGCGCCCACGCCGACACCGCCGCCCGCGAAAGTTGTGGAAGCACCGAAGACCAATCCGCCTCCGGTCGCAGTCACAAAGACAAACCCACCCGCCGCGCCGGTGGTCGTGGTCAAAACAAATCCGCCCGTCACCATTCCAAAAACGAATCCCGCCGTCGCCGTGACTAACAAATCGCTCGCGCCTCCCGCGCCCGCGCCCGTGACCATCGTGGCCGTGAAAGAAACCGCGCCGCCCAAACTCGCCGTTGCCGAACCGCCTGTCGTCAGGAAGTCGCCCGCGCCCACCGTCACGCGAAAAACTGAACCCATCGCGGAAACACCGCCGGCCTACATCGCTCCTGAGTCGAAGCCCGCGCCCGCGACGCCGGAGAAGAAGCGTGGGTTTTTCACCAAACTAAATCCCTTCAGCGGGGGCAAGCCCAAGCCCGCGCCGACTGACGACGTTTCGCGCACCATCATTTTGAATCCCGACTCCGCGCCGAGCACGCTCGACCTCGCCACGCGCGCACCGGATGAGAAACCCGCCTTCCCGCGCTACCGCTACCTCACACCCACGCCGCCCGCCGCTGGAGATCGCGCGACGGCGGACCGCGCGTTGCAACAGGCGCTGACCGCGCAGCGCGTCGGGCGCACCACGGAAGCCCGCAGCGCCTTCATCACCGCACTGGCTGCGGACGCCAGTTACTTCGAGGCGCAATACAACTCCGCGCTGCTCGCCTTTCAATCCGGCGAAAACGCCCGCGCGCTGGCGGGTTGGGAAACCGCGCTCGCCTTGCAACCCGATTCCCTGGCCGCGCGCTACAGCTTCGCGCTCACGCTCAAGCAGGCAGGCCACGCCACGGACGCGGCGAACGAACTGGAGAGAATTATCGAGGCCAAGCCAGACGACGCGCGCGCTCATCTGGCGCTGGGAAATCTCTACGCGCAGCAACTGCTGGAGCCGATGAAGGCCCGCGCACACTACAAGAAGTTTCTGGATTTGGAGCCACGCAGCCCACAGGCGGCAGCGATTCGTTACTGGCTCGCGGCGAACCCGTGATCAGGAACGCGGACCGCCTAGTCCGCGTGCTGGTAATTCATCGAGAACAACGGCTAAAGCAAATGCCCAGAGATATCGCATGCCTCTCCCTCACCCCGGCCCTCTCCCGCTGGGAGAGGGCCGGGGTGAGGTGGAAATGCGAGTTGACCAAGGCGGCAATTTCTCCGCCCATCAGAGTGAGGAAGAATTATCAACACGCGGACTCGGCGGTCCGCGCTCCGATCACGGCTGCAATTTCCCCGCGAGCAACCAGGCCACGCGCTGAAGAATTTGTTTGTCGGGATAACCTGGATGGGCGATGAGCGCCCGGCCCCGCGCGACCACGGAAGCGCGCACGTCGGAGAGCCGTTCGAGACGCGCCAGCGATTCAGCGCGCTCCAGGTCGCCGAAGCGGTTCTGGGGCAAATTGCCTGACTTATTGAACTGGCTGTTCCGATCAGCTCGGTGGTTTCTGCCGTTTTCTCTCATGGTTCTTTCGCGCCGGACATTGATGCCGACGTCGGTTCGTGTCAGAACATCGTCACGCCGCAGGCGGTTCTTTAATCTGCGGTTCTCGCCACCCATCAGCCGCCACGCTTGCAATTGCCTTGGGGAATGCTTAGTCAAAACGCCATGAAGCAGCGCATCCTGGTCGTTGATGACGAGCCGCAAATCCGCGAGATGCTTTCCATGTACTTTTCGCGGCACGGATACGAAGCCGCCACGGCGGGTGATTCCGCCACCACCCTGCGTATCGTGAAGGAGTCGCCTGTGGATGTCGTGGTGCTCGACATCAGCCTCGCCGACGAGGACGGATTGAAACTTCTGGAACAGCTCAAGAAATGCCAGCCCGGCCTGCGCGTCATCATGCTCACCGGCATGGGCTTCGTGGAAGACCTGCTGCAAGAGGCGCAACAGAAAGGCGCCGACGGCTACGTGAGCAAGGTGCTGCCGCTCGATGAACTGCTGCTCGCTATTCAGCGGATTTTGAAGAATCCACCGGCCTAGCCTCTCCGGGTAGCAGACGTGGGCACAAGGCTCTAGCAAACCGTAAGTGTGAACAAACCCGCCCACATCCCTCACGTCAGGCTGCTGGTCGCGGGGTTGACCTCGCTGTTTTTGCTCACCGGAATGGCGTTTCATTGGTTCGGGCTGCTTGGCTCGACGCTCCAAAAATTCGCCCCCATGAGCCTCTGTGCCTTCATCCTCGTTATTCTGGTGCCTGTGATCCTCCGCGGCTCGACGGTGCAACAGTGGCTCGCCATGACGCTGGCGGTATTTCCCCTGCTGTCGCTCGCTTTAATTTTTCTTACATCCGGTTTTGTTTCATCGCCGCGTTAGCTTTCGCCGCCATTACAGATGCCGCCCTGTCAGCCGCAGATACGCCTCCAGATATTTCTCCTGCGTTTTCTGCACCACGTAGTCGGGCAGCGCGGGCGCGGGGGGCTGCTTGTTCCAGTGGATGCGTTCCAGGTAGTCGCGCAGGAATTGTTTGTCGAAGCTGGGCTGGCCGCCGCCCGCTTCGTAGGTGTCCGCGGGCCAGAAGCGTGAAGAGTCAGGCGTGAGCACCTCATCAATCAGAATGAGCTGCCCGTCAAAAACCCCGAACTCGAACTTGGTGTCCGCGATGATGATGCCCCGGTCGTGCGCGTGCGCGCAGGCCGCACGATAAATTTTCAGACTGAACTCCCGCGCCTGTTCCGCTATTTCCGCGCCCACAATTTCCACCGCGCGCGCGAAGGAGATATTCTCGTCATGCCCCGTCTCCGCCTTGGTCGCGGGCGTGAAGATCGGTTCGGGCAGTTGCGCCGACTCGGTGAGTCCCTCGGGCAGTTTGATCCCGCACACGGTCTGCGACTGCTGATATTCCTTCCACCCCGAGCCGGCGAGGTAGCCGCGCACCACGCACTCAATGGCCAAGGGTTTCGCGCGCTTCACGATCATGCTGCGGCTTTCGAGCATGGCGCGGAACGGCAGCAATTGAAGGGGCAGCGGGTCGCCGGGTTTGGCGAGCAGATGGTTCGGCACGAGCGCGGCGAACTTCTCGAACCAGAAGTGGGAAATCTGAGTGAGCACCTCGCCCTTGCGCGGGATGCCGTTGGGCATGATGCAATCGAAGGCGGAGATGCGATCCGTCGCGACCATCAGGAAGGCGTCGCCGAGATCGAAGAGTTCGCGAACTTTTCCGCTGCGGATTTTCGGAACGCCCGGCAGATCAATTTGCAACAACGGCTGTGACATTGCGCGAGGATGGCGCGCGGAGGATGGCAGTGGAAAGTTGAAAGTGGGCGGAGGGAGTCAGTAATCAGTGCGCCCTCTGAATCCACTGAGTCACTGACCTACTTGATTACTGTTTACCGACTCACTCCGTCGCGCGCCAGTCCAGAACCTTCAACTGCACGCGGGTGTTGCCGTTGTAGCGGTTCAGTTCCGGCACGCAGGCGAGATCAAATTTGCCGACCGGCAGCGAGCCTTCTTTCGCATTCCACAACACCGCTTCGTGCGTGCGCGTGCCGTCGGTGATCCACATCTTGGCATGCTGCTTCTCCTTGCCCATGCGTTGCAACGCCCGCTCGTGGCCCACGCCGCGCAGGCAGAACTGCACGCGCGGGTTACCCATGCCGGTCTGTTCGAGGCGCGCGAGTTCTTCGAGCCGTTGCACGCTCAGGTCGGCGCAGGTCAGTTCGGCATCGAGGCGGAGCGAGGGTTGCAGTTGCTCGGGTTTCAAACTGCGGCGCGCGATGGCGTTCATGCATTCGCGGAAGGCGTCGAGCTGGTCGGGGTGAATCGTCACGCCGGCGGCCATCGCGTGACCGCCGTGCCGGATCAACAGATCGTCGCACTCACGCAACGCCGCCGCGAGGTCGAAGCCCTCGATGCTGCGGCCTGAACCACGCCACTCGTCCCCTTCCCCGCCGATGATGAACGTGGGGCGATAAAATTCCTGCAACACGCGCGAGGCGACAATACCCACGACGCCGATGTGCCAGAGCAATTGTCCCTCGACCAAAACGAAATCGCGCGCCGGATCGAAGCGCGCCCGGATCGCGCCGATGGCTGCATCAGAGATGCTGCGCTCGATGGACTGGCGCTCGATGTTGCGCGAGTTGAGCGACTCGGCGATGCGCTTGGCCGTGGCGAGATCGCGCGCGAGCAGGAGTTGCAACGCTTCCTCGGCGTTCTCGAGGCGACCGGCGGCATTCAGGCGCGGCGCGAGTTGAAAGCCCACTTCGTAACCGCCAACTTCGCCTTCGACACCTGCGACTTCTTTCAACGCGACGAGTCCGGGCCGCGTGGTGGTGGTGAGGCGCGGCAATCCGGCGCTGACGAGAATGCGGTTCTCGCCGATCAGTGGAACAAGATCGGCGATGGTCCCGAGCGCCACCAGATCGAGGAGCGGGCGGACATCGAATTCCTGCGCGCCGGGAAAATTGGTTTCACGTCCGTGTTTGAGAACGGCGTGGGCCAACTTGAAGGCGAGTCCGGCGGAGCAGAGTTCGGTGAAACGAGGGAGTTGAGAGTTGAGGGTTGAAAGTTGAGGGTTGACCAGTGCCACCGCAGCGGGCGGCGGATCGGAAACTTGGTGGTGGTCGAGCACGAGCACGTCCACGCCGCGTTCGCGAAGCCATGCGATTTGTGCGACGGCGGTCGAGCCGCAGTCCACGGCGAGCAGGAGCTTCACCGGGAATTTCTCCAAGCAATTCTCCACGCCGGACTGGCTGAGTCCGTAGCCCTCGTCCATGCGGTGCGGCAGGTAGTAATGCACTTTCCAGCCCAGCGCGGTCAGCACGTCATGCAGCAGCGTGGTCGAGGTCACACCGTCCACGTCGTAATCACCAAAGATGACCAGCGGTTCGCGCGCGGCGTGCGCCGCGAAAAGTCGCTCGACGGCGACGCGCATATTCGGGAGCAGGAACGGGTCGGCGAGATTCTTGAGCTTGGGATCGAGGAAGCGCGCGATGGGTTCCGGCTCGCTGTGGCCGCGATTGAGCAGGCACTGGGCGAGCAGCGGGGAGATTTTTAATTCGCGCACCAGAAATTCCACGAGTGCCGGCTGCGCGGGGGCAATGGACCAGCGGTGTTTCATTTCGGGTCGTTGCGGTGCGCGCGCCGGCCCGCGACGACCGAGAGGAGAATCGAAACGAGGATGATGCCGCCAACGATGGCGAGCGAGACGGTGTTCGGAATGTTCAGTTGGAACCACTTCGGATCGTGACCATGCGGATCAATCAGCATCTTCAAGCCAATGAAGGCCAGGACCACGGCCAGCCCGGTTTTGAGATGGCGGAAAAAATCAAAGGCCCCGGCCAGCACGAAGTAGAGCGAGCGCAGGCCGAGAATGGCGAAGACGTTCGAGGTGAAAACGATGAAGCCGTTGCTGGTCACGCCGAAGATGGCGGGGATGGAATCAATCGCGAAAATCAAATCCGTCGTCTCCACGCAGATCAGCACCAGTGCGAGGGGGGTGAACGCGCGCTGGCCGTTCAGCACGGTGAAGAATTTTTGCCCCTCCAGATTCGGCGCGACCGGATAAAATTTTTGCGCCAGCCGAAGGACGAAATTCTTCTCGGGACGCACCTCCTCGGCGCCGCCGAAAATCATTTTCACGCCCGAGACCACGAGCAGCGCGCCGAGGATGTAGAGCACCCACTCGAATTGCTGCACAATCGCCACACCCACGCCGATCATCACGCCGCGCATGACCAGTGCCCCGAGGATGCCCCAGAACAGCACGCGATGCTGGAACTCCATCGGCACGCGGAAGTAGGCGAAGATGAGCGCGATGACGAACACGTTGTCCATCGAGAGCGACAGTTCAATGATGTAGCCCGTGACGAAGTCCACCGTGTCCTTCTTCTGCCATGAGTCCGCCATGGCCGGCGCGACGAGTATGGCGAAGAGCATCGCGCACGCGAACCAGATGCCCGTCCACATCAGCGCCTCGCGGAACTTGACCACATGGGCGCGGCGGTGGAACACGCCCAGGTCGAGGGCCAGAAAAATCAAAATGCAGACGATGAACCCGGCCCAGTGCCAGGGAGTGATCGTGGTCGCAGCAAGCATGGTCGCGAATGGAAGGAAGCGCGGAGGCAAATAGCAAGCCCGTCGCGACTCGTGCCTGAGTTACTGCAACTTCAGCGGCATCTGGAAGACGCGGTCGTAGAGCTGCGAAAGCATCTGGCCGGTCTGCTGGCTGGCCACGGAGTCGCCGAGCTGGATGGTGCGGGTGGGTGTGACCTGGTTGAGCACGGCGCAATAGTCGCCGTTGACCATGATGCCGAGCAGTTCGCCGCTCTTGGTGAAGACGAGGTCGCCACGCGAGGGGTTGAATTTGCCGAAGAGACCCTTGAGCAGATTGCGGTCCACCTTCACGTATTGCGGGGGCGTGCCGGCTTCAATCGTGAACTTGCATTCACCGTAGTAGCCTTCGGTTGCGCCCACGATCACGGCCTCCTGAAATTTGAACGGGTCGGTCGCCGCCTTGTAAATTTTCACGCCGTATTGCTTGGCCTGCGCCTCACCGACCGGGACGACGACCACGCGTGGGTCTTGCGCAAGGAAGGACAGGCGCACGCCACCGTAGCGCGTCGGGCCGCGCTCCAGCACGGTGGTGATTTTATTCCAGTCCGTGCCGGGGTTCCAAATCATCAGCGGCGTGTCATCAATGTGGAACAGCACAAAGACCTGCGAGCCTTCGGTGAACATGATGCACTGGCTCAACTTGCCTTTGACGACATCACGCCCAAACAAACCGCTGCGCACCGCCTCGAAGCGCGCGGTGATGCGGTTGCTGAGGAACTGGTTGAAAATCGCATTCGGCGCGAGTGCGCGGTGGTCGCGAATTTCCTGCGTCAGCTCGCCAGACTTTTGGGCGAGCGTGCCGAGGTTGGTGGCCAGGGTCGAGGCGGTGGCTTGCAGCTTCGCCTTGTCTTCACGCTCCGCCGCCACGGTGGTGCGCAAGTCGGCGACTTGTTCGCGGGTCAGATTTTTCTCGGCCTCGGAGACTTGCAGGCGGGCGGAAATTTGCTGCTTCTCGGCCAGCGTGGTTTGGGCGGCCTTCTCCGCGTCGGAAAGTTTTTGCTGAAGGGCGAGGGCTTCCTGTTCGCGGCGTTTCAAGTCGGCTTCGAGCGCGGCGAGCTTTTCTTTCGACATCACGTTCTCCGTGCTTGCCGCGGTGAGCCTGCCCTGCACGTCTTTCAAGTTCGTCTGCACGGAGGCGAACTGCTGGGCCAGCGCGGAGCGTTCCTGCTCAATCTGCTTCGCCTGGTCCTCGGTCTTGCGCAGGTCGGTCTGGAATTTTTTGATGCGCTGCTCGCGCTCGGCGACGGCCTGTTCCTGCGCGCGCAACTCCTGCGTGAGCTTGTCGCGTGACTGCTTTTCGTCTTCGAGCGCGATCTTGAGCGTGCCGACCATGTCGGCGCTGCCGCCGATGGGCTTGGGCGCAGTCGTGACGCGCGTCTCGGGCTTGGGCGCTTCCTCGGCGTCGAAGTTCGAGAACGCCACCAGCGTGACGAGCAGGAAGTCGCAGAGGATGATGAGAATGGTACGATTCATGACTGCACTTCGCTTTCCAGAATCAACTGCCGGCGCAGCGGCCGGACGTGAAAGATTTTCAGCACGGACACGAAGATGATGCCGAACGCGGTCGAGGCGTAGGCCATCATCGAGATTTGGCCGATGCCCATGGACATGAGAATGAGCGTCAGCACCGAACCGACAAAGCCGACGTAGAGGCCGGCGTCGAAGAGCAGATCTTCATTTTCGAGCAGGCGCAGCTTCATGCTCGGCAGCACCGCGTCGCGGCGGATGCGCGCCAACCGCGAGAGACACCAGACGTAGATGAGGACCTGAACGGAGAAGAACGTGATCAGCGAGATGAGGGGCATTGTCTTCATAAGATTAGCATTAAGTGGGGGCAGTTGAATTCCGGCCGCCGCGGCGAGGTTAGGAATTTGAATCCGCATGGGAAAAGGATGCGCCTGATCGGCCGCACCGAGAAACGGCTCGATGGCCACCGCGATGACGAACGTCAGCGCGAGCGTGAAAACCGAATCTCCCGCCAGCCGTAGCCCGAGCCGATGCCCGAGCGGTGCGAAGCTGCCAATGGCCCGCGCAATGCAGAACGCCGCCAGCAGGAGCAGCACATATTTGATCAACAACGCGCCGAAGTGGGACGCCACCGCCGCCGGCACCAGCGCGTAGAAGAACGCGCCGAAGGGGTTGTAACCCACGATCTTGGCGCGCACGCCGCCGTAGTAGATGCGCTGCTGGTTCTGCACGAGCAGTTCCACCGCGCCGCGTCCGTGGCGCAGCGCGAAGTTGAGATCGTTCAGGCCGGTCTCGGAAAACTTCGTCAGATATTTCGCCACGCCACTGGCGTTGCCGGACAGAACTGCGGCGGAGTAAATGCTGGGTGAGGCTTCCCCATTCGCGCGCATGGCTTCGGCCAGTTCGCGCAGGGTGTTCAAGTCATTGACCTGCTTGATAAGCTCGGTGAGCGAGACCCAGTCGAGCCGTTTGCCGAGCGAAAGCAGATCGAGATAGACGAGTTCGAGCGAGTCGGAGCTTTGACCGCGATTGGCGAGCATGGCCAGCCCTTCAAACGCATCGCGGAAGTTTGGCGTGAAATAGTCTCCTTGGTACAACAGGCCTGCCGTGAGAATCGCCGCGTCAAAGGCCTGGCCGGAAGAACTGGTCGCGGCGGGGAAATGCACGGGGTTCGCGAGTTGGCGGTTCTTGAGAATCTGCTGCACCCCGGGACGGCGGGAGGTTTGGAGGAGGGCGAGGGTTTTCTCCCGCGCGGCGCGGCGGGCGAGAATTTCCACGATGGGCTGCGGCTCCTTGGCGGACGGAGCGAGATCCGTTTTTTCCAGCAAGGGCGTCGCGCCGCCGAGCGCGACGAGGGTGGGATTTTCCTGCGAGAAGGTCGCCACGCCTCGCGCGAGCACGTCGGCCTTGGGCGCGTTCTCGGACTGCGCCACGCGCCAGAGCATTTTGGCCGGGCCGACTTTTTCCACGCTCAGGAAAGTGAGTCCCTCGCCCGCCAGCGTAGCGCCAGCCCGGGCGCGGCCCGCGCCCTCGACCGCCGCCGCGTCCACCGCACGGAAATGCGCAGGCACGAGCAGCGCGCATCCCAGCAGGAGCACGCCGCCCAGCAGACAGCCAATCAGCCACAATCTTCGCATCAGAAAGCCAAAGTTATCATGTCGCCCGCGCGCGAGCATGGGAAATTTTTCAGCGCGGCGAGAGAAGCCGACGGTTCGCGCGCGAATCTATTCTGAAAAGTTTCCAAGTCTCCCGCAGGACCGGGAAATAATTTAGAATTCAGAAAATCAGGAACACGGCTTGGACTGTGCCTCTCATCAGGAGTCCTCCCGCCTGTGCTTCACCCAAATAATTCTCACCGGCCGCCCGGCAAGAATTACCTCCGTCGCCGTTTCGCGGGCCCGAAGAAATAACCGCCACTCAACCGCACACCGCGCGCGCTGCCTACGGGGGCCGAGCCTTTTTTGTTCACGTCGAAGAGAGCGGTGTATTCGTAGGGAAACTTCTCCATCTTCACGCGCTCGATCTTTTTCCCGATGAAACGCTCGATGCGTTCCACGTAGGTCTGATCCTCGGCGCACATGATGGTGAAGGCGTCGCCCCGCGACTCGGCGCGTCCCGTGCGGCCGATGCGGTGGACGTAATCCTCCGGATGCAGCGGCACGTCGTAATTTACCACATGGCTCACGTCCGCGATGTCCAGTCCGCGCGAGGCGATGTCCGTGGCGACCAGCACTTCAAACATGCCGTCACGAAAACCCTTCAAGGCCTGTTCGCGCTCGCTCTGCGTGCGGTTCGAGTGCAGCACGGCCACAGCATGATTGTTCTTCTTAAGCAGCCGGCCCACGTTGTCCGCGCGATCTTTCGTGCGGCAGAACATGATGACCGAGTCGTAGTGAACCTCTTCCAGCAGCGCGAGCGTGAGGTCGAGCTTCTGCCGCTCGGCCACGGGATAAATGACGTGTTTGATCGTCTCCGCTGGTGAACGCCGCGAGCCAATCTCAATGGTCTGCGGCTCACGCATGGCCCACTGGATCAGGTAATCAATCTCCGGCGGAATGGTCGCGGAGAAGAGCATGGTCTGCCGCGTGGCCGGACACTTCTGCACGATGCGCTTCACGTCGGGGAGGAAACCCATGTCGAGCATCCGGTCCGCCTCGTCGAGCACCACGAATTCCACGTTCTCCAATTTCGCGCGGCCTTCCTGCATGTGATCGAGCAGGCGCCCGGGCGTGGCCACGATGATGTCCGCGCCGCCTTTGAGCGCCTCGTTCTGCGCGCCGTAGCCCACGCCGCCGAAGACCACGGCGACTTTGAGATTCGAGAAGCGCGCGAAATCGCGGATGGCGGTCTCGACTTGGGCGGCGAGTTCGCGCGTTGGTTCGAGGATGAGCGCGCGCGTGCGGTTCTGCGGCGGGCCGAGTTTCGTGAGCATGGGCAGGGCGAAGGCGGCGGTCTTGCCCGTGCCCGTTTGCGCGCTGCCGATGATGTCGCGGCCCTCCAACACGAGCGGGATGGCGCGGATCTGGATGGGCGTCGGCTCCGTGAAGCCCATGGCCTTCACACCTTCCAACACGTTTTCAGACAAACCAAGTTTTGCAAACGGCATGAGTGGGAGCTTGCCGGACGGCGCAGCGGAAGGAAAGAGGAGGTTTCGAGCACGCGTCGAGACGGGCGCAACTTGACACCCGCCCCCTGAGGGAAGCCGGGGAATATGGACTGCGGTGGCAAGCGGAGCGCGACACCGCTTTCGTCCACGCACTCGCAGTTCCGACTACGAAGCTCG
>JAYVNY010000032.1:0-5498 GCA_043758205.1 Akkermansia sp.
TGAGCGCGAAGGTCCGCGTGTCGAAGGACGGCTCCATCGTGTTGCCACTGCTTGGCTCCGTGACCGTCGGCGGCAAGACCCGCGAGGCGGCGGCGCGGATGATTCGCGATCTGCTCGCGGAGAAATATCTCGTCAGCCCTCAGGTCTCGCTGGACATCGCCGAGTACGCGAAACGCCGTTTCACCGTCTTGGGTCAGGTCGCGCGCCCCGGCAGTTACGAAATGCCCGGCGACGAATCGGTGAATCTTCTCCAGGCCATCTCGATGGCCGGCGGCTACACGCGCCTCGGCACCGGCCGCGGCGTGAACGTCCAGCGCGGCCAGGGCGCGGACAAAAAGACCTTCAAGCTCGACGCCGACGCCATGGCGAAGGACAAGGACGTGAAGATTTTTGAAGTCGAAGCTGACGACACCATCACCATCGGCGAGAAACTTTTCTGATATGCCCGCGACTTCCCCCGTGCCGCGCCCGCCCGCGCCCGCCACCAGCTTCGACGTGAAGCGCCTGTACCACACGTTGCTGGAGCGTTCGTGGCTGGTCGCCGTCTGCCTCGTGCTCGCGGTGCTGCTCACCGCCGGTTACATCCAGCGCCAGCCCGTGCTCTACGTGGCGAGCGCCGTGGTGCAAATCGAGCAGGAGGAGGCCCGCGTCGTAAAAGTGGAGAAATTTCAGGCCGACGACCTGCGCTGGATGGACGCGCTCCGCACCATCGAGCAGATGTTGAAAAGCCGCGGCGTGCTGGAACGCGTGGTGGAGACGCTCAAGCTCGGGCAGAACCCGGCGTTTTATTCCGGCCCCGCTGAACCGACCAAGGATCAACTCGTCACCATGCTCGACCGCATGGTGAAGGTCACGCTTCGCAAAGGCACGCGCCTCATGGACATCGCGGCCGTGCATCCGAACCCAGACCTGGCCGCGAAAATCGCCAACGCGGTCGTGACCGAATACGTTACGCTGGGTTACGAGTTGAACTCCGCCGTGTCCGAGGAAGCGACAGGTTTTCTCAGCAAGGAAGCCCGGCGCTTGAAAATGCGGATGGAGGAAACCGAAGCCACCTTGCAGCAATTTCGGGATCGAACCAAGTCCGTGTCCCTCGAAGAGCGCAACGACATCGTGACCGCGCGCCTCAAGGAGTTGAACGTCAAGCTCACCGAGGCCAACTCCGCCACCCTCCGCCTGCGCGCCGAACTCGCGCAGGTCGAAAAGCTCGGCACCAATGTCGAGGCGCTGCTCGTCATGCCGTCGGTCACGGCGGACCTTTCCGTCGCGCAGGCCCGCGGCGCGCTGACCAAGCTTGAAAGCGATTTCGCCAGCCTCCAGGGGCGTTACAAGTTCGCCCACCCGAAATACATCCAGATGGAAAAGGAGATGGACACCTGGCGCACCGCGCTGACCAACGCCGTGTTGAAGGTGCCGCACAGTTTCCGCTCCGCCTACGAAAGCGCGACCGCCTCGGAGACCGCCTTGCAGCAGGAACTCGCGCGCCAGGAGGAAACTTCCCGCCAGCTCACGAAAGATCTCACCGAATACCAGCGTCTCGCCCGCGACGTGGAGGGCAACCGCGCGCTCTACGACGCCGTGCAACAGCGGCTCAAAGAGGCCGCCCTGACCCGTGAACTCAAGCCGAGCAAAGTGCAATTGAGCACCAGGGCCACCCCACCCGCGCTGCCCTTCTCGCCGAACAAAAAGGACTTGATGACGCGCGGTATTGTCGCCGGGCTGCTGTTCGGCGTGTTCCTCGCGCTGGGCCTGAATGCACTCGACAGTTCGTTCAAGACCGTGGACGACGCGGAGGAATACCTGCACCTGCCCGTGTTGTGTACCGTGCCCAAGTCGCCCTCCGGCAGCAGCGTGCTCGTAGTGGACAACAACGCGCAGTCGCCCGGCGCCGAGGCCTTCCGCACCATGCGCACCTCCGTGTCCATGCTGGGCCGCGCCGAAGACCGGCGCACCTTCCTCTTCACCAGCGCCCTGCCCCAGGAGGGAAAAACCTTCTGCTCGCTCAACTTCTCCCTCTGCCTCGCGCAACAGGGATTGAAGACGCTGGTCATTGACGGTGACCTGCGCCGTCCGGCGATTGAAAAGTCCCTGGTGACGGACGGCCCGCGCCGCCCTGGGGTGACGGAGTATCTCGCGGGGCAGAAAAAATTCGACGAACTGATCCACCAGCACGGACACGAAAAGTTTTTCTATCTGCCCGCCGGCACGCCCGCGCCGAATCCCGCCGAGTTGCTGGCCCAGGGAAATTTTGACACCTTGATCGAAGAGGCGCTGCAGCACTTCGACCGTGTGGTCGTGGACTCCGCGCCCATTCACGCTGTGAGCGACACGCTGATCATGATGCGCCAGATTCGGACGGTCTGCGTGGTGGTGCGCTCCGGCAAGACGCCGCGCAAGGCCGTGGGCCGCGCCGTGGAACTGCTCTACAAAGCCAACGCCCCGCTCGCCGGCGTGATCCTGAACCGCCAGGCCCGCCGCCGTTTCACCGGTGGCTATGACCCGTACTACAGCTACTCGTACGACGGGAAGTATTCCGAGAAGGGCGTGTACGGCGCGAAGTGACGGAGCGCAGACCGCCGAGTCCGCGCGTTCAACAACCAGCCAGCATTGCCTCAAGCGAAGACCGCGAAGGACGCTAAGAAAAACCAAAAGTTCACCCGCCGGCTTCCCCGTTGCGTTCTTCGCGCCCTTGGCGCGAGGCAAATGTCCACTCCCCTTGAAGCTCTTCCGCGCACGCGCCGTCGAACTTCGACTTATGCTCCGCCCGACTCTGTTGCTGACGTTTTTTTTGGCGACGGTGCTTTTCGCCGCCGCCCCCGAAAAGCAAACGCTCTACGTCCAGGTGATTCTCGGTTGCGACCAGAGCAAGCCCTCCAACCCCGCGCACCAGGAAGTCGGTCCCAAACTCTCCGCGAAACTTTCCCCGGTCTTCCGCTGGAAACATTACTGGGAGACGGAGCGTCGGAAGGTCGAGTTCGATCCCGCCAAAATCACCAAGCTCACCCTCGCCAACGACCGCACGCTGGAAATCGAGCGCCTCAAGACCGGCGAATTCGAGGTGCGGCTGTTCCGCAAAAGCGGCCTGCTGACCAAGGCCCGACAGCCCGGCCAGGGCGGCATGGCCATCCTCGGCGGCGAAGAATCGAGCAAAGATTCCTTCTTTGTGGTGGTTCGCGCGGATGAACCGGCGGATCGCGAGTGAGCCTTTTTCAACCGGCTTTCGGCAAGATTCGTGGAGCCGAAACGACGACCATCTCCGACTGTCCTTCCATGTTGCATCTCATCAGGAAATGGTTTGCGTGGAGTTTGTGGCTCTGCACGCTCGGGGCGCGCGCAGATTTTCAGGGTTCAACCCACCTCACGCCCTTCGACGAAGACACCATCGCCTACAGCAAAACCAAATCCGCCGGTCCGGTCGCGAAACTCCAGGCCCGGCTCGACCGTGGCGAAGCACGGCTGGTGCGCGATGACCGCTACGACTTCCTGCTCTCGGTGCTGACGCATCTGCAAGTGCGGCCCTCGTCCCAAATGCTGGTATTTTCCAAGACCTCCTTCCAGCGCGAGCGCATTGATCCACAGCATCCGCGCGGAATTTTTTTCGGCGACAACGTGTATGTCGGTTTTGTCCCCGGCTCGCCGCTGCTGGAAATCGCCGAAGTGGACCCGAAGCTCGGCGCGGTGTTCTACACGCTCGACCAAAGCCAGCCCAAGCCGCGCTTCACGCGCACCGACCAGTGTTTGGAATGCCACGCCTCGGCCCGCAGCATGGGCGTGCCCGGCCACCTCGTGCGCTCGTTCGCCACGGATGATCGCGGCGTGGTGGACCTGTCCACCGGCGTCTCGCAGGTGAACCACCGCACGCCTGTCGAGGAGCGTTGGGGCGGGTGGTACGTCAGCGGCACGCATGGCAAGATGACGCACCGCGGCAATCAATTTGGGCGAGAGACCAACTCCGCCGGCAACCTCACCAGTCTCGGAAAATTCTTCGACCCCGCGCCCTATCCCGCGCCGACGAGCGACATCGTGGCGTTGATGGTGCTCGAACATCAGACGCACCTGCACAATTTCATTACACGGCTGAATTACGAAAGCACCCTCGCGCTCAAGCAATACGGCCACGTCCGCTACCTCAAGAGCATCACCGAAGCGTTTGTGAAGTATCTCCTCTTTGCGGAGGAAGCGCCGCTGGCCTCGCCCGTGCGCGGCGTTTCGGACTTCACGCGCGATTTCCCGGCCGCCGGCCCGCGTGACTCGCGCGGACGCTCGCTGCGCGACTTTGATCTGCAAACGAGGATGTTCAAATACCCGTGCAGCTATCTCATTTACTCGGACGCCTTCGCCGCGCTGCCCGCGCCGATTCGGGAAAAAGTTTATGAGCGGATGCTGGAAATCCTCACCGGCCATGAAACCGGCGCGGACGACCAGAAACTCGCGCGCGAATCGCGCCGGGCGATTTTGGAAATCCTCGCCGAGACTAAATCCGACCTGCCCAAGGCGTGGCCGTCCGCCGCACGCGCCCCATAACTCACCTTGCCGCGTGCAAGCAACGATGGTTAATTCGTCCCCAATCGCATCATGATTTTGAACAACATTGCCGGGAAATTCAGCCTGCTGGGTCTCGTCGTCATCGCCTTGGCCCTGCTCGCCCCGCATCGCGTGACCGCCGCCGCCGCCGCGCCGCCGGCGAAAACTGCCGCCACTAACGCCATCACGCTCCGGCTCGATGGGATGATTAAAAAGATCAACGCCAAGCTCCAGGCCGGCCAGCGCAGCGCGGAGGATCTTGCGGAAGACATGAAGGCGTTCGACGCCTTCATCGCCGAGCGACCGGACGACAAAAGCCCGGAGATGGCGCAGGTTGTGTGGATGAAGGCCATGCTCTACCTGCAAGTGCTCGATGATTCCGCCAAGGCCCGCGAGACCATCATGCTGGTGCAAAAGAATTACCCCGGCACGCCCCAGGCCAAACAGGCGGTGGAGGTGCTGGCCCAAATCGAGAAGATGGACGCGATGAAAACCATCCAACGCTCCATGGTCGTCGGCGGCCCGTTTCCGGATTTTCAGGAAAAGGATTTGGATGGAAAGCCGCTGTCGGTCTCGCGTTTCAAAGGCAAGGTGTTGCTCGTGGATTTCTGGGCGACATGGTGCGGGCCGTGCCGCGTCGAATTGCCGAACGTCATCGCCACCTACGAGAAGCATCACAAGAAGGGCTTCGAGATTCTTGGCATCAGTCTCGATCAGGACGAACAGGCCATGAAGAAGTTCCTGGCCAGCAACAAGATGACCTGGCCCCAATACTTTGACGGACTCGGCTGGAAAAACAAACTCGCCGCGCGCTACGGCGTGAACAGCATCCCGGCCACTTACCTGCTCGACGCGCAGGGCAAAATCATCGCCCTCGATCTGCGCGGGGATGATTTGGAGAAGGCCGTCGCGGCGGCGCTGGCGAAGAAATAATTCCCGTAGCGGCGTCCCGGCAGAGCGCCGCCTTTTGATCC
>JAYVNY010000033.1:0-19198 GCA_043758205.1 Akkermansia sp.
GATATAGTTTGTCCCCACGGCGGCGTTGGTGCCGGGAACCAGGGCCATGTCATCAATCAACGCACTGCCCGCTTCGCCCAGAAGGGCCAATAAACGGAAAGTGGATCCGCCCTCGCCCACGCCGATGCTGCCGCTGGCGCTGAAGAACCGCCAGCCGTCCCGCGGCACGGCGGGCGTGGAGATGGCCTCGGAATAAGTCGGCGGCACGGACAGCGCATACCAGTTGCCCACGCGCGCGTTGTCCTGTGCGGAGTCAATCAACTGGAAGGAAGAGCCGGGATAGCCCGACGCGGTGCCGGGCCACGGACGCACGCCCTCGTAGCGCACCTTGTCCACGACCAAATCCTGCGCGGGTGTGGCGCCGGGCTTGATGAGGGTGAGCGTCTCACCGTCCACTTGCAGGCCGCCGGTGAATTGATCAAAGACCGCCACGCCACCGCCATAAGCGTTGCCGAAAGCGACCCGATCTTTCGCAAGCACGAGGTAGGCGCGAGGCCCGATGGTCGAGCCTTCGGGGAAGGTGTAGCCCAGCCCGTTGATGACCCAGCCGGAGAGGTCGAAGGTGTAATTTGTCGAGCGGTTGAACAGCTCGACATATTCGGCGTCCGGCGTGAGCGGGTTCGACATGATTTCGTTGAAGACCACGTTCGTCTCGGGCCGTTCGATGGCACCGGTGTAATTGACCGCGAGCGAGTAGGTCGTCCCCGCCACCACATTGCTGAGGCGGTCGAGGGCCACGAGCGTGAAGTTGTTCGCCCCGTTCGTGAACATCGGCAGGCGCAGGCTCCAAGTAGTGGGCGCAGTCTGGGAGCCACTCCAGACAATGGGGTAGCTGATGCCGTTAATCTCGATGAACTTCACGCCCATCGGCGCAGTGCCAGTGAACGTCACAAAATTACTCCCACTCGTGAAGTTCGTGGAACTGGTGATGGCGAAGGTCGCCGACGGGACCTGCCCGAGGATGAACGCGCGCCGATCGAAAGCATACTGTTTCACGTTGTTCACGGCGGCCGGGTCAATGTTCACGTTGTTCGCGAGGAGCGCGGCAGCGCGGGCATCCACGCGCGAGTTCATCTCGGCGGCACTGAACGGCCCGTTCGCGATGTCGATCAGACCGCGCCAGTAGGCGCGCGCGGCTTCGGGCGTGTTGACCAAGGCCGAGAGGCGCGCGTCGCTCACGCTGCCGAACAGCCCGGTCCCGGCGGCGCGTCCCCCGCTGCCCATCGTGAAGTCAATGTCCCAAGTCAAGAGCTGAAACTTGCCGAAGTCCGGCCGGTAGCTGAAGCAGTTCTTGCCGCGCTCATAACCGTAGGCGTCCCAGTTGCCGACCGCGCGCTGCACGGCCATGATGCGCATCCACTGCTCGATATCAATGAGCTGCCCGACTTGCTTCACCAAGGCGTCCGGCAGCGGGTTTATCGTCGGGTTGCTGACGGGGCTAATGACATCAATGAGCGTGAGCAGGTTGGTGTAATCGTTCGCCGACTCTCCGGCACCGACGGAGCGCTTGCGCCACATGAAACGGTAGGGCGAGAGCTTGATGGTGTTTGGATTGCCGCTAATGTTCGTGTTGCGGCGCTGCAAATCCGCGTCGTCGTTGCTCTTCGCGCCGGAGTTGCCGCCGTCGTCCGGGAACTCGAACCAGTCCTCGATCTTGTAGAACTGGCCGTCCGGGGCCTGTGGATTCCACGCCGCCGCCACTTCGCCGTTCGGCTGCTGGGAATCTTCCATGATGAAATTACCGGTGCGGTTGCCGGTCACGCTACGCTGATCGCCATTAACAAAAACGTGGATGTAACGGCGGTTGTTGTAATGAATGTCGAGCGCCTTGAAGATCTCGTAGGAAGTCTGCTCGGCCACCGCGCTGGTGTCACTGGAGGTGTTGCCGCTCGGGTTGCCGATGGTGTTCAGCACGAAGTCGGTGGAGTTGAGCAACTGATCGTCGTCCGGGAAATTAGCGACAAAATCCACGCGCGTGCTGCTGGGACCACCGGTGACATCGTTCATGGATCCAACATGCCACGGGCTGCCGCCGTACTGCGGCAGCATGTTGTAGATCACCCGGTAATTGTTATAGACGAAGGTGCCGTCGAGCGGCGCGTTGTTCAGCTTTTCCGGGCGCGTGATCCAGCGTAGGCGCGTCGCTTCCGTGACCCAGAGATGATAGGTCGCGAAGCTGCCCGGCATCTGCACCTCACCCCAGCGCACCACACATTCGTGACTCGGTGAGTCGCTCGGGAACTGGCGATTCAAGGCGTTGGCCGGGAAGGCGTTCGTCACGCCCGTGCCATCCGTCGCCACGATATAGAACGCCATGCGCGTGCCGGTGCTCTGGCCGGGAATGGTGCCGCTGAACAAACCGTCGCCCGCCACGCTGTCGCCACCCGTGCCGCTGTCGTTCATTACCACGGTGGTGAAACTTATCCCCGGATCGATGCGATAACGCACCACGAGTTGCGTGACCGTGTTCGGATCCGTCGCGCGCGCCGTGACCACGATGGACTGGCTGGCGGCGGGCAGAATGGGCGAATGCACCACCTCATAAATCGCCGGGCCGGCGTTCGTGATCGCGCGGCTGTTCCGCGCACCGGGCGTGCCGAGATTCAACGGCACTCGCATCCGTCCGAACGCTTCGAGACCGCCGCCGCGCAAACGCAGCAGCACTTCCGGGAAGCCGCGAATCCAGCGCGCCTTGGCGCGCATCGTAGCCACACCGCTGCCGTTCGGCACCGGCACCCCGAGCGTCTGGCGGATGCGGTTGGCGCCGTTGTCTCCGCGCGAGGCGGCGGTGATGTGCAAACTCTTGGTGCCCGTAAAACCGGTGTTCTCGATGTAGCTTTGGTCGTGCGAGCCGCCCAAAACCCAGCCCGAGGCACCGGTCTCGAAGCCGCCGTTGACGACCACGTTGAGGTTGGTGGAATTGCGAACCTCGATGTCGTCAATCAGGCACTCGCCCACGCCGAGCATCATCACTTGCAGGCTGTTGCCGTCGCCCTGCCCGGTTTGCGCGTTATCCACCGGGCCGGCGAACTCGAACGGCGTCCACTGGCTCTTGCCAGACTCGTCGCTGTCCGCCCAGTTCGCGGGCTGGCTCACGTCGGCCTGCGCATCAATCAGCTCCAGGCTGCTGCCGCCGCCGTCGGCCCACGTCGTCCATTTGCCGCCCTTGCCGTAGGTCAGCTCGTTGACCACGTAATGAAACTCGACGTTCGTGCTGATCACGCTGCTGTTGGTCACGAAGATGAAATTCGGCGCGGACAATGCGAGGCGCTCGCCGCCGTTGGCGAGCGTGCCACTGTAATTGCCGACGAGATTGGTGGCGTTCAGCGAACCGGGCGCGTAGTTCGCCGCGAGGTGCGTGGCATTTTTTGCGACCACGACATACGCGCCGGGCTGGAGCATGAAATTGGCCGGGAAGGTGTAATCAATGCCCGACGTGAAACGCCAGCGCCCGAGGTTCACCGGGCTGCCGCTGCGGTTGTAGAGTTCCACGAATTCGTCGTCGTTGTTGCCCGTGATGGGGTTGAACATGATTTCGTTGATGACCACCGGGCTGTTGCGCGCGGGACTGTTCGAGGCGCCGGGCGTGAGGGCACTCTGACGGCGGAAAGCTGTGGAACCGTCCGGCGTGCGCCCCATCGAAACGCCGTTCTCCTGGCCGTCGAAGGCCACCGCGTCAATGACGCGGTTCAGGTTCGAGTTCACGAGCACGATGCGTTCGCCGCTGGAAGTGAGCGAGAAGCCAAGCTGCGTCTGGTTCCACACCAGGAACCCGCCCGCGCTAATCGTAGTGCCGTCCGCAATGCGGAACTTGTTCGTGGTCAGGCTGTCACTGAGCCAGAACCCGGAGAGGTTCACCGCCGTGTTGCCGTGATTGTAAAGCTCTACGAAATCCTCCTGCGGTAGATCGGTGTGGGCGAGGAACTCATTGATCACTACATCGCGCGCCGGCTCGGAGCCGATGGCGTCGAATTTGCCGGGCGAGCCACCGAAAACATCGCTCGCACCCCATGCTTCGCGATGGCTCTCACCGTAGGAAGGTCGCGCCAGCACCAGCGAATGGCCCGCGCCATCGGCCTCGATGGGCCACGGATATTTCGTGGAGAAATCCACGGTCAGTGCGACCGCCCCGGCGCGATTGTGCAGGCGCACGGTTCCGCCGGCGTTGTTGAGCGAGTTCTCAATGATCGGGGTGACGTTGGTGACGTTGACGACAACGTTGGTGATGAAGCCGTTGGTCACGCCGTATTGCACGACACCCGAGATGCCGTAAACGGATTCCACGTCCGCCTTCACTTTCGCCAGCACGATGAACTGGCCGGGCTGAATGAGCGTGTTCGTCGGGAAGGTGTAGTTCACGTCGCCGGAAATGCGCCAGCCGCTGATGTCCTCAAACATGGAAAGCGAGTTGTACAACTCAATGAACTCCGTGACCTTGCCGTCCACGCGCGCCTGAGGGTGGTACATGATTTCCGAAATAACGAGGCCGGTCGTGCGCGACGACTGCCCGAGCGGCTCGCGCCGCGCCGCCGTGAACGGCACCACCACGCCGCCCGCCGCGCTCTGGTAATCGCGGAACTGCACCGCCGCCGCCTGCGACGCGCTCGCGCCGCAGACCGCGTAGCCGAGAAACAGCGACGTGGGCATCGCAATGGTCGAACTGCCGAGCAAGACCCAGTTCTGCCCGTCGAGGCTGCCGTAGCCGGTGAAGAGATCACCCACGCGCGAGAGGCGCATCCAAGTGTAGGGATAATTCACCGGATGCCAGCCCGCGATGGTGGTGTTCGTGGCTACGAACACACGCGACTCGAAGTATTCCCCGGCCACATTCGGCCCCGCCAGCGTGGCGGCGAAACGGCTGTTCGCGGCGAGCGTGTCGCGCGCCATGAGTCCTGCGCGCGCCCACGGCTGCGCTGAACTGAGCGACTGCACGCGCAGCTTGACGTCGAAATCGCCCGAGGTCTGCGCGTAGCCAAACGTGAACTGGTCGGCCGTGCCCGTGATGTTCGTGCCAGCCCCCGTGATGTTGTAGCCGTCCGGCGTGGCGAGAATGGTGCCGCCAACCGCCGGACTGCCGATGTCGGCGTACGAGAGGCTGGCGGCGGTGAACTGCGCCTGACTATTGGCCGCGACCGTGTTGGCCGCCGCCGCTTGATCTGTCACACCATTGACCGTGAGGCGGTAGGTCGTGCCGGGCGTGAGCGGGCCGGTGGTGAACAGAATGTTGCTCTGCGAGACATCGGGTGCCGCGTTCGAGATGGTGAGAGTTCCCAGCAGGCTGGTGATGGAATAGTTCGCGAGATTTGCCACGCTGGCCGCGGAAAGTTTTTCCGAGAAGGCCGCCACGGCCTGGTTGTTCCCCGCCTGTGAGAAGCTCAGCAGCACCGGAGCCACGAGGTCGGGGTTCACCGTGAGCGTCACGACCGAGCTGGTCACGGAGTAGCTGACATTGCTCGCCACGTTCTGCGCCACCACTTTGAAGTTCAACCCGTTGAAGGCATAGGGCACGGACGCGATGGTGAGCGTCGCGTTTGTCGCGCCGGTCCACGCCACGTTGTTCGTGTACCATTGATAGGCGACGGGCTGGAAGCCGCTCGCCGTGACAGTGAAGGACGCGGGCGCGACCAGCTCGGCCACGGTCTGGTTCTGCGGCTGGCCGGTGATGGCCACGGGCAGTTGTTCGTCCGGCGTGGCGGTGGCGGAGAAGTTGTCAATTTGATAGGCGGTGTCGGGCGAGCCAGAGCCGTTATCGTCGGCGAAGAGAATGTACAGGGGCGCGTTGGCCGGCCAGTTGGCCACGATGTTTGTGCTTAAGCGGCCCGGCGTGATGGTGAAGAGACTCGGCAGGAGCGTCCAACTGTTCGCGGTGCCCGTGAAGCTGTAGAAGACGCGCAAGCCGTCCACTTCTTCCACCGCGACCGCCGCGCGGTTGTAATCAAAACTGATCGCCACGGACGAGGCGTTGCCGCCCAGGCCGTTCGTCAGCGTCGCCATCAGGAACGATGAGCGCACGCCGGTCGAGCGCAGTTGCAAATACAGCCCGGTGGAACTCCACGTCGCAAGCGGGTTGAAGTCCGCCGGGTCGGTGGCGTTCGCCACGGTCGCGGCGGTGATGCCGCTGGCCGCCAGCGTCTGGGCGTCGGCGTCGAGGGTCGTCGTGCTCGTCGAATCCCCCGCCGCGCCCGCGATGGACGTGGAGGACCATTCGTTTGCGGTGGGTTGTGCGGAGAAATCGTTGGTGTAGCCCGTCGGACCAACCACCGCCGCGCGCGCGACGGAAGACAGGGCCAGCAGCAGCGACAGCAGCAGGAGGCGGGACGAAAAGGAACGCAGTTTTTTCATAAGCAAGGGTCAACGGGTCTCGGTGAGTGAGAACTTTTTCCCCACCATTCAACCACCCGGAAAGACGCGCTGACCGACCAACGCAGGGCGAATAAAGCCTGCGCGGCGGCGGCACGAGTGAACGGCGATTGATGCATGGGTTCGCGAACTATAGGCAGGTGATCGGCGGCTTGGCAACCGTCGCGACGGTTCGGCAGTGATATTTATTCCAGCCGGCCGACGCCATCTTCGAGCTTGGAGCGCGCAGGAAATTTTGTTTCTTGAACCGCGCACATGCCGCACGACTACGACATCATCATCGCCGGACTCGGCGCGATGGGGAGCGCGGCGGCGTATCACCTCGCCGCGCGCGGGCGGCGCGTGCTGGGTCTGGACCGCTTCCAGCCGCCGCACGCTTTCGGCTCCTCGCACGGGCAGACGCGCATCATCCGCGAGGCCTACTTCGAGCACCCGCTCTACGTGCCGCTCATCCAGCGCGCGTATGAATTATGGGGCCGGCTCGAACAGGCCTCAGGACGCACCCTCCTCCAGATCACGGGCGGCGTGATGATCGGCCCGCGCGACGGAGTGCTGTTCGCGGGCGCGGCCCGCAGCGCGCGAGAGCACCGGTTGCCGCACCAGATTTTATCCGCGCCGGAACTGCACGGAAAATTTCCCGCCTTCACTCCGGCGGAGGAAATGGCCGGCGTGTGGGAGCCGCGCGCGGGCATTCTCTTTCCTGAACTTGCGGTCCAGACTCACCTCGATCTGGCCGCCCGCCACGGCGCGACGCTGCGCTACCACGAACCGGTCACACGCTGGGAGCCGGACGGCACGGGCGTGCGCGTCCACACCGCCACAAACACCTATCGCGCCGCGCGGCTGCTGCTCAGCGCCGGCGCGTGGATGAACGAACTCCTGCCCGGACGCCCGCTGCCGCTGACCGTCGAGCGGCAGGTGTTGTACTGGTTCGATCCGGTGGCCGGTGCGGAAAAGTTTTTTCCGGCACATTGCCCCATCTCGATCTGGGAGCACGCGCCGGGTGAATTTTTCTACACGTTCCCAAATCTAGGCGCAGGCGTGAAAGTGGCTCGGCATCATCAAGGCGAAACCACCTGTCCCAACACCGTGCGGCGCGAGGTGGGCGCGGAGGAAACGGAAACGATGCGCGCCCTGCTCCGCCGCTTCCTGCCCGGCGCAGATGGCCCGCTGCGCTCCACCGCCGTGTGCGTTTATACGAACACGCCGGATGAACACTTCCTGCTCGACACGCACCCCGGGCATCCGGCGGTGTTCCTCGCCAGCCCCTGCTCGGGTCACGGCTTCAAGTTCGCCAGCGTCATTGGCGAAATCGCCGCTGCGCGGCTGGAAGGTCGCGACGTGCCGTTTGATCTGAGCCTGTTTCGTGGCGCGCGGCCGGGGCTGTGACTTCATGCGGACAAAAAAACGCCCGTCCGGCCGAACCGGACGGGCGCTGGTGAATTTCAAAAACTATTTCTTCTCCGGAGCCTTCTCGGTCGCCGCTGCTTCGCGCGTGGCGGTCCAAGGACGGGGAGTAGGCTCGGCCCCGCCACGGCCAGGAGCTTCTACAGTGCCGGTGATCTTATCGCCGTCCACCTTGCCGTTGTATTTCATCACCATCGCGTTGCCGTTGAACTCGCGCTTCACGCTGAAGGAAATTTCGTCGCCCTTGATTTTGCCCTCGGAGATTTCCGTCGGGGCCGGGGCCGCGCCGCCACCAGCTCCACCGCCGCGTCCGCCCATCGGCTGCGCGATGGTGCCGGTGAGTTTCTCGCCGTCGGCCTTGAGTTTGAGAGTGGTCTTGCGAACCGGCGCGTCGGCGGCGGGTTCAGCCCCGCCCCGGCGCTGCTGCGCCCAGGACCAGGTGCCGGAGATTTTGTCCGCGGCACGGACTTCCGCCACCACGAGGGAGAGAACTGCGCCCATCAGGAGCGCGACCAATGCTTTCTTCATAACTTGTTTTTTTTGTTGGTTCCCGGTGTCGCGCGTCGTGCGCCACAGCCGGAAAGATTATTCGCAGCTCCAGACGCGGCGCGCGGCGCGGGCGTTACGCGGAAGTTGAAACACGGAAGGACTGGCGAGTTCTCGCGCGCACCCAAGCCCGGCAGGCAACGCGCGATGTTCAAGCGCCTTCTCGGTTCACACGCACCGTGAGCCTCGCACTCGAAAGAGTTGTTGACGTTGAGGCGGAAGAAATGCCGGGCTCCCATCACATGAGGGAGGCCTGCCGAACATGGTGACACATGAGCCGCCACGGATTTGTTCAAACGGCCTCGGACTGCGACGAGAAGTGAAACGCCTTCACCTTCAACGCGGGGACGATGGACGCGCCGCGCCCTTGCCCCTCGGAACTGCTCACGCGTTCGGGTGTGCCGATCATCTCGATGTTCCCTGGTGCGAGCAGCGCGGTGACGCTCTGGTTGAAACGGAAGTTGCGCACGGGATGCTGAATCTTCCCGTTCTCGATCCACCACACGCCGTCGCGCGTCAGGCCGGTGAACATGGCCGTGCGGGGATTGATGCTGCGGATGTACCAGAAGCGGCTCACGAGCAGGCCGCGCTCGGTGGCTTTGATCATTTCGTCGAGGCTCGCAGTCGGGCCGGCGACTTCGATGATTTGATTCACCGGGCCGGGCGTGGGCTGCGCGCCTTTTTCCTTCGCCCAGTAGCGCGAGTAAGTCAGCCGCTCCAGCACGCCCTGGCGCACGAAATAAATTCTCTCTGCCGGAATGCCTTCTCCTTCGGCGGGTGCATCCGGCAACTCGGGATGCTGCGGGTCGCTCAACACGCTGAGACGTTCGTCGAAAATCTTTTCACCCAGCCGCGTCTTGCCACCGGGAATGGAATAGGGACTGCGCCCCTCGTCCGCGCTGCGCGCATCGAAGGCGAAACCAAACCGGATCAAATCGCTCGCCGCCTGCGGCTCCAGAATCACCGGATACGTCCCCGCATCCATGGTGCGCGGCGCGCGCGACGTGAGCGCCTTTTGAATCGCCTCGCGCCCGACGCGCAACGTGTCGAGCTTCGCGACGTCGAAATGGTTGCGGAGAAAATATCCCGAGCTGCCGCCATCCGGCGTGCGCGCCGTGACCGACAAGGCGACCAGGCTGGAACGGTAATAGTTGAAGTTGCCATGCTTCGTCGCGAAAGCCTCCGCCGTGCCATTGGCATGATGAAACCCCGCGCCCACCACGCCCGACTTCTCGCACTCGCGGATGATCGCATCAATGGCCCGCGCGCGTTCCGTCAGCGAGATGTTCGCCGTGGCTTCCACGTAGCCGCCGACGTTCGGATACTTTTGCGCGCCGAGCGTGGGCAGATATTCCTTGTCCACCGGCGACAGTCGCGCGAGCCGTTCGGCTTCCTCGACCGCCTGCTTCAACGAAGCGTCGTCCATGACCGTCGCGGACGCCGCGCCGCGCTTGCCATCAATCCACACCGTGATGCGTGCCGTGACACTCTCGCGCCGCCCGCTGGTCGTGAAGACGTTCGCCGCAAAGCGCAGATGGGAAAAATCTTCGCTCGACACACTCACGCTGGCGTCGTCGGCCTTCGTGAGCTTTAACAACTTGTCGCACAGCGTGCGGGCTTCGCGTTCAATGAGCATGTGTTTCCTCCATAGAAGCCGCGCCATTCGCACCGCCCGAACCGGTGTTCAATACGTTCGTTTTGCGGAAGCGTGCGACGGGGCAGCCGTGGCTCACGCAGTTGGCCTGGCCCGGTTCGCCTTTGCCGTCGTTCGCCGCGCCGTGGACTTCGTAGGTCGCCGCGCCGCCCAAACCGTCGCACGAGTTCCAGAAATCCGTGGTGCGCGATTGATAGGCCACGTCACGCAGCATCGCACCGACCTTGCCTTTTTTGATTTCCCAGAAGGTCTGGCCGCCGAACTGGAAGTTGTAGCGCATCTGATCGATGGACCAACTGCCGTTGCCGTAAATCAAAATGCCGTCGTCCACGCCGCCGACCAGATCGTCGAGGCTCGCGGGCAAGGGCGCGGGTTCGAGTGAGACATTGGGCATGCGCGGAAACGGCACGCTGCCCCAACTGTCCGCGTGCAAACAGCCGGTGGAAGTTTTCTGCCCGACGAGCGGCGCGAGATCACGCGTCGTCTGCCAGCCGACGAAGAGGCCGTCCTTCACCAGATCCCAGCGCTGGCCGGGCACACCCTCGTCATCGTAGGCGACGGTCGCGAGGCCTTCCGGCTGGGTGCGGTCGGCGAAGAAATTACAGATGGTCGAGCCGAACTGAAGTTTCCCCGTCTTGTCCGGCGTGAGAAAACTGGTGCCCGCGTAATTCGCCTCCCACCACAGCGCGCGATCCAGTTCCGTGGAGTGCCCAACCGACTCGTGAATCGTCAGCCACAAGTTGGTCGGGTGAATGATGAGATCGTATTTTCCGGGCGCGACGGGTTTTGCCTTCAGCTTCATCACCGCCTCCTCGCCCGCCTGTGTCGCCTCGGCGAGCCAGTCGTGTTTCTGGAGGTACTCGTAGCCGATGGACTTGGGCCCTGGCAGGCTGCTGCGCGTCTGAAAATCTCCCGCCGCGCGATCCACCGCCGTGACCGTCATCGATGGATGCGCGCGAATCAGATACTGCTCGGTGCGCGAGCCGTCGCTGGTCGCGAGAAACTTCTGCTCGTTGTTAAACGACAGGCTGGAGGTCACAAAGCTCGCGCCCTTGGCCCTCAGGGCTGCTGCATTCAGCTTGAGCAGGAAATCAATCTTCGGTCCCATCTCCACGTCGAACGGATCGCGCTCGAAGTTGCTCCGCCATTTCCCCGTGACCTTGGGCGCGTCCACCATTTCCACGGGACGCCGCTGATACATCGCGTTGGCCGTCGCGATTTCCACCGCCTGCTGCGTGAGCCGCCGCACGGATTCGGGCGTCACGGCATGACTCGCCGCAAACCCCCACGCGCCTTTCACCAGCACGCGCACGCCGCAGCCGAAGCTCTGCGTGCGCGACACGTTCTGCACCCGCTCCTCGCGCGTGGAGACGGATTCGTTCCGGTAGCGGTTGATGCGGATGTCCGCGTAGCTCGCGCCGAGCTTCTTCGCGAGTGAGAGCGCGACGTCCGCGAGTTTGTCGTGATGGATGGCCGCCGCCTGCGCCGCCTGCGACTCCAGCACCCACGCCGGCAGCGTGACCGCGCCACAAACCACGCCCGTGGCTTTCAAGAAATCTCGCCGTGAAGTTTTCATTGGTGAACTGGCGGCGACGGTAGAGATGCGTAGAAATGAAGACAAGTTGGAAGCCGTCCCCCAGTGCGATTCGAAGTGGCGGGCGGGTGGAGGCGGGCGGCGAGACGCCAGGCCTCACGTCAGGCTGGAAGCCTGACGCCACGCGAACGGCCCGCCACTTCCAATCAAGCGCGCCGCTGCATAAATATCTTTTGGCAATCCCACCCGCGCCGCTGTCATCCTCGCGCCATGACTTTGCTGCCTTTTGGAAATCTGCCTGTCCACACGCCGCGCCAGTTGGTGCCGGCCACGATTGATCTCGGCGACTGGAACGCCATGGCGCCGCTGTTTGATGCGGTGGAGAAAAAACTTTCCGGCGCATCGTCCGCCGCCGAACTGGAGCGCGCCCTGCTGGACTGGAGCGAACTTTCCGCCGCGCTGGATGAGGAGGGCGCGAAGCGTTACATCGCCATGACCTGCCACACGGACAACGCAGACGCGGAGAAATCTTATTTGCTATTCGTGGAGCAGGTGGAGCCGCAGACCAAGCCGCGTCAGTTCAAGCTGGAGCAGCTTTACCTCGCCTCGCCGCACCGCGCGCAATTGCCGCCCGCGCGCTACGAAGTCTTCAACCGAGACACGAAGCAGCACGTCGAACTCTTCCGTCCGGAGAACGTCGCGCTCGAAACCGAGGAGGCCAAGCTCGGCCAGCAGTATCAGAAAATTTCCGGCGCGCTCACCGTGCAGTTTCGCGGCGAGGAAAAGACGCTCACGCAGATGGGCAAGTTCCTCGAAGAACCGGATCGCGCGCTGCGGCAGGAGACGTGGCAGCTCGTCACGCAACGCCGCTTGCAGGAACGCGACAAGTGCGATGACATCTTCGACGGTCTCGTGAAATTGCGCGGCGACATTGCGCGCAACGCGGGCTTCGAGAACTACCGCGACTACGCCTTCAAGGCGCGCGGGCGCTTCGACTACACGCCGGAGGACTGCTTCGCATTCCACGACGCGATTGAAAAAGAAGTCGTGCCGCTCCAGCGCGAGTTGCAAGCCGCGCGTCGTGAACAATTGAAGCTGCCCGCGCTGCGCCCGTGGGATTTGTCCGTGGACCCGCTCAATCGTCCTGCGCTCAAACCCTTCGACCAAGTGCCCCAGATGGTGCTCCGCACGCAGCGCATCTTCGATCAGATTGATCCCGGACTCGCGCAAGGATTCGTGACCATGCGCCAGCAGCAGCTGCTCGACCTCGACAATCGCAAAGGCAAGGCCCCCGGCGGGTACCAGTCCACGCTGCCCGAGTCGCGCCTGCCGTTCATCTTCATGAACGCCGTGGGCCAGCAGCGCGACGTGGAGACGATGTTGCACGAGGCGGGTCACGCCTTCCATGCGCTCGCCACGCGCGAGGAGCCGCTCTATGCGTATCGCGGAGCGCCCATTGAATTTTGCGAAGTGGCGAGCATGAGCATGGAATTGCTCGGCGCGGAATTCATCGAGGAGTTTTACCCGAACGCCGACGACGCGCGCCGCGCCCGCCGCACGCACCTCGAAGGCATCGTCGGCGTGTTCCCATGGATCGCCACGGTGGACGCCTTCCAGCACTGGATCTACACGCACCCCGGCCACACCCGCGACGAACGCCGCGCCGCGTGGCTGGCGCTGATGGATCGTTTCGGCGGCGACGCCGACTGGTCAGGCCACGAGGACGCACGGGCGAATCTCTGGCACAAGCAACTGCACATCTTCCTCTACCCGTTCTACTACGTGGAGTACGCCATCGCGCAACTTGGCGCACTGCAAGTGTGGGCGAACTCGAAGCGCGACAAAGCCGCCGCGCTCGCCGACTACCAGCGCGGCCTCGCGCTCGGCAATTCACGCCCGCTGCCCGATCTGTTCGCCGCCGCCGGATGCGAGTTCTCCTTCACGCGCGCCACGGTGAAACCGCTGGTGCAACTGGTGAAGACGGAACTGGCGAAGTTGAATTGATCAGCGCGCGGACTTTCCAATCCGCAGCGAGCTTCGCACGGAGAGCATTTTGAAAATCGCGACGACGCCTTTCCGTCGCACGTTGCTGCGGACTGGAAAGTCCGCGCTCCGTCGAGATCAGTTCGCCGGCACGGCCGTGTTCCACTCGAAGGTGAGCTTCACTTCGTCGCCGGTTTTGATCAGGCCGAGGGCCACGGCGGGCGCGGGGGGCGCGATGCCGAAGCTGGTCATCTTCACGCTCGTGGTGCCGATGGTTTTGATGGTCTTGTCGGTGCGCGTCATGGTCACGGGGAAGGCGACGGCGTTGGTCACGCCCGCCACGGTCAGCTCGCCCTTGCTGTCGAATTCCCACGGGGCATCGGCGGTCTTGGGCGTTTCCTTCAAGGTCAACTCGGTGAGGCGATATTTAATCTGAGGATGCACGGGCTGCTTCATCGCGGCGTGCATGATGTTATCCATGCTGCTCTTGCCGCTCTTGATGGTGCGGACGGGAATGGTGGCGTCCACTTTGGCGGCGATTTTGCCGGGCTTGGCTTTCGTGGGATCGGCGGTGAAGGCGCTGTCGAGTTCCATCGCGCCCGCGATGATGCCGCCTTCCACAGTCCAGTCGTGAACGGTGGAGGTGCCGTCAATTTTCACCTTGCTGCCAGGCTGGGCGGCGAACTTGGCAAGGTCAGCGGCGTAAAGGGCGGCGGCACAGAGCAGTGCGCTGACTGCGAGGGAGAGGCGGAGGGTTTTCATAAATTTAGTAATCGGTAATCAGTAATCAGTGATCGTGGTTATGGACGCGCGAGGCGGGAGTTGAGTTCAAACAAGCCTTGCGCCGGTCGGGTACGTCGCTCCGCGCGCGCCGGTGAGGCGTGAAGAAGTTTGGAAAGCCTCAGCGTGGTCAGGCCCGGCGCGCGCGGAGCGCGACGCCCTACCACGAGGGACGAGTTCGAGACATGGGCGGTCATTGATAAACGGGAGATGGCGGGGCGGTTTTTCTCACGCTCTTACACTTCAAACCATTCCTTCTCGAACTTGATCGTGCCCTTCTTCATCACGGCCTCGTTGGCCTTCAGCACGCAGACGGTGGACTCGTAGCCATCCTGCCAGGTGGCGGCGGGCAGCTTGCTCTTCTGGATGCTCACGAGGTATTCGCGCAGCGCCTTCATGTCTTTGATGTCGAACGTGGCGCTGAAGTCCTCGACGGCGTTCGAGATCAGCATCGTGTTCTCGAGGAAGGAATTGAGCGCGAAATAAATCGGCGCGTCGCCGTCGCCGCTGGCGTCGCCTTTGCCCTGCTTGCCGCTCTTGCTCGCGTCGGCCACCAGCGCGATGCCGGTCTCTTTGAAGAACTGATCCTTGCGGGCATACACTTCCCAGCCGAGCAGGGCGGCGTCGGCTTCCTTGAAGAGCCACGCCTTGTTGCCGCGCATCATCACGGCGGCGTCGCTGCCGTAGAGAATTTCGTAGTCGGAATCGAAGGAGGTCGCGAGACACGCCTCGTAGTTGAAACACGTTCCGTCCTCATACTGGAAAACGACCTGCGCGGTGTCATCTACGGTGCGCCCGTCGTTCCACAACTGGACGCTGCCGAAGCCCGTCACAGACACGGGCCGCTTGCTCAGGAACCAGTGCATGGCGTCAATCTGCTGGATGCCAATTTCGCCGACGAGGCCGGGGGAAACTTCCTTCCGCAAACGCCAGTTGAGTTCCATCTCGCGCTCGGGATTCGGGGAGGCGCGACGCCAGCTCGTCTTCTTGTGCCATTGCGCGCGGGTCTTGACGTTGTTGCCCGTCGCGCCGGTGCGAACAAAGGGCAGGAGGAACTTGCGCTGCGGGTCGGAGCGGAGTCCAAGGCCGGCCTGGAAATAAGATTTCACCGAGTCGCGCGCCGCTACGGCGATGGCGCGTGCGTCCTCGACGGTGTGCGCGAGCGGCGCTTCGCAATAGACATGCTTGCCCGCTGCCAACGCCGCCACCGCGATCTCTTTGTGCTGATGCGTGGGCGTGGCGATGAGCACGGCCTGCACGTCCTTGTTCTCCAGAACTTTTTTGTAATCGGTGTAGTAGGTGGCTTTCGGCGCGGCTTCCTTCGCGCGCTCTTGGAAGGTCTCGGACTCGTAGTGGTCGCACACGGCGATGACTTCGGCCTTCGGCAAACGCGCCAGCACGCCGAGGATTTCGCGCCCCCAGACGTTGCAGCCGATGACCGCGCATTTGATCGTCGGGCCTTCGTAAGCACCGCCCGCTGCGGCCGGTGCCTGCGCCTCGGACAGGAGCGGGATGCCGCCGAGCATGGTCATGGCGGCTCCGAAGGAGGAAGATTTCAGGAACTCACGACGCGTGAAGTCTGCGGACATCGGGTTCGACAAAGCGTTATCATTCATGGCCATGCGGGAGATTTCGTTGCTTCAACGGGTGAAGTCAATCCGCAGTTGAAACCCGCGCGGGCGGAGCCATTGGAGGTTGGACTTTCAGAATTCCAGCCGCGAGAGTTTGCGCCGTGCCGCTTTACGAATACGAATTGTGCGAAGGGAGCTGTGCCGCGTGCGGCGGTAGGTTCACCTTGCGCCGACCCATCACCGCTACGGAGTTGAAGGCGTGTCCGGCCTGCAAGAAGCCGGTGCGCAAATTGATTTCCGGTTTCAGTTCACCGCAGAAGACGAAGCCCTTGTCGGTGAGCGATGCGAAGAAGGCCGGGTTCACGGTGCTGAAGCGGCTGGGCAAGGGTGAGTACGAGAAGCAGTGAAGCCGGGCAGGCGAATCTGACTGCTTGGTCAGTGCAGGCGGTTCCATTCCCATGACATTCATTCCCCTGACTTAATTTCGTCGGCCCGGGGTTTATGGGAGCGGCTGGAATTTTTACGTCAGGGAATGGATGTCATGGGAATAAAGATGGCTGGGCTTTAAGGCGTTTTTCATGCAACTGCCCCGCATGGAATGCCGCCATTTGTTCACAGGAATCGCCTCGCCAACGACGGGATCGCAGGGCAATGTCCCGGGGCCATGAGCGAACTACACGCCATCGAATCCGCACTCCAACGGACCGCTCAACGTCGTCGCCTCGATAACGCACTGCGCGGCGCGTGCCGGGGGCTTTTCATCGCCAGCATCGTGTGGCTGGTCGCGCTAATCATCTACAAGCTCACGCCCGTTCCCTTTTCCACGCTCGTGATCGCGGGCGGCGTGGGACTGGCGTGCATTATCATCGGGGCCATCATCGGCGGTTGGCGCAAATCCACGACGCGCGAGATGGCGCTGTGGGTGGACGTGAAACAGAATTTGCAGGAGCGCCTCAGCACCGCGCTCGAAGTCGCGCAGAGGCCGGCGAGCGGCGAATGGAAGTCGTTGCTCGTGGCGGATGCGTCGCACCATGCGCAAGGTTTGGATGCGAAGAAAATGTTGCCGCTGCATCTGCCGCGCGTGACGCGCTGGGCCTTGCTGTTGCTAGTCGTGGCGGCGGGCTTGGGCTTCGCGCCGGAGTATCGCTCGAAGCAATTTGTCCAGAAGCAGGCGGACGCCGCGAACATCAAGGACACAGGCAAACAACTCGCCGAGATCGCCAAACGCGCCGTGGAAGCCAAGGCTCCCGCCGCCGAGCCGACGCAGCAGGCGTTGGAAAAAGTCGAGGAGCTTGGCCAGCAATTGCAGAAGGTCACGCTCACCAAGTCCGAGGCGCTGAAACAAGTCGCGAACGTGCGGGAGAAAATCGCGCAGGAGGCGAAGGAGTTGGAACGCGCGGGCGCGCTCAAGCCGCTCGAACGCGCGGCCAAGGAGCAGAGCAACAACTCCGGCAACCAAAGTTCGGACGCCATTCAGAAGCAGATTGATGCGCTGCAAAAATCCCTCGGCCAAAACGGCGCGAACGATCCGTCGAAGATGGACAAGTTCCAGCAGGACTTGGCGAAGGCGCAGCAGCAGGCCGCGAATCTCCCGGACAAAAATTCACCCGAAGGCAAAGCGGCGCGCGAGCAGTTGGCGCAAACGCTCGGCAATCTCGCGCAGCAGATGAAAGACGCGGGCCTGCCGATGGACAGCCTCGAAGACGCGCTCAAGGCTTTGAACCAAGGCAACATTGACCAGTTCGTGAAGGACATGAATGTGGCGGGCGAGGATTTGCAGAAGCTGTCGGACATGGCAAAGCAGTTGCAGTCGTTGCAACAGCAGCAGACGAATTCACAGATGGGCAAAAACTTGGCCGAGCAGTTGAAGAACGCGCAGACCGACGCCGCGCAGCAGACGCTTCAAAAAATGATTCAGCAGCTCAAGAGCGGTGCGATGAAGCAAGAGCAGTTGGATGAAATTTTGAAGGAAGTCACGAAGGCGCAAGACCCCGCGAGTCAGTACGGCAAAGTGGCCGAGCATTTGAAGGAAGCGATGAAGCAGATGCAGCAGAGCCAGAAGGCCGGCGCGTCCGACGGACAGAAACAGCAATCGAAGTCTGATGCCGCGCAGTCACTCGCCGAGGCCGCGAAGGAATTGGAGAAGCTCGCGCAGCAAATGGCGGACGCGAAGCAACTCGCGGAAATGATGGCGATGCTCGAGCGCGCGCAGGAGTCCATCCAGTCCGGCAAAGGCTGGGGCCAGTGCAAAGGCGGCGGCAAATGCCCGACGTGCAATGGGCTGGGTTGTTTCGCCTGCAAAGGCCGCGGCTGGAAAGACGGCGCGGGCTTGGGCGCGAGCGGCGTCGGCACCTGGGCGGATGAAACGGGCTGGACTTACTACCCGCAGAATGTTGATCAGACGCCCGTGGACAATTCCGGCATCCAGCGCCCCGACATGGACGCGAAAGGTCTCACCGAACGCGACGCCTCACTGAACGAGGCACTCAAGCCCACCAAGGTGAAGGGCCAGATGTCGCCCGGCGGCCAGATGCCGAGCATCACGCTCAAGGGCGTGTCCATCAAAGGCTCCAGCAAAGTGCAATTCGAGGAAGCCGCCACCGCCGCGCAGACCGATGCGCAGAGCGCGCTGAACCAGGATCAGGTGCCGCGCGCCTATCGCGGTGCGGTGCGGGATTACTTCGATGATTTGAAGAAGTGAGGGACGCGGTTGGTTGCAGGTTGAAAGTTGAAGGTTGAAGGTTCCTTCGGCAGTTCGGCAATCTTGGGAAAATTTTTACCAAACCAACTGGAGAATAATTTTATGGCGACGGTTCAGACGTTCGAGGAATTGGAAGTGTGGCAGGCCGCCCGCCAGCTCGTGAAAGAAATTTATGCCGCGTCCAAGCTCAAGCCCTTCTCGTTTGACCGCGATTTGAAAAGCCAGAGGCGCCGCGCCGCCACCTCCGTCATGTCGAACATCGCGGAGGGCTTCGAGCGTGGATCGCGGAAGGAGTTCGTCCAGTTCATCAACATCGCGAAAGGCTCAAACGGCGAGGTTCGCTCGCAGCTTTACTTGGCGCTGGACCAGGAATACGTCAGCGAGAAAAAATTCGGGGAGCTTCAGCAGTCGTCGGTCACACTATCGCGGCGCATCGCGACATTTATCCGCTACCTCGAAACATGCCGGATGAAAACCCGCGTCCGAAAACCGTAAAAACTTTCAACCTGCAACTTTCAACCTGCAACCACCCAATGAGCACTGAATCCCAAATCGCCTCCTTTCGCCAAAGTTTCACCGCGCTGCGCGACGAGATCGGCAAGATCATCGTCGGGCACACGGAGATTGTGGATGGCACGCTCATCGCCATCTTCGCGGGCGGG
>JAYVNY010000034.1:0-34056 GCA_043758205.1 Akkermansia sp.
CCGCCCCCGACGATGATCACATCCAGCAACTGGCCGCTTTCCGGCGGCAGCTTCTTTTTTCCATGCGGCACAGGCTTGCTCATGAACCAGGAGGTTTCTTCCGCCCTTTGTGATCTTGCACGAAAATGGAGATGACGAGCCAGAAGCCACCCGCCGCCGCGCACAGGAAACACAGCATCGCCAAGCCCGGATAGCCGAGCATTTGAAAGTCCGTTTTGGTCTGCGTGAGCGTGGAGGCACCCATGATGAGCGCGGCCAGCACGATGCCCGCCGTGATGCGATTGGCGATCTTCTGAAATCCTTCCAGCATGATCTTCGTGTCCGGCACCTGGACTTTCACTTCCAACTCGCCGTCCGTGACCGTGTCCATCACGCGATTGATTCGCGAAGGCAGGCCGCCGACAAAATCCTTCATCTCCAGCAGCGCACTCAGCGCGCTCCCTTGCGTGGCCTGCTTGCGCATCCGCCGCGTCATCAGTTCGCTGACGTTGCGGCGAATGGAGGCATTGGGATCAAAAGTGGGATCGAGAATTTTTCCAACCTCGTCCAATTGCAGAAGAGTCTTTCCGAGGAGTGTCAGTTCACTCGGGACATGCACCCCGTTGTCCGCCGCATTCATCGTCACTTCGAGGATGGATTTGCCGACGTTGAGATTTTGCAGCCCCAGGCCCTGTCGTTGCGCCACCAGTTGCGCGAGGCGGCGGCGAAATTCCACGGAGTTGAAATCCTCCGCCGTCTGGCTGATGCGGATCACGATCTCCGCGACCTGGTCGCTATTGCCCTCGCTCAAGGCCAGCAGCAGCTTCAGCAAGTTGTCCTGCATCGCGGGCGTGGTGTGGCCGACCATGCCCAGATCCAGCAGCGCGATGTGGCCACCATCGGTGACGAAGACATTGCCCGGATGCGGATCGGCGTGAAAAATTCCGTCCACCAGCACCTGTTTGAGGTATGCCTTGAACAATTCTTCCGCCAACGGCCCGCCTTTCAGGTCAAGGCGGGCCAGCGGGCCGAGCGCGGTAATTTTGCGACCCTGGACGTAATCCATGGTGAGCACGCGGCGCGTACTGTAATCGGGCACCGGCTGGGGCACGTCGATCAGCTCGAACTCCTTCAGGTTGTTTCCCACCGTGATGAGGTTCTGCGCCTCGCGTTCGTAGTTCAGCTCCTGCTGAATCGAGACGCGGAACTCTTCAAGGATGTTCAGGAAGCGATGGCGTTGGCCGAGTTCGGTGTGGTTGTCGAAGAACTCGGCAATCTCGGTGAGCACCTCGAAGTCTTCCGCGATCTGCTTCGCAATGTTGGGCCGCTGAACTTTGACGACGACCAGGCGTCCGTCGCGCAGCGCCGCAGAATGAACTTGGCCCAGCGACGCAGCCGCGATGGGTTTTTCATCGAAGCGCGAAAACGCTTTGGAAATTCTGACCCCCAGTTCAGCGGTGACGATCTCCTCGACCTCGGCGAACGAAAACGGTTTGACCTTGTCCTGCAGCCGCGCGAGCGCCTTCAAGTACGGTTCCGGCAACAAGTCTGGCCGCCCGGAAAGCACCTGCCCCAACTTCACGTAGGTCGGACCCATCGCTTCGAGGTCGTCGGCCAATTGGTCCGGCGTGACCTCCCCTTCCTTGGGCGGCTTGAGTTCTTTGGAATCAACGGACTCGTCTATTCCCATCTGCGTCACGAGATCGGAGCGTCCGTATTTCCAGAACAACTGCGCGATCTCTTTGTAGCGCTTGAGATGATTGGGCGAGAGTTTCATTTCTGGGCCGTGATCCGATTTGAGGCCAAGGGCCAAACACGGCGAACGAAACGGGCCGCTGGGCCCGTCTCGTCTCCGTGTGCCAAAGGCTTAACGTCCGTCGCCATCCGCGTCCCCCGGCAGCACTCTCTCCACCCGGTGCCAGGCGTCACACGTGGCGTGTTTGGCCTTCTCCCAAGTGAGATTGGAATTCCCTTTGGACTTGTCGTAGTCACGCTGCAAGTCCTTTTCCACTTCCTCGAATTTCTTGCCGGGATAACGGGTGACACCCTCGTAGCCCGTCCGGTACGCCGGCTGATAATTATCGTAGGAGATGTTTTTCTCGGCGTAGGAGCGCTTCGAATAATTGTCCTTCCAATAACCGTCCTCCACCGTCGGATCGATTTTCTCGGCCACGCCTTTGCCCGCCAATCCACCGACGACCGCGCCCGCGACCAATCCCACCGCCGCCCCGATCGGACCCGCCACGGCTCCGACGGCTGCGCCCGCGACCGCGCCGCCCGCTGCCCCCACGCCGGTCCCGACCGGATGCGCGCCCGGCGCTTTCGTAATCGGATCGCGATTGGCGTCCGTGCCTTTGCCACTGTTCTTATTTTCTTCGTTCATGTGTTTTTCTTTCTTGTTGCTCGCGCTCCGGCATTGGAACTGAACGAGCGTGTTGATTCCTTATGCCGGTTCAGCGTGTGTGTGCCCGCTTCTGCTGCTTCTCTCCACCGGACGTTGCGATTGGCGCGGGGCGGAAATCATCGGCGTCTTGGCGCGGATTTCCTCGCGTCCCGCTGAACCCCGGGCGTCGCGCGCCATCGGATTTTCACGCGGATCGGAGGGCTGCTTGTGGCTCGTGGATTCTTTGTTCTGCTGCGTTCGTGATTCTTTTTTCATGGTTTTGGTTTGTTGGTGTGTTGATTTCAGCCAGGATGCCGGACCTGACTGTCTTCAGGCGGGCACTTTTTCTGGCAGTGGAAAGCCGTGTTGTTCGCGGCCGGGCGGGCCGTAGAAACGCTTGGAGATTTTGTAGAGTTCAAACCGGCCATCGGCCGCCTGGGTCGCGCAGCGGCCCCGCAAGCCGCGCATTTCTTCCGGCGTCATCGGAGTGGTTTTCCGCACAATGGCGAGGTTCTGCTGCAGCACCTCCAGCCTCTCCATCCCACTCACCAACACGGCGATGGGCAAGTGCGCGAGGTCGGCCGCAGCCGTGACCACCCTGAGTTGCTTGATGAACCGCCGCCGCGATTTCACTTTGTTCATACGGGTCACTTTTTTTCCGCCGCTCGGCGCGGCGTTACTTGTCCGTCGTTTTTTCCCGCACGGGCTGAAGTGCTGCGGCGGAGAAACCTTTTTTCAACTCACGGGCGGCGAAGGCCACGGCGTTCTTTGCCTCGTCCACCACCGCGCCCATGCCAAAGAACTCGTGGGTCACGCCGTCATAATTCTTGTAGTTGACAGCCACGCCATCGGCCTTCAGCTTTTCGGCCAGCAACTGGCCGCTGGAACGGAGCGGATCGATCTCCGCAGTGATGATCGTGGCGGGCGGCAGACCACGCAGGTTGGCCTTCGCCAGCTCAATGCGCGGGTCCAGTTTGTCCTGCGGCTTCGGCAACTCGTGTTTGCCGAACCACTCCATCATCGCCTTGTTCAGCGGCTTCGCGTTCGCGTTTTCGATGAAGCTCGGCGTCGTCGTGTCCGTGCCGGCCACGGGATACACGAGCAGTTGATGCACGGGCAACGGCACCATCTCTTCCCGCGCGCGCAGGCAAATCGCCGCCGCCATGTTGCCGCCCGCGCTTTCGCCCGCCACGGCGAGACGATCCGGATCACCATTGATGGAGCGCGCATGCTCACGCGCCCATTTGTAGGCGGTGAAGGTGTCGTCATGTGACGCGGGGAACGGATGCTCCGGTGCCTGCCGGTAATGCGTGGAGACAACGACGGCCCCGGCCGCGTTGGCCAGCGCGCGGGGCGAGGAATCGTAGGTGTCAAGGTTCGCAAAGACCCACCCGCCGCCGTGGATGTAAAGAATGACGGGGAACGGGCCGTCGCCTTTCGGCGTGTAAATGCGGATCGCGATGTCACCGCCCGAACCAGGAATGGTCTGGTTCTTCACGCTGGCGACCGGCTCCGGTTCCGCGCTCTGGCCCTGGCTTTGCAACAGCTTCTTCACCGCATCAGCAGGCGAGGGTTGCTGGCGCGCTTCTTCCGGCGTCAGCGATTCCACGGGCTTGCCGCCGAGCTTGGCAAGCTGGTCTAACACCGCCTGCATCTGCGGATTGGCCGGCGGCGGAGTGTGGGCGGCGGGATTTAGAATAGTATTCATGGTTTAATGTTAATATGTGACCCCACTGCTAGAGCCAGACGGGACGATGGGACCCTGACCCCGGCAGGCGCTATGGGGTGTTCACCGGTTACAAATCTGGTTGACGAATCCCGTCCCACCGGGGCCGGCAAAAACAGCGGCGCCTCCCAACGTGTGCAGGCAAAAAAAAGATTTCGTGTTAGTGTCCGCCTCCAAGTGCGAACGACGCTCCTCAAAAACACGGACCGCGGAATCTACTGCGAGGCGGGGGATTTTTACATTGATCCTTGGCGTCCGGTGGATTTCGCCGTCGTCACTCACGGGCATTCAGATCACGCGCGGTGGGGCTCGAAGAATTATCTCACCGCGAAACCCGGCGTGGCCGTCTTGCAACAGCGCCTCAGTCCGGACGCGAAAATTGAAGGTCTTCCCTACGGCGAAACCGTCTTTCGCAACGGCGTGAAAATTTCGCTTCATCCGGCGGGGCACATTTTAGGTTCCGCCCAGGTGCGCGTGGAGCACGGCGGCGAGGTGGCAGTCGTGAGTGGCGATTACAAGTTGGAGGACGACGGCACCTGCGAGCCGTTTGAGCCGATCCGCTGTCACACCTTCGTCACTGAATCGACCTTCGGCCTGCCGATTTACCATTGGAAACCGCAGACCGAAATTTTCGCTCAGATCAATGCGTGGTGGCGTGGGAATCAAGCGAGTGAGCGCACCAGCGTTTTGTTTTGCTACGCGCTGGGCAAGGCGCAACGCCTGCTGTCGGGACTCGACCCCAGTATCGGTCCGATCTTTTTGCATGGGGCGGTGGAGCGTTTCATTCCGATTTACACAGAGGCAGGCGCGAAGCTGCCTGCGGCGACGAAGGCGGATTCCGACTCCACCAAATCACTGCGCGGGAAGGGCATCGTGCTCGCGCCCATGTCGGCGGACAATTCGCCGTGGCTGCGAAAGTTTGGCGAAGTCTCTACGGGCTTCGCTTCCGGCTGGATGCAGATCCGGGGCACGCGGCGAAGGCGGTCGCTGGATCGCGGCTTTGTCCTTTCGGATCACGCGGATTGGGACGGATTGCTCACCACCATCCAGGCGACCGGCGCGGAAAACATCTGGGTCACGCACGGTTACACGGCGCAGCTCGTGCGTTGGCTGCGGGAGAGCGGCTTGAATGCGGAGGTTATCGAAACCCGTTTCCAAAGCGGAGAAGAAGACAGCGGGGATGCAAAGGACGGCGCGGTTTCCGTTCCGGATGGAGTCTCCCCATCGCCGGCCGACTCGGCGTTTCCGTCGGCTCAAACCCCTGTTTCCCAGTCGTGAAACGTTTCACCCAACTCTTCGACGAACTGGATCAAACCACGCGCACGACCCAAAAAGTCGCCGCGCTGGAAAATTATTTTCGCCAGACGCCGGCTCAGGACGCCGCGTGGGCCTTGCAGTTTCTCTGCGGGCGAACGCTGCCCCGCGCCGTCTCGACCAAACTCCTGTGGCAATGGACGAGTGATGAAACGGGCTTGCCCGCCTGGCTGATCGAGGAATGCCACGACTCCGTGGGCGACATGGCCGAAACCATCGCACTCTTGTTTCGCGACTCCGCGCACGGAACGAGCCTTTCGCTGAGTGAATTGGTGGAGCAACGATTTCTGCCACTGCGCCTGTTGCCGGAGAGTGCGCGACGCACCTTGCTCGTCCAGACCTGGCGCGAACTCAACGCGCCTCAGCACTTTGTTTGGAACAAATTGATCACCGGCCATTTTCGTGTCGGCGTGGCACGCACGCTCGTCATCCGCGCGTTGGCGGCCGTCGCGCAGATCGACCCCGCCGTCATGGCCCATCGCGTTCTGGGAAAATGGAAACCCTCGGCGGATGATTTTAACCGGCTGATGAGCGGAGACGTGGACGCCACGGACGTGGCCAAGCCGTATCCGTTTTTTCTGGCCTCGCCGGTCGAGATTAAAATCAAGCAGGGCGAAAATCTGGAAGCGCTCGGGGAGCTCGGTGAGTGGCAGGTCGAGTGGAAATGGGACGGCATCCGGGCGCAACTCATCCGGCGCGGCGGCGAAACTTTGATCTGGTCGCGCGGCGATGAAATGGTCACGGACACCTTTCCCGAAGTGGTGGAAGCCGGGAGATTGCTGCCCGAAGGAACGGTCCTCGATGGCGAGATGCTGGCCTGGCAGGACGACCATCCCCTGCCCTTCGCCAAATTGCAGCGACGCCTGGGCCGGAAACAAGTGGGCGCGAAAACGCGCGCCGATTTCCCCATCGCGTTTGTCGCCTACGATCTGCTGGAACTCGACGGATTAGATTTTCGCGACCAACCGCTGAAGGAACGCCGCGCCCGACTGGAGGCGTTGCTCTCTCAGGTGGCGACTCGTTCAGAATCGGCGACGACCCAAACGAAGGGCGAGAAATCTGAAACTCCCTTGCTCACCGGATTTGAAAACATTCTGGCGGACCAAAGCTCCATCGCGTTGAAACCAGTTTTTCCTTTGCGCCTCTCACCCATCGTGCGCACTGAATCCTGGAGTGAACTGACCCAATGGCAGGGTGAAGCGCGCGGTCGCGGCGTCGAGGGTTTGATGCTGAAAAAACTCGACTCCGCTTACGGAGTGGGTCGCCAGCGCGGCGCGTGGTGGAAGTGGAAAATCGATCCGCTGGTCATCGACGCGGTTTTGATTTCCGCCCAACGCGGCCATGGCCGCCGCGCCAGTCTTTACTCCGATTACACCTTCGCACTCTGGGAAGGCGACCAGCTTGTGCCCGTTGCCAAGGCATATTCGGGCCTGACGGACGAAGAAATCCACGAGGTGGACTCATTCGTCCGGCAACACACGATCGGCAAGTTCGGCCCCCTCCGCTCCGTCACGCCGGAACTGGTTTTTGAACTCGCGTTCGAGGGGATTCAGGTTTCCACGCGGCACAAAGCCGGAGTCGCCGTGCGATTTCCCCGGATGAATCGGTGGCGCCGCGACAAGAAACCGGCGGACGCGGACACGTTGGAAAATTTGCGCGCCCTCGCGGTGAGGGGAACAACGCATGTCAACGGTTGATCCTAAATCCGGCAATAGCGAACCGACCCAAGTGATTCATCGCTGGTTCGCGGACCATCGCTGGAAGCCATTTCCATTTCAACGGGCGGCGTGGGCCGCGCATTTGGCAGGACAGAGCGGTCTCATCCACGCGCCGACGGGAACGGGAAAAACTTACGCCGTCTCGATTCCGCCTTTGTGGGAATGGCTGGAAGAATTTCCCGAACTGTCCGCATGGCCCAAGACTGTTCCGTTGCGACTGCTGTGGATCACACCGCTCCGGGCCCTGGCGAATGACACGGCGAAATCCATCGCCGCGCCCATCCTCGAATTGAAGCTGCCGTGGACAGTGGAACTTCGCACCGGCGACACCTCCGCCGCGCGCCGCGCCAAACAACGCGAGCGTTTGCCCAGCGTGTTTGTGACTACCCCCGAGAGTTTATCCCTGCTCCTTTCTTATCCCGGCACGCAGGAGATGATGAAGTCGCTGCGCAGCGTCGTCGTGGACGAGTGGCACGAACTGCTCGGCACCAAGCGAGGCGTGCAAACCGAGCTTTGCCTCGCGCGCTTGCGTCATTGGTTTCCGACGCTGAGAACGTGGGGCTTGTCGGCAACGCTGGGAAATCTGGAGCAGGCGCAATCGGTCTTGCTCGGCTCCCGCGCCGCCAGCGCGGTGGTGATTTCCGGCGACATGAAGAAGCGGGTGAAAGTGGAAACACTCATTCCATCCAATGTCGAAAAGTTTCCGTGGGCCGGGCATCTCGGGCTGAATCTGTTGCCCGATGTTCTGTCCTGCCTTGAGCAGGCCGGCACGACGCTGCTCTTCACCAACACCCGTTCACAAACGGAAATCTGGTTTCGCGCGTTGCAGGCCGCCAAGCCGGAATGGGCCGATGAGATGGCGCTGCATCATGGCTCGATTGATCGCGCCGCGCGTGAGGAGGTGGAAAAGCGGCTGCGGGCTGGAACGATTCGGTGCGTGGTTTGCACCGCCAGCCTGGATCTGGGCGTGGATTTTTCGCCTGTTGATCAGGTCATCCAGATGGGCGCGCCGAAGGGCGTGGCCCGCATGTTGCAGCGGGCGGGACGCAGTGGCCATCAACCGGGCGAGGTCAGCCGGATTGTTTGTGTCCCGGCGCACGCGTTGGAACTTGTGGAGTTCGCCGCCGTGCGCGAGGCCATCGGCGCCGGGGAACTCGAGTCGCGTCTTCCCTTGGACAAACCGCTGGACGTCTTGGTGCAGCACCTCGTCAGCGTCGCGCTCGGCAGCGGTTTTCGTGAAAACGAATTGCTCGAAGAAATCCGCTCGACCCACGCCTTTCGCGAACTGACAGATCAAGAATGGCGCTGGTGCGTGGACTTTGTGACGCGCGGAGGAGAATCCCTCAAAGTCTATCCGCAGTTCTCCCGCGTGAAAAACTTGGAAGGCTTATTCACCGTGCCAGACCCGTTCATCGCGCGGCTGCATCGCATGTCGGTGGGCACCATCACCAGCGACAGCGCGGTGGCGGTGCGCGTCGTCCGCGGCGCGCTGCTCGGCACGATCGAAGAATCGTTTATCGGAAAGTTGACGCCCGGAACTACCTTCACTTTCGCTGGCCAGGTTTTGGAACTGGTGCGCGTGCGCGATATGACGGCTTACGTCCGTCGTGCGAAAAAGAATTCCGGAGTGGTTCCGCAATGGATGGGGGGGCGGATGCCGCTCTCCTCGCAACTCGCGCGCGTCGTCCGGCGTAAACTGGCGGAAGCCCGGCGCGGCGTTTACACCGGAAAAGAAATGCGCGCGGTGAAACCCGTCTTGGAAATCCAGCAGCGCTGGTCGCTCATCCCCGACCCGGACGAGCTGTTGATCGAGCGGCTCCAAATGCGCGACGGCACGCACCATTTCATCTATCCCTTCGCCGGACGCCTCGTGCATGAGGGTCTGGGCGCGCTGATTGCCCATCGCGTTTCCAAACTCTTTCCCGCGTCGATTGCCATCACGTTGAATGACTACGGCTTCGCGCTGCTCTCGGCTTCGGCCATCTCGCTGAGCGAAGGAGAATGGAAAGCCATGTTTACGGAGGAAAATTTGCTCGAGGATTTGCTCGCGTGCCTGAATGCGACGGAACTGGGCCGTCGCCAGTTCCGCGAGATTGCGCGCATCGCCGGGCTGGTCTTTCAAGGCTATCCCGGCAGCGGAAAATCCACGCGCCAACTGCAATCCTCCAGCGGCCTCTTCTACGATGTGTTCACCCGCTATGACCCGGAGAATCTGTTGCTCAACCAGGCCCGGCGCGAGGTTTTGGATCGGCAGCTTGAAGTGGTTCGCCTCGGAAAAACGCTGGCGGAGATTTCCGGCATGAAGACGGTGCTGACCGAGATTCCACGTCTCACACCACTGGCGTTTCCGCTCTGGGCGTCCTTCACCCAGGCCAACGTGAGTTCTGAGAAATGGGCGGAGCGGGTCAAACGCATGGCGCTGCAACTCGAAGAAACCGCCGCGCACACAAAATCAAAGGCCGCGCCGTGAGGACAGATTTGGAAATCGAATGCGCGGGCGAACAACTTCTTCTGCTCCCGGAAAAGGCGGTCTTTTGGCCGCGCGAGAAAACCCTGCTCGTGGCTGATCTTCATTTGGGCAAGCCCGCCGCCTTTCGCCAGTCCGGTCTGGCCGTCCCCGAATCCACCACCACGCATGACCTGGAACGGCTTGAACATGCCTTGCATCGAACCGGGAGCGAGCGCCTCATTATCCTCGGAGATTTCTTCCACGCCGCCGCCGGACGCCAGTCTGCGATGATGGAGGTCGTCCAAGGCTGGCGCGAAAAACAGAAGCGACTGAAAATCATTTTACTTCCAGGCAACCACGATCAGCGCGCCGGTCCACCGCCCATTGCCTGGAACATTCAGAGCGTCGGCGAGTCTTGGGCCGTGTCCCCGTTCTTATTCTGCCACGAGCCGAAGGAAGTTCCCGGTCACTACGTGTTGTCGGGCCACGTCCATCCCGCCATTTTGTTGCGTGAAAATTTTGGTCCCGGCCTGCGCGCCCCCTGTTTCTGTTTCGGCCCACGCCGCGCGATCATGCCCGCCTTCGGCAGCTTCACCGGGATGCACAACCTTCGACGAGTGAAGGGCGAACGAATCTTCGCCATCGGCGATGATCAAGTCATCGAGCTGACGCGGCGAAACTAGGATGGACGGAGACCACGACAATCACCCCGACTGTCGCACGATGGGCGAGTTGCGGGGGTGGTTTGCTGACGGCCTACACTGATTGCGGGCGCGGTCCGTCTGCATTTTGACCCGCACGAATCAGCGCCTCGTCTTGACACCACAGTTCCCAGCATTGTTCCCACTCACGATTGGTGTAGGCGAGTTCCTCCAGAGCGGCAGGACTGGGGCCGTCCTGCGCGTAAAGGCGTTGCTGCTTTTCAAACAGGCGATGAATTTGTTCCGGGACTGGAACCGGCAGCGGCTTCGATTTCGCGCCTGCCGCTGTGAGAACCGAATTGGCCGTCGCCCGGTTTACCCTGCGGGTCGGTTTGGGATTTTTTGGCATGGCCATTCTCCTTTTCAGTGAGCGCGTGCGAGTTGGCGGCGCGGGACTGGTTTCCGTTCCGCCAACCGCAAGCGATCAGAATAATGAACGATGATGAAAACTTGGCTCACGTCCTTGATCATCGCCGAACGCGCGGCCGTCAGCCCAACCGGGCCGCGGTCGTAAATGACGATGGGTTCGCCGGGCTTGAGTCCCGCGAGTTCGGTGGCGTACCAGCCCGTCGGAAAAATGTCGGACAACATGACGTAATCCGATTCCTGTTCCCTCGCGTCCTCCGGCAGCTTCAGGCAATTGAGACCGCCGAAAGGCACGCGCAGGTATTCCGCCTGTCCGCCACTGCATGGACCCAGGCCCGCGAAGCCGAGCTTCTCGGTCTTCGCGTCGGGCACTTCCTGCCCGCTGACCTCGCGCGGCCCGTGATGGACGAGTGCTTACATCACCGAATCTCCTGCCATCAGTACTCTACACCGGGCCGCGGGTGGCCGCGTCGGCGGCCGTGGCCAGTGCGACCACGGCATTGAGGAAGTCAGGACTCTGACCGGCAAACAATCCGGAGTTGACCAGGCCGGTGGCGGCGGCGACGGCCCCGGCGTTGGCCGTGCTGGAAGGGCGGATGACCGAGCAAAGCGGCAGGCTGGCATCCAGGAACTTACACGGCGCAGGTGTGACTTTTTGCGAATTGAGCCGGCCCCTTCTAAGGTCGGGGAAGACCACCGAGTTTCGGGACGGGAGGCGTGACGTGATGTTTTCCAGCGCGGTTTGAAAAATCGCGAAGTGGTAGAATTCTGTCGGCCCAATCGCGCCCAGGATGGATACGACGTCCAGGTGCGTCACCTTCGGCAGCAGCGAGAGATAAAGACTGGCCCCACCCTGTTCAATGGCCGCGAAGTGAAAGGCTGCGGTCTGCGCAATCGAACGAAGAGCCACCTGACTCAACCGGTCGTTTTCAGGAACCGTGGGACGGTTCGTGATGTCAACGATTTGCGGAAAGGTGTCGCCGAAATCGGGATTGCCGGCACTGCGATAGCGCGCATACCAGCTCGTATCCACGGTGAGGTTGGTCAAACTGGTCAGGCGACCGATTTGGGCCACGCCCCGGACGGGCACACTCGGCAGGGTGCGAAACGCATCCAGGTTGACGGCGGTTTCCCCCATCGCGACCAGGTAGCCGTTGATCAAGTTGGCGTGGCTGTTTTCATCATCGCGGTCACCCGTGATGTATTCGGGCAGAGCCGGGTCAATGGTTTGCAACGCACGGCGGAAGCGGGGATTGTTGACCGCCAGTTCTGAATACTGCTGCCACAAATCTGTTTCCACGAGTTCCGCGGCCGCGAGGAATTTCAAGACCGCGACGTCGCCGCTCGAAAGAGTGCCGACGGCGCGGGCGACTCCGGGTGTGGAGAGCAGCCCGGCGAGGGGCAGGAAAGCAGCGGCTCCGAACATGGAGGAACGCTGCAGGAACGAGCGACGGTTGACACCGGATTGATGGGTTGTGTTTTTCATAATGTGTAATTCTGTTTCCGTGGATGTTTGTTTTCTCGGCTGCTTTTTATTTCCTTGAGCGTGGAAAGTGGCGGAAAGAATGTGGGGCCACTATGGGGTCTTATGCTACCCGGCCACGGACGCGCGTTCGGGATTTCTCGCTCAACCCGCCCTACTCCATCCACGGATGGTGCGTCCCTGCACTACCGCCCGAAACGGAACAGGTGCGCGTCCGGATTCGGCCGGCCGAGAAATTGATCCCGGATGATCCCGGCGGCGATGAGGCTGTAGGTGATGCCGTTGCCGCCGTACCCCAGCGCAAAATGACAGTGTGGAAATTGGGGATGCACCCCGATGTAGGCCAGACCGTCTTTGGTTTCGCCGAACGTGCCGGCCCAGGCGTAGGCGACCTCCAGTTTCAGATTCGGAAAGAGCCGCGCGAATTTTTTCACCAGGGTACGGGTCTTCTGTGAAATCAACTGATCGCGGCGTTTCGCATTTACGAAGTCTTCGTCCTCGCCGCCCACGATGATTCGTCCCTCGGCGGTCGTGCGCAAATAGAGGTAGGGCGAACCGCTCTCCCAGATGAGACAACGCTCGTGCCAGCCGGGCAGCTCCGTCTTCGGCTCGCTGATGAGCGCGTAGGTGCTCTTCAGCGTGCCCGCCCCGGCGCGCAACAATTCCTTGGACTCGAATCCGGCGGCGATCACCGCGCGCCGGGCCGTGATCACCATGCCGTTCTCCATCGTCACGCGCACGCCGCGCCGAGTCTCCTCGAGATTCGCCATCTTGGTGCGGTCGTAAACTTCGAGTCCCCGGTGCAGGCCCGCCGCGAGCAGTCCGTGCGTCAAGCGATGCGGATCGACCTGGCCGCCGTCTTGCGAATACAGCGCGGCGGGACGAGAGAATGGAAAGCGATCTTGGATCTCCTTCGCGTCGAAAAATTCCAGGTCGAAGCCAATCTTCCGGCGCAGGGCAAACTCTTCGCGCAGTTCGGGAATCTCGCGCGCATGACGGGCCAGAAACAAACTGCGCTTGCGCTCGAAGCCGCATTTGATTTTCAGCCGCACGGCCAGCCGCTCGAGTTTGCCAATCGCTCCGCGACAAAGTTTGTAACTCCGCGCGGCGTCGGCTGGGCCGATCTTTTTGTTCAACTCACGCAGCGGGACGTCCACTTCATATTGCAGCAGGGCGGTGCTGGCGCTGGTGCTGCCGGTGCCGATCTCGCGCTTGTCGATCACCACGGTTCGCACGCCCGCCTCGACCAGATGAAACGCCGCCAGCGCACCGGTGATGCCGCCACCGATGACCAGGACATCACATGACACGTTTCGCTGGAGGGAAGGATAGGTGGCGGGCAGCCCGTTGTGGACCGACCAGAAGGGATGGCTCGAAGTGAGATTCATCGGTCACACCTTGCCGGGGGATTCATCCTCGTCCAACAGGTCGTCGCGCCCGCGCTCCGAACCGCCACTTTCAATCGCACCCTGACGATGGCCCGGCGCGGTTCACCCGGCCGCGTGGGGATTAGCATCAGGCGATCGCGGCCAGGCCGTGGGTTCCACTCACACCCAGCATGCGCCCCACGGCTTTTAACAATTCGCCCGGCGAGAAAGGCTTGGGCAGCCAGGCGGCGGCCCGGCCCGAAGCCTGACGGGCCAGTGCGCCGGGCGACAACGAGGCGGATGCGATGATGACGGGCATGGAAGAGCCCGAAGAAGTGACTTTCTCCACCAGTTCCAAGCCGGTCAGCCGCGGCATATCGTGATCGGTGATGAGCAGATCATACGGGCGGGCTTGCAGCGCCTCCCAACCGGCCTGACCATCTTCGGCGGCGTCCACTTGGTATCCGTCCTGACGCAGGATCTCGACGTAGATTTCGCGGATGTCCTTGTCGTCATCGAGCACGAGGATGCGGGACGGCGGATGGGTCGGTGGAGTTTCAACAGGAGCAGGAAGCGGAGCGATCATATTTGATAAGGTAGGTTTAGAAAGCGGTAAAACGTGGGGCGGGCGAAAGATCACAGTTTGTCCGTGGACCGCCAGTTGGATGACGAGGGGTGCGCACCGGGGGTTTTCCAAATCATGCACCCGCAGGATCCGGTCCCCGAGAACCGGCGGTTTTTTCTTCGCACGGATTTTCATAAGGCCCTCCGGTTGGCAGGCGCACCGCAGAGCAGGCGGACTTCGGCTTCCGGCCAATGCTCGCCGGCGCGTCCCGCCTGCCGTCCGTTGCCGTGAAAGATCGCGGTGGCCATTCCGGCCACTTGTTCCGGCGTGAGGGCCACGGTTTTCCGCGGGGCGGTCTGGTCCGGCGAGGAGCGTTCCGGGCGTTGTTTTTTCACCAAAGAACGATGCGGCGGAAAGCTCGGGCGGGCTATGGGGTGTTCACCTGTTCTGGAGTCTCGCTTCGTCACGCCTCTCAAACGAGTCGTTCCCTGGCATGAGCCTCAAGAAAGCGGTCGGCGGCCGGGGCACCCGCGCCCCATCTACACAATCCTCAACTGCACGCTGCTCTCGATGATGCCCGCCGCGATGGCCTGGCGGGTCAGGCCGGCCGTGTCGTGGATGTCCAGCTTTTCCATCAGATGCTGGCGGTGTTTCTCCACGGTCTTGATGCTGATGCCGAGTTCGGCGGCGGTCTCCTTGTTGGCTTTGCCTTCGGCGATGAGCTGCCACACTTCCATCTCGCGCGCGCTGAGTCCGGCGCTGCGTTTCTTGATGAGGGCGTTGGACTTCGGAGCCTTCTCGTACTGCTGCTTGAGCTGTTTGCCAATGGCGGGGCTGAAGAAGGTGCCGCCCTTCTGCACTTCGCGAATGGCGCGGCAGAAGTCCTGCGAAGAAGTCTGCTTGAGCAGATAGCCGACGGCCCCCGCCAGGGTGGCCTGCTCGATGTAGGCGTCGTCGCTGTGGGCGGAGAGCATGATGATGCGGGTGGCGGGAAAGGCTTCCATGATCTGACGCGCGGCTTCGAGTCCGTTGAGCTGAGGCATGGCGATGTCCAGAACGACCACTTCCGGGCGGAGCTTGCCGACGAGGCGCACGGCCTGGCGGCCGTTTTCCGCCTCGCCCACGAGCTGCATGTCCGGCTCGGCGAGCAGCAGGGTGCGAAAGCCTTCGCGCACGATCAAATGGTCTTCGGCCAGCAGAACGGTGATTTTTTTCATCTTCGTTTATTGATTTAGATGGAGCGCGGGCGTGCCGCGCCCCGGACGGAATACGAACACGAGACAGGAAAGTCTAGCAACCTGCCGACTGAAAAGTCGGCGTTACGTAGCGCCGACATTCCTGTCGGCAGGTTACGAGGCTTTCGAGCCTCGTCGCTTATGCTCCCAAGCGCGCGATGTGGTAACAGACGTTTCACGATGATGTCCTCCTGCGCGCGCGAACCGCTAGGCGGAGCGGCTTGCGCTTCAGCACGCTGCCACGGAACGGAATCTCCACTTCGATCGTGGTGCCCCGGCCCGGCGCAGATTTAAGGCGCAGTTCCCCGCCGACGTAAGCCACCCGCTCGCGCATGTTGAGCAGGCCAAAGTTTTCTTTTCCTTTTCGTCCGGCCGGATGAGGGGCTGGGTCGAAGCCAATCCCATCGTCATGGATCGTCAACTTCACGAGCCCACGCCGTTGCGTCAGATCCACCGTGACGTGCCGGGCGCGGGCGTGCCGCTCCACATTTTTCAAGGCTTCTTGGAGGATGCGGTACAGGGCCAGCTCGGCTTCGGCGGGCAGTCGCGCGGTCAATCCCGCGCACGTCACCGTGGCGGGCACGCCGGTGCGTTGCGCGAACTCCGCACAAGCCGTGCGCAGGACGGGCACCAGACCGAGGTGATCCAAAACGCTGGGCCGCAGATTGGTTCCGATGCGCTGCACTTCATCCACCGTCTGGCCGAGCATCTCGCGGAGTTTTATCAACCCGGCCCGCGAGGCCCCGGCCTGCGCCGGAAGTTCATCGGCCACCGCCTGACTGCGCACCAGGATGGCGCAGAGCAACTGGGTAATGTGGTCGTGCAACTCCAAAGCCACGCGCCCGCGCTCGGCTTCCTGCGCCTGCACCAGCCGGTGCGACAGCTCGCGCAACAATTCCTCGGTGCGCCGCGCCTCGGTCATGTCCGTCACCACCATGCCGACGGTCACGGTTTCGGAACCACGTTTCGCCAGCGGACGGACGGAGATGAGCACCGGGATTTGGGAACCATCGCCAAGGTGCAAGAACAGTTGAACTTTGGAACCGACTTGACCCGCGCGTTTCAGCAACGCCCGCAATGGCGCCCGATCTTCCTCGGCGAGAAACTCCTTGAACGACGAGCCGATCACCTGCTCCAGCGGACGCTTGACCATCTTGGCGAAGCATTCGTTGGCGTAGAGGATCATCTTGTCCGTCGTCAGGGTCAGCGCGCCTTCATTCATGGACTCGATGAGGAAACGGTAGGCGTCACCGGCTCCTTCCAGCGTAAAGACCTTCCGGTGGTTCTTGCCCGTTCCCACCATCGCATCCACTTCGCCATTGCGGATGGCGCGCAGCGTCTCCTCGGCCTCGACCATGCGGGCGTGGAATACGGCGAGCGGGCCGTACGGCGCGGGGTGGGCGATGGTGGGAGGGCGCGGAGTTTTCAAGGTGCGATTTTAACTTTGGCGATCAAATCCAGTTCGACGAACAGGCCGTTGATGTTCGCGAGGTTGCCGATGAACCGGCGCACCGGCCGGGGGAAGGCCATGATGAGCGTCGGGGTCGCCACGATCTGGTTCGCGCGCGCCAGCTCGGGCTGTTGGTAGATGTCGATCACTTCCACATCGCAGCCGCCGTTCAGTTCCGTTTCGCACAGTTGCCGGACGCGCAGCACGGCCTGACGCGAGCGGGCGGTGGCTCCGGCCACGAACAGGCGCAGGACAAATTTATCCTTGGACCGCGCGGGCGAAGACTTGGCCGTGGCCTGGTGTGGAGCGCGGGCGGCCCGCCGTTTCACAGTTTTGTTTTTCATCAGTGTTTCCTCCCATTGGTGCTGGTCCGGACCCGCGGGCTGGCCGTCACCTTGGCATCCGCCTGGCGCAAGAGTCCGGAAGCGGCCCGCTCGGTGGTCAGCATGAGCGTGCTGGTGCCGACCTGTTCGGCGATGCGCCGCAATTCCACGGCTTCGGCGTCGTAATCGGAACGCAGTCCGCTGATCTGGCGTTCGATGGCCGTGCGTTTGCGTTCCACTTCGCGTTTGAGCCGGGCGGCTTCCTGCTGGTTGGACAGCACGACCGCTTTCTCAAGAGCCTCCTGCGCCGCGCGAGCCGAGCCGGTCAGCACGCCGCTCGCGCCGATGTAGGCGTCCACGACGTCAATGCCGTGGTCCGAGATCAGGAACTCGCGGATCTGGTTCGAGTGCGACATGCCGCGCGCCTTGAGCACATAGAACAAGCGGTTGCGCTCGCCGTTTCCCTCGAAGTCCTGCAACAACAGCCACGAGTCCATGAGCGAGGACATGGCGGCTTCCGTTTGTTGCGGCGCGTGGCCGCCCTGCGTGAGGCTGGTGAACAGCGAGGTGATTTGTCCGGCTTTCAAATAATCAATCAGCCGCGTCACCATGCCCTTGCTTTCGGAGGTGGTGCCCAGGTCCATCAGACTGGTGACGGGATCAATGACGACCACATCGGGTTTGAAGGTGGCGATCTCCCGGAACATCGTGGCCAGATGCATTTCCAGGCCGTAGAGCGAGGGTCGCGCCGAGTGAAAGCGCAACTGGCCGCGCCGCACCATCGGCTCCAGGTGCAAGCCGATGGAAAGCATGTTGCGGATGATTTGATTGGGCGATTCCTCGAAGGAAAAGTAGAGGGTGCGTTCCCCGCGCCGCGCGGCGGCGTGGGCAAAGTTGGACGAGATGATGGTCTTGCCGGTGCCGGACGTGCCCGTGAGCAGGATGCTGCTGCCCCGGAAAAATCCCTTCCCGCCCAGCATCGCGTCGAGCCGGGGAATGCCCGTGGCGATGCGCTCGCTCGAAACTTTGTGGTTCAACGCCAGCGACGTGATGGGCAGCACGCTCACGCCGTCGTCGCCGATGAGAAACGGAAACTCATTCGTGCCGTGCAGCGCGCCGCGATATTTCACCACGCGCAGATGTCGCGTGGCGATCTGGTCGTTGACCCGGTGGTCGAGCACGATCACGCAGTCGGACACGTATTCCTCCAGCCCGTGGCGCGTGAGTTGTCCGATGCCGCGCTCGGCGGTGATGATCGCAGTGACGCCCTTGTCCTTGAGCCAGCGGAAGAGCCGGCGCAGCTCGGCGCGCAGAATGGCCTCGTTGGGCAGGCTGGCGAACAGGGCTTCGAGCGTGTCCAGCACCACACGCTTGGCCCCGATGGAATCAATCGCGTGATTGAGGCGGACGAACAATCCTTCGAGGTCATACTCGCCGGTCTCCTGAAATTCACTCCGGTCAATGTGGACGTGGTCCACGAGAATTTTTTTACGCCGGACCAGTCCGCCGAGATCAAAGCCCAGCGACGCGACATTGGCTTTCAACTCCGGTTCCGTCTCTTCGAAGGACATGAACACGCCCGGCTCGCCGAAATGCACCGCGCCGCGCACCAGAAATTCCGCCGCGAGCAGCGTCTTGCCGCAACCCGCGCCGCCGCACACCAGCGTGGGTCGCCCGCGCGGCAGCCCGCCGCCGGTGATTTCGTCGAGGCCCTGGATGCCCGTCGGGCACTTGGGCAGTTGCCGCGCCGGAGCGGGGGATTTGCGAGTGGTCTTTTTCATTCGATAAAATCTTTGGCTGAACACAGTGCCTTCGAAAATTCAGGGGCTGAATCCCGAGGGGATTCCGCCACCAAGCCCTGCAAGGGCGGCCTTCCGAGAGGCGGGGGGGCGCATCTTGAAAGTACCGCCAGAGGGGCGCGGGCGTCCCGCCCGCCGGACGGCGCGAAGGATCGGGAACCTCCATACGTTGGCTCGGCGGAGTGGCGTCTGGTTCCATTCGGGCGGGCGGGACGCCCGCGCTCCAACGCTCCGTTGATGGCGGTAACTTCAAGATGCGGCCGAGGCGGGGCGCAAGGTTGTTCCGCCCTTAAAGGGCTGGAGATTTCCGGCCCTCCGAACCCAAGGCTTGGCCCTGGGCTATCGAAGGACGGCCTTTCAGGCCTAAGCGATGTTGGCGGAAGTAGTGACGGTTTCATGCGGGCCTTTTGCTCAAACGCGTCTTCTTCCGTTTGCTGCCGTGGCCGGACGGAATCTGCACCTCGATGGTGGTGCCGTGGCCGGGCGCGGATTTGATGGCGAAGCGGCCCCCGACCATTTCCACGCGCTCCCTCATGCCGAGCAGCCCGAGGCGTCCGTTCTTCTTCGCCAGCAAGGTCCGCTGTACTGAGAAGGAGCGACCGTTGTCGTGGATCTTCATGTGGACGGCGTCCGCCAGTGGCTCGATGCACAGCACCACCTCGGTGGCGCGGGCATGGCGGGCGACATTGGTCAGCGCTTCCTGCGCGACGCGGTAGAGCACGGTGCGTTGCGCCGCGTCCAACTTTTCCACGCCGGCAAACACCCGCAGGCGAATCGGAAGTTTCGTCTCCTTGGCAAACGTTTTCACAAAGGAGTGCAGGGCGGGAATCAGCCCGAGGTCATCGAGCACGCTGGGGCGCAATTCGCGCGCGAACCGGTGCACGATCTCCACCGACTTTTCCACGAGCCGCTGCGTGTTGGTGATTTTGCCCTGCAAGTTCTTCGCGTGGCCCGTGGCCCCCGCTTTCAAATTCGCGAGCCGGATATTGATGCCCGTCAGGGTCTGGGCGATTTCATCATGCAGCTCGCGGCTGATGCGCTTTCGTTCCTCCTCCTGCGCCCGGAGAATCTGATGGGCCAGATGCCGGAGTTGTTCCTGCATCAGCCGCGCCTCCTCCAGCAACTGGCGTTGGTGTTGCTCGCTTTTTTTGAGAGCTTCCTCGCCCGCCTTCCGCCGGACGATTTCCAGTTCCAGCTTCCGGTTCGAGGCGGCCAGCACCTCCAGCCGGCGCTGCGTTTCCGCAGCGCGCTGCCCGTCTTCAATGTCCGTGTTCGTGCCGAACCACCGGAGCACGCGTCCGCGCTTGTCTTTCTGCGGCACGGCGCGGGTCAGGAACCGACGGAACCCGCCATCGGCCCCGCGTAACGGGAAGGTCATGTCGAAAGGTTGGCCGGCGGCGAGGGAAACTTTCCACCGCTTCAGCACCTTCGGAAGCATCTCGGGGTCATGCACATTCTGCCAGCCCCAACCCTCCATCTGTTCCGGCGTGGTGCCGGTGTATTCAAACCAGCGCTGGTTATACCAAGTGATGAAACCGTCGGGCTGGGCCATCCAGGCGAGTTGCGACATGGCGTCGGCCATGACGTGGAAACGCCCTTCGCTTTCGCGCAAGGCTTCATCCGTCTGCTTGAGGGCCGTGATGTCCGAGACCGACACCCGGCACCACTTCCGGACCTCGCTGGCGGAGAGGGCGGCGGTGCCGCGAAAGCGCACCCAAAAATCAGTGCCGTCCTCCTTGACCAGGGCGAGGTCGCAGCCCTCCTGTCCGGTCCCGGCGAAAACTCGTTTCAAAAAGGCCAGAAAGTCCGGCTGGCTCGCCGGGGCAACGAAACGAGCGAAGCGCCCGTCCACGAGCTGGTCGCGTTCCACGCCGAGCAGGGCGGCGCCCGTCAGGTTGACTTCCCGGATCACGCCCTGTTCATCGAGAGAGAAATAGCCGACCGGGGCAAAGTCGTAGAGGTCGGTGTATTTCTCGACCAGCTCTTCCATCCAGTCGCGCGCGTCCGTCAGCTTCGTGTTCTGCATCTCCAGTTCGATCTGTTGAACCTTCAATTCGTGGAGTGTCCGCTCGGCGTCGGTCGCGGGCTTCTGTCCATTTAGCTCCGGCTTCTGTTTCCTCCGCTGCTGGCGCAACTGCGCTTCAGCCTGACGGCGCAGTTCCGCCATCATCGGGTGCTGTTGCTCATCGAGGGCCAGCGCCCGCCGTTCGGCCACCGTGCGGCGGAGCGGGGCGGGAGCGGACGCAGAGGTGAGTGGCGTTGGTTTCACAAGGGTGCGATTAGATGTGGCGGTTAGGAGCGCGGGCGTCCCGCCCGCCGGGTTGGAACCACGAGCCGTTTGCCCCGCCCGTGTGGAGAGTCCGGAAACCTTCCGCGCGGTCTGGCGGGCGAGACGCCCGCGCTCCGGCCTGATGCCCGCCACTTTCAATCGCGCCGGTTTCACAAGGCAGCCTTGCGTTTTTTTCCAGTTCCCGGCGGGCGCGCGGTTGGCCGCGACTTCTTCAGGCTCGCGGTCTGGTTGGCGAAGCGCTTCTCCAAGCTGGCCTGCCGGACGACCAATTTCGCCGCCGTGGCCCGGGACGCGGTGATGTCCGCGAAGGTGATCACCAAGCCGTCAATGCGGTCGTCCACCGTGCGATAGGGCATGATGCGGTCGGTGAACCAGCGGACGTCCTTGGAGGCAATCGGTGTCTCCGCCGGGAGCAGCGTCTCCAGCACGGTGCGTCCGTCTTCCGCCAGTTCCGGGTATTGCAGCTCCGAGGCGAGGTCGGTGATGGGCCGGCCCACGTCGCCGGGGATGAGCTTGATGATCTTCGTCGCCTGCGGGGTGAAGCGCCGCACCTGGAGCTCCTTGTCCAGAAACAGCGTGGCGATGTCGGTGCTGTTGAGCAGATTCTTCATGTCGTTGCTCGAGTGCGACAGGTCTTCCACCTTGGTCTGCAACTCGGTGTTGACCGACTGGAGTTTCTCGTTGAGCGATTGCATCTCCTCCATCGAGGTCGTGCGCTCATCGTTGGTGGACTGCAATTCTTCATTGGCCGATTGCAGCTCCTCGTTGGTGGAGGTGAGTTCTTCCTGCGAGATCTGCCGCTCTTCGCGCGTGGTCCGGGCCAGGTCGAGGGCGGCCTGAAGTTGCCGCTCCAGTTCGACGACCCGTGAGGAGTGGGCCGGTGACTTCGACTTGATGGAACGGCCCGTCATTTTGGGTTCGACGGGCGTGGGCAGGTCGGTGAAGACGATCATCACCAGACCCTGGAGCGGGCCGGCTTCCTCGAGCCGCTGCACGGCGACTTCCACGAGCTGTTCCCGGTGCTTAGTCCCGGCTCCGTGGCCGCGGAAGGTCACCACGTCTTTTTGCCGGAGCGCTTTGTGGAAGGCGCTGGTCAGTTCGTAACGCCACCCTTCGCGGGCCATGGCGAAGATGTTCCAGTTGGCCTTGCCGGCGGCGGGTTCGAGATACTGGCCGGTGCGGCCGCTGATGTAGAAGATGTCGCCCTTGTCGTTGACGAGCGCGGCGGGCGGCGCGTAACGCGCCAGGACGAGTTGATCCGCCAGCGATTGCAGACTGGGCGTAGGCTTCGCCGCCGGGTGCGGCTCCGGCCCGGGGGACGGCGGCGCGCTGAAGGAGGAGGGAAACTCGATCCTCGCCGGTCGCAAGGCCGACTCCGTGCGCCGATAGAGCCTCGATTTGCCGTTGAGCGGGGCCAACAAGTCGGTGCATCCGCCCACCGTTTCCGCGCTGCCGAGAAAGAGGATGCCGTCGGGATTCAGGTTGTAGTGAAAGAGCGGCATCAGCTTCTGCTGCAACTCGGGACCGAGGTAGATGAGCAGGTTGCGGCAGGTCAGGATGTCGAGCTTGGTGAACGGCGGGTCCATGATGAGATTCTGCCGCGCGAAGATGATCATCTCGCGAATCTCCTTTCGCACCCGGTAGCCGTGTTCTTCCTTGACGAAGAAACGGGCCAGCCGCACGGGCGACACGTCGGCGGCGATGTTGGCCGGAAAGAGACCCTGACGGGCCTTGTCAATCGCGTCGTTATCCAGGTCGGTGGCGAAAATCTGCAGGGCGATGTTGCGCTTGGGCTTCGCGGCTTCCACCGCTTCCCGGAAAATCATGGCCAGGGAATAGGCTTCCTCCCCGGTGGAGCAGCCCGCCACCCAGGCCCGCATCGTCTGGCCGGGCGGCCGTTTGGCCAGGAGCTGCGGCAGGGCGTGTTTGAGCAGGTGATTCCAGGCCTCGGGATCGCGGAAGAAATTCGTCACCCCGATCAGCAGCTCCTTGAAGAGCAAGTCCAGCTCCTGAGAGTTTTCCTGCAAGTAGCGGATGTAGTCGGCCATCTTGCCGATCTGGTGAATGCCCATCCGGCGCTCGATCCGGCGGTAGAGGGTGTTCTTCTTGTAGAGCGTAAAGTCATGGCCCGTGCGGGCGCGGAGCAGGAGGACCGCTTTCTCCATCGCGCTCTGCGTCTTGTCTTCCAGATTCACCTCGGACTTGGCGAGAAGCGGAGTGCGTTGCAGATAGGCGAGGATTTTGGCCGGCAACTCTTCGGCCGGGGCCACGATGTCGGCCAGCCCCGCATCAATCGCACTGCGGGGCATGCCGTCGAATTTCGCGGTCGTCGGCGTCTGCACCAGCACGACCCCCGCCTTCTCCTTGATGGCGCGCAACCCGAGCGTGCCGTCGGAGCCCATGCCGGAAAGAATCACGCCGATGCTGTGGTCCTGCTGGTCCTGCGCGAGGGAACGAAAGAAGTAATCCACGGGCAGGCGCAAGCCGCGCGCCGCGGTCGGCGGCAGCAGATGCAGCACGCCGTGCAAGATCGAAAGATCCTTGTTCGGCGGGATCACATAGACGCAGTCCGGCCGGACGCGGGTGCGGTCCTTGACCTGGAAGACCTTCATCTTGGTGGTGCGCTGGAGCAGTTCCGGCATGATGCCTTTGCGCAACGGGTCCAGGTGCTGAACGATGACGAACGCCAGGCCGCTGCCCGCCGGGACGTGACCGAGGAATTGTTCCAACGCTTCGAGTCCACCGGCGGACGCGCCGATGCCGACGATGGGGAAGGAAAAGCCCGCAGCCGGGGCGGGTGGTTTTGGAGACGCGACTGGGGCGGACTTGGTTGGACGACGTGCTGGTGACGATTTCTTTTTCATGCGCTTATTTCTTGCGCTGAATCGTGGCAGCTTTGGCACCCGCTGAATAGGGTAGCGTCACACCTTTTGCCGGGGCGGGCGGGCGCGTTCTTTTCTTCGCGGTCGTCCGGCCGCTTTTTTGTCCACGGCTGGCGGCAACCAGTTCGATCAACTTGGGAGCGATCTCCTCCAGGGGCAGGATGAAATCCACATCGCCCGTCTTGATCGAAGTCTCCGGCATGGAGAAATTTTCCGACGTAGGCCGGTCCTGAGCGATGACCTGGCCGCCTTGGTCGCTGATGATCTGAACCCCGAAGGAGCCATCCCCATCGCCACCCGTGAGCACGACGGCAATGGCGTTCCGTTTATACACCTCGGCCACCGAAGCAAACAGCGGCTCGGCGGAGGGACGGGAGAAATGAACTTTCTCCGCGGCGGTAGAGGAAAGTTTCAGGGCTCCGCCTTGGGCCACAGAAAGGTGCTGATTGGGAGGAGCAACAAAGACGCAGGCGGGACAAAGGACGTCGCCGGTGTGTGCCTGCTTGACCACCAGATGCGTGCGCCGGCTCAAAATCTCGGCCAGGATGCTCTTATGATCCGGGGCCAGGTGCATGACGATGGCGATGGCGGCCGGGAAGTCCGCCGGCAAGCCACCGAGAATGACGGACAAGGCTTGCAAGCCGCCGGCCGAAGCCGCCATGGCGATGACGGGAAATCCCGCCGGGGCGCAGGCGTCGTCCCTCCGACGGGCGGGACGCGCGCGCCCCGGCGCGGCGACTTTAGGCCGGTTGGTGGATGTTGAGCGCATGGGCGAGACGGTTGATCGCTTGCACAGAATCTTTCACCACGCGTTGAGTGCGGGCGATTTCTTTCCTCAGATGGGCCGTGCTGCCGCTGGCCGCATTTTTCAAATTCAACAGCCGGACCCGGATGCCCAGCAAGGTCTGCGCGATTTCATCCTGCAGTTCGCGGCTGAGTTTTTTGCGTTCCACTTCCTGCGCCGTGAGCCGTCGGTGGGTGATCTGGCGCAGCTGACTATGAAGTCGGTGCGACTCCCGGAGCAGCTTTGCACGGTCGCGCCCGCTTTTTTTGAGAACCGCTTCCGCCGTCTTGCTCTGCGCGAGATCCTGCTGCAATTGCCAGTGGTCTGCCGTGAGTTGCGCGCTGCGCTGCGAGGCGGCTTGGTCTGCGCGCGACGCGAGGGCGGTCATTTTTTGTTTCATGAATTCACCGTCCGGAATGGCCTGGCGTCGAGACGCACCGGGCCGATGAATTTTTGAACGAACGCCAGGGGCTGACTATGGGGTGATGACCTACCGGACGGGCTGAGGTCGGGAGGGCCTGTGGAATGAGTTGACACTGCATGAGATTTGTCCGGTCGGGCAGGGTTTCACCCCATAGCCCCGAGCGGAAGAGCGCCTAGTCTCAGGGCCGTCATCTCCCAGACGGAAGCCGTTCTTCATAAGAACTTCTCGGAGGAAACTGACGGTCGGAAAAATTAGAAAAGCAAACAAAAGCAAAACCATGAAACAAAACTCCATCAAACTGTCCGCCGTGATTCTCGCTGTCGGTGCCCTGGCCGTGGCCGGCGGCATCACCGGCTGCGCGGGCACCCGCTACAAGCAGAGCACCGGCGAGCGTATTGACGACTCGGGGACCTCCTCGCGCGTCCGCAGCGCGCTCTCCGCCGACACGCAATACAAGTACTCCGACGTGAACGTGCAGACGTTCAAGGGCGTGGTGCAGTTGAGCGGCTTCGTCAATTCGCGCGACCAGAAGAACCGCGCGGGCGATCTCGCCAAAAAAGTTGAAGGCATCAAAGAGGTGCAGAACAACATCACCGTCAAAGAGTCCGCGAACTGATTTGACCCTCGCGCCCGGCCGGTGCTAATAACCGCTCGGTCGGGCGGTAAACCCACATCAAACTCAAACAGAAAGGTAATCGTATGCTTTGGACCATCTGCGTCGTGCTCATCATCCTCTGGCTCCTCGGTCTCGTCACCGGGACGACCATGGGCGGACTCATCCACGTTCTCCTCGTCATCGCGATCATCGTGATCTTGGTGCGCGTCATCTCGGGACGTAAACCGTTATGAACAAGGCAATCTCCATCGCCCTCATTGCCGGGGGCATCGTGCTCATCGTGCTGGGAGTGAACGCCACGAAATCATTCGGTTCTGACGTCTCCCGGTTCTTCACCGGATCGCCAACCGACAAGGCCATCTGGATGCTCATCGGCGGCATCGTCGCCACCGCCGTCGGTCTCTTCGGCATGTCGCGTGGATCGAAGTAATCGGGCGGGGTTTGTGGACTGAGACTCGTACCACGGAGTAATGGAGCGCGGACTTTAGCCCGCTTCAACACCGTGCTTGCCGGGGCGGAAGAACACATCTCACCCGCCAGCACGGATTGCCTTGAAGCGGCGTGTACGCCGCGCTCCTAGGAAGTCATCCCCCACCGCCGCTAGGATTTCTTCTACGGCGGCGGGGGCGGCGAGACGGCACGCGTCTTGGAAAACGGCACGCGGGTCAACTCGTGTTGCACCGCCAGTTCATCGAGGAACGCGACGATGAGGCGCTGGAGTATGCGCTTCTCGTTTTCAAAATAGAGTCCGAGCAATGGCAGCGTCAGCAGCAGCATCCACAGCCATGGCAAGCCTTCGGCGACGAGGCCGATGAGCAGCAATTCCAGTCCGCCCGCGCTCCAGAACAGAACTTTCGCGAGCAGCGTCCAGCCCGCCGTCAGACGGCAGTGGAAGAGTTGATGCCCTTTCTCGACGTATTCGGTGACGGTTGTCAGTTGCAACTGGCTCCAGCGACTGCCGTAAATTTCCACGTCGTATTCCGTCCAGCCCGCGTCGGGTTCATGCTGCCACTTTTCCTCTTCGAGCTTCATCACGATCAGATGGATGAAGGTCAGCCGCTCCAGTCCGGTGTGGCACCAATACTGGACTTCATCGAGCGGTTCGCCGCGATCCACGTTCGTGACGGCGGAGATGCGGCGGAAGGCGAACGCGGGTGTGGTGTTGATGCGCAGCCGCCCTTCGTAGCGCGCCCAGCCGCGCGCGATGGGCTGGAGGAAACAGAGCAACGCCACCAGCGGACGCGACCAGAAACGCCGTTTGGTCTTGTCGAGCGGCGCTTGCGACGCGGCGGCAATGCACAGGGCGTGCGACACGCAAAAACTCACCACGCCCAGCGGCCAGAGAAAATGAAACGGCACCGAGAGCACAAGCAGCGGGGCAGTGATGAGCACATGGTATTCGAGCGAAGTCGCAAGCATCAGCGCGAAGGCCGGCGGCGGCGCGTAGAGCGTTTGAAAAAATCCCCCCGCGAACGGCCCGTGGTAAATCACCGAGGGCCGCAGCACCACGCCCATGCTCGACGGGCTGTAAATACGCCCGCGCCAGACGCTCGCGCCGGCGGTGTTGAAATACTCCGGGTGCTTCGTGATGAGCAGTGCTTCGGCCTCACCGTAGCCCGCCTGTTGCTTGAGATAGGCCTGCACGGTGGAACGCCGGTAGTGCCACACAAAGCCCGACGGGCTGAAGCCGATGCGATGTCCGGCCTGTTGCAAACGCCAGCACACATCCACGTCGTCGCCAGCCTTGCGATAAATCGGATCAAAGCCGGCGATGTCGTCGAGCGCCCATTTGTAGAAGGCCATGTTGCAGCCGGGAATGTGCTCGGCCTCGCGGTCGTTCAACATCACATGCGCCGGACCGCCGGGCGAAACCATGACCGCGGCCGCGATCCATGAATCTTCCGGCGGCAGAAAATTATGTCCGCCGATGCCCGCGAAATCGCCGTTCAACAAGTCGCCAATCAGGTAGTGCAGCCAGTCTTCGTCGGCACGGCAGTCGGAGTCGGTGAACGCCACCACGTCGCCGGTCGCGGCGTTGATGCCGGTGTTGCGCGCGACGGAGAGACCCTTGTTCTCCTGAAAAATGTAGCGGGCGCGCGGATGTTCGTCGGCGATGTGGCGCGTGTCGTCCCTCGATCCGTCATCCACGAGGATGACTTCGTAGTCGGGATAATTCAGCCGGTCGAGCGAGGCGAGGCAGGCTTCGAGCGTGCGCGCGCCATTGTAACTGGCGACCACCACCGAGACACGCGGTACAGACGGCAGCGGAAAATACGGCGCGGCCTTGAACGCTTTTTGCACCGCGAAGAACGAAGACTTCGGCGCGCGCTCGCGCGTGGTCAGGCCGAGCGTCCAGTCCTCAATCTGCACGCCGCCGCGAAACCAGTCGTCTGTGTAGCTGAAGACGAACAGCCCGGCGAGGCCGTGCCGGAACCCGCTCTCGATTTGCCACGCCAGCACCTCGCACTTGTGCTCCTCGCCCTCGCGCTGCGAGTCGAGACCCGTCTCGCCGATGACCAGCGGCTTGGTGTCCGCGATCATTTGCAGGCGGGAGAGGTAATTCTCGTACGCGCGGCGCTGGTGCAAATAGACGTTGAAGCAGTGGAAATCTATGTTCTGCGGGCGCAGGAATTCGGACGGCGGAAAATTGCCAAACGTGCAGAGACAGTCGGGGTCCACGCCCTTCGCTTCCGCGACCAGTTCCTCGATGAAACGCGCGACGGCGCGCGCGCCGTTCCAGCGCACGATGTCGGGGGCGATCTCGTTCACCACGCTGAAGGCGAAGACCGCAGGATGCCGCGCGCAGAGTCCCACCGCTTCGCGCACGGCGGCGCGGGCGGCGTCCTTTTGTTTTTCCGATTCGAGGAAGAGCCGTTCCTTGCACCACGGCACGTCCACGAGAAGTTTCAGTCCGTGCTCCTGCGCCAGATCGAGGAACCAGCCGGGCGGGACGTGATAGACGCGCAGTGTGTTCGCGCCGAGTTCCTTGATCTGCGCGAAGTCTTTCAGCGTCTGGGCGCGCGAAGCGTAGCGTTCGCCCTTCGCATCGGGTGCGAAGGGGCCGTAGGTCACGCCCTTGGGATAAAACTTGGTGGCACCGAGCCGGAAAAACTTCCCGTCCACGCGCACCCGGTTGGAGGTGGTGGCGTGGTCAGGCATGAAACGAAATGGTCGCGCGCGGCGCGTCAGTCATGGGGCGGCTGATAACAAAGGGGCCGGGGAATGGCAAGATGTCGGGCGCAGGGGGGTGCGATTGGAAGTGGCGGTCAGGAGCGCGGCGTTTACGCCGCTTCCACGCGCGATGGCCAGAGTTTTTTGGCCAGGCTGACACGCCCGAGCTTGCGGACGCTGAAGCGGCGTAAACGCCGCGCCCCGGCATGGGTTGCCCGCCACTTTCAATCGCGCCCGGCACAGGGCCGACTCCTGGCGTGGCGCCGAAAGGACAACGCGAAGCAATTACTGGCCGACCCTCGAAACCGGTACCGGATCAACTCCATCCGGCGGCTGGGTCAGCGCGAACTCGTCGTTGTCCTGCAACTCCGTCTTCAACCGTGCGAGTTCCTTCTTAAGTTTGGCGATAACTTTATTCTGCGCCGGGTCTTCGTAGATGTTCCGCATCTCGCGCGGGTCACGGTTGAGGTCGTAGAGTTCCCACTGATCTTTTTTCCAGTAGTGGATGAGCTTGTGCGTCAGCGTGCGGACGCCGTAGTGCGCGGCGGTCTGATGGTCGCCGGGGTCGTGGTAGTAGCGGTAATACATGCTCTCACGCCAGCCCCACGGATGCCGGCCTTTGAGCAGCGGTAAAATGCTGCGGCCCTGCATGTCGGCGGGAACGGGCAGCCCGGCCAGTTCCATGAAGGTTGGCGCGAAGTCGGTGTTGATGATCATCTCCTTTTGCACTGACCCGGGTTTGATGAGCGCGGGCCAGCGCACGAGGAACGGCATCTTCAACGACTCTTCGTACATAAACCGCTTGTCGTACATCCCATGCTCGCCGAGAAAGAAACCCTGGTCACTGGTGTAAATGACCAGCGTGTTCTCGCGCAGGCCGTTCGCGTCCAGCCAGGCGAGCAGGCGGCCCACGTTGTCATCCACGGATTGCACGCAGGCGAGGTAGTCCTGCATGTAGCGTTGATACTTCCAACGGTTCAATTCGTCGCCGCGCAACACGTTCGTCTTGCCGTCCACGACCAGTTCCACCTCGATGGGCTTGTGGTTCAGCCAACGATTGCGATTCGTGCCTTTCAATTCGGCGGGTGGCTCCAGTTTCAAATCGCGCCGCGTCAAATCATCAAACACGCGCTGCTCATTCTCGCGCAGCGCATCCGTGCGCGTGCGGTAGTCGTCGCGCAGCGTCGCCGGCTCGGGGATGAACTTGTTCGCGAACATCGCCTTATGTTTTTCGTCCGGCTCCCACGGACGGTGCGGCGCTTTGTGATGAGTCATTAGGAAGAACGGTTTGTCCTTCGGGCGTTTCTTCAGGAAATCAATCGAGAGGTCGGTGATGAGGTCGCTCACGTAACCGCGCGCCACGACGCGGCCCTCGGGCGTGAGGAAGGCAGGATCGTGATACAGCCCCTGCCCCGGCAGCACGGCCCACTGGTCGAAGCCCGTGGGGTCGCTGCCGAGATGCCACTTGCCGATCATGCCGGTGTGGTAGCCGGCGGCCTGAAGATATTTCGCGACCGTGGGCTGCGAACCATCGAAGCGATTGAAGACCGGCGTGCCGTTTTTGTGACTGTATTTGCCGGTGAGAATTGTCGCGCGGCTCGGCGTGCAAATGGAATTCACCACAAAGCAGCGGTCGAAGCGCATCCCTTCCTTCGCGATGCGGTCGAGATGCGGGGTTTGGTTCACCACGCTGCCGTAGGCGCTGATGGCGTGCGCCGCGTGGTCGTCGGTCATGATGAAGAGAATGTTCGGGCGAGCATCGATTGGCGAACGTGCGGCGGCGGTTCCCGCAAAGGCGACGCAGACCACGACCCAGGCGATGGAAAAGAATCGGGAGTTCACAAGCCGACGTTTCCGCGCGCGGCGAAAAGTGTCGAGGAAGTTTTGCGGAACGCGAACACCACGGATCGGTTTATGGTTCCAAGCGAAAAGTGCCCAGCATTCCATTGCTCGAACGCGCGGCGTTTTTCAGGCCTTGCATCAACTCGCAATCTCCCGATACGCCGCCAGAAAACGCTCCACATTCTCGCGCTTGGAAGTCTCCCCCATCAAACCGATGCGGATGATCTTTCCCTTGAGCGGCCCGAGTCCCGCGCCGACTTCGATGTTGTGCTCGGTGAGCAGGCGTTTGCGGAGCGCGGCTTCGTCGAGTCCGGCGGGGACGCCGACGGCGTTGAGCTGCCAGAGCTGATGCCCTTCCTGCGACGCGATGCTCAAACCGAGTTCCTTCAAGCCCGCCTTCAGCGCGAGATGATTATCGCGGTGGCGGTTGAAGCGATTTTCCAAACCTTCCACGAGCGCGAGGCGGAGCGCCTCGTGCAATGCGTAGTTCATGGAGATGGGCGCGGTGTGATGATACACGCGCTCCTGGCCCCAGTAGGACGAGAGCAGGTTCACGTCGAGATACCAGCTCTGCACTTTCTTCGTGCGTTGCTTGGTCGCGACTTCCATCGCGCACGGGCTGAGCGAGACGGGCGAAAGTCCGGGCGGACAACTCAGGCATTTCTGCGTGCCGCTGTACACGGCATCCACGCCCCACTCGTCGAGTTTCACCGGACAACCGCCCAGCGACGTGACGGTATCCAGGAGGAACAACGCGCCCGCATCGTGCGCGAGCTTGGAAATTTCTTCGACCGGCGTGAGCGCGCCGGTGGACGTTTCAGCGTGAACGATGGCGACGAACTTGGGCTTCGGGACTTTGGCGAGCGCCTCTTTAACCTTCGCGGGTTCGATGATGCGGCCCCATTCGGCCTCCACTTTTGTGACCTTCGCGCCGCAACGTTCCGCGACATCGCACATGCGCGTGCCGAAGACGCCGTTGACGCCGATGATCACTTCGTCGCCCGGCTCGAGCAGATTCACGCAGCAGAATTCCATGCCCGCGCTGCCCGTGCCGCTGACCGGGAAGGTCATCTCGTTCTGCGTCTGGAAGACGGCGCGCAACATGCCCTTGATCTCGTCCATCATTTTCACGAACACCGGATCGAGATGGCCCACGAGCGGCTGCGCCATGGCGGTGAGGACGGACGGTGCGACATCGCTCGGGCCGGGTCCCATCAACAAACGCGGCGGCGCAACGAACTTCTGCGGAATTTGCATGGCGCGGAAACTACGCCGCACCGGGCCGATGGTTCAACGCATTTGCGAGCCGCCGCTTCAAGCCGGGCGCATCTGACAGGTACCACCGTGTCGAAAGCGGCGCTAAAGCGACCGCACTCCAAACGCTTCGCGCTGCACCGGGCGTTGAACCCCACGCGGCAGCGTTTGGAGTGCGGTCGCTTTAGCGCCGCTTTTCCCCACGCCCATCCACGAGTTAATCTTCAGTGGTAATTACAAGATGCGCCCCCTCACGCCAGTTCCTGCCAGAGATGCGCGGCCATCTTCATACCGTTGGCGAAGCAATCGAGGTCGAACTTCTCATTCGGCGAATGCGCGTTGTCGTCCGGCAACGCGAGGCCGAGCAGCAGCGTGTCCGCACCGAGGATGCGTTTGAAGTCGCTGACGATGGGAATCGAGCCGCCCTCGCGCATGGCGATCGGTTCCGCGCCGAAGCCGAGCTTGAGCGCGCGCAACGACGCCTGCGCCAGCGGACTCGTCGGCGACATCAAATACGGCACGCCGCCGTGACCGCCCTTCAACTCGATCTTCACCGTGGGCGGGCAATGCTTTTTCAGGAACGCCTGCACCAGTTTTTGGATCGTGGGCGGATGCTGCCCCGGCACGAGGCGCATGGTGATCTTCGCGCTGGCCCACGACGGCACGATGGTCTTGCTGCCCTCGCCCTGGTAGCCGCTGGTCAGGCCGTTGATCTCGAAAGTGGGTCGCGCGGAACGCTGTTCGTGGTGCGTGAACCCTTTTTCACCGAACAGCGCGGGCACGCCCACGAGCTTGCGGTATTGCGCCTCGTTGTAGGGCAGGCGCTTGAACTGGGCGCGCTCGTATTTCGTGAGCGGCTCCACGTCGTCATAAAATCCGGGCACGGCCACGCGTCCGTTTTTGTCGTGAACTTTCGCGAGCAGCCGGGCCAGGGCCATCGCGGGATTTTCCACCGAGCCGCCAAAGATGCCCGAGTGCAGATCGCGGTTGGGGCCGGTGAGCTTGATCTCCAGCGCGGTGATGCCGCGCAGCGCGTAGGTGAGCGCCGGGGTTTTCTTGTCCGGCATTCCCGTGTCCGAGATGACGAAGGCGTCGCACTTCAACTCGTGGCGATGCGCGGCTAGAAATGTCGCGAGATTTTTGCTGCCCACTTCTTCCTCGCCCTCGATGAGGAAGGTGAGGTCCACCGGCAGTTCCGTGCCGGTCTTGAGATACGCTTCCACGGCTTTGAGATGCGCGAGGTTCTGGCCTTTGTTGTCGCTCGCGCCGCGCCCGAACATCGAGCGGCCCTCGATGCGCGGCTCGAACGGCGGCGTCTTCCACAAGTCGAACGGCTCCGGCGGCTGCACGTCATAATGGCCATAGACCACGAAGTGCTTGCGGCCGGGGCGACGCGGCGTGTGCGCGAGGAGAATGGGATTGCCCGCCGTGGCGTGGAGTTTCGCTTCGAGGCCGAGCGCGCGGTATTGCGCCAGCAGCCAGTCCGCGCACGCCTGCATGTCCGCGCCGTGCTTTTCCTTTTGCGCTGAGACACTGGGGAAGCGGACGTAGTCGGCGAGCTGCGCGACGAATTCCGCTTCGTGATTCTTGAGGTACGCGAGAACTTTTTCCATGCGCGCGGGAGCGAAACAAATCAACGACAGCGAGGCGAGCGGGGAATTTGTTCGGAGCACGGGCTTTCCAGCTCGCAGGAATGTTCGGTGGCCGCGCACGTTCGTCTCGAAAGAATGTCTCCCGACCCAGCACGTTGCTGCGGGCGGGAAAGCCCGCGCTCCGGGACGGCGGAGAATTTCGATTCTCGTCTCCACTCGGCCCCGCTAGCGTTCGCGCGATGAAACCCACAAATCGGGACGGCATTCTGCGCGGTGGCGCGGCCAAGACCATCCGTCTGCTCCTGCTCGCGGCGGCGGGCGTCTCCGGTTACTTGCTCGCCGT
>JAYVNY010000035.1:0-8554 GCA_043758205.1 Akkermansia sp.
CAGCGGCCGGGGAATCAGCCACGACTCCACGGTCATGAAAGCATTGTCCTCCATTTTGCGCGTGAGCCATTCCGCTGGGGAAAGATCCTCCCAGAGCGAGGTGCGGTGAAAGCGCGCTTTGCGAGACCGAAAGCGAAAAGAGGCCCAAGGGGAGGAAAGAAGAATGTCCGGTCGGGGGTTCGCCGCCCACGCCGTCATCTGCCGCTGGATTTTGTCCGGGGCGAGCAGGTCATCCGCATCCAGCCATTGAATAAACTCGCCTTGCGCCAGACGACAGGCGTGGTTGCGCGCCGCTGCGGCCCCCTGATTGGCCGTGGACACCACCTGCACCTGACTACTCGCCAGCGAGCGCGCGATCTGAAAAGTCCGGTCGGTGGAGCCGTCATCAACGAGAATGATTTCTTTGTTCGGCCACGTCTGCGCAAGAGCGGAGCGCACCGCGTCCGCGACCCAACGCTCCGCGTTGTAAGCTGGAATGAGAATGGAGACGAGCGGCTTCAGAAATTGAAAGGATGCGGGGGCATCACGCCGGCCGGGACAATGTTTTCCACGAACGCCGGAGCGGCCCTTGGGCAAAGCGAACGAACTTGGCCAGGCCGAGGCTCGTCGCACGCTGACAGTTGACCAACGAATTCATGTAAAGAACGTCGGCTCCTGAAAGCCCGGTCTTGAAGTGATACACACCGGGATTAGTCACGGGATTGATGCCTCCAAGGTTGTAGTGCCGGATGCCGCGCTCTTTCAGCCATTGAATGACCCGCCACTGGAGCAGGTAAGAGCCTTTGGCTTTCATGCCTTCATTTCCTGTGGCGCCAAAAAGATAAATGCCCGTGTTACCCATCGCCGTGGCAATCATGGCCGCGACGGTTTTTCCGTCCAGCTCACAACGGAAGACGCGCATCCGCTGGCCGGGCGGCAACTGTTTTTGAATCTGAGCAAACTGCTGCACGCTCGAGGATCGGCGGTATTGCTTGCGGCTCCACATTTCCTCATGCACGCGGTGAAACGCCTCGAAGTCGTGCTGTTCCTCTCCTTCGATGATTCCCAGTCCGTTCTTTTCCGCCCGGTTAAGCTGGTTGCGCCACTTTTGATCGAGCGCCTTGCGAATCTCGTCGAGCGGCCGGTCGAGATTGAGCACCAAGGTGCGATAAGAGTCGTCCCCGCGGAACTCTTCGCGGGTAAAATCCATGAAAGCTTCCTCAAAAGCCGCCGCACGCTCGCTGCCCTGAAACGCGTTCGGAAGGAGGCGTAAGAACAAACCACGCCGCTGAACGTATTCGTCCTGAAGCGCCGCAGCCATCGCTTTGACGACGTTTAGATTGAGGGCCTCGCCTTTCCGGTGACACAGCGGCCCCCATCGCAAGTAGGCGATGCCCATGCCCAGGCCAGGAACGCGAACGATCCGCAACTGCGCGACCGCCACCAGTTCGGAGCCACGGCTCAGTGTCAGGTGGCTGAGATTTTCGCTTCCCCAACGGACGGCTCCGTAGGCCCACGTTTGATAAAGGCTGGCGTCCTCAAAGCTGTCCAGTGCTGCCGACCAAGCACTGGCGTCGAGGCCGTCCACTCGGACTTCATAACGACAATTGTCCATGCCCAGAGGGATGCTCAAGCTTGCGAATCCATAATCCTACGGACTGACATTATTGGTTCTGGCGCCCGTCGGCGGCGGGATGGTGGGAGACAATCCAACGTTGCCAAATAAAAAGCGGTATCCGGCGGGGATGTTGGTCGCCGCGTTCAAGGTGTAAATGCCGGACGCTACGTTCTCGGGTCCAAAGGGCGGCCAGGCCAACTTGCCAAACCAGGCCGGTTTGGTTTTATGATAGAGCGAAGGGGGAAGCGAACGGTCGGGGTTCGAGGCATCCCACTGCGTCGAGTTGCTGAAGAAATCGTAGTTGCCGTGGCGCAAGACCGTGCTTCTCACGAGCGGGTCTCGAAGGGCAGGGCTGTAGCCTGAGTACGACCAACGCCAGACAAACAGATGTTCAAAGTTGAATCCCCCGCCCTGAGGAGCTTCCATGTCCATCGTCCAGACGCGCGCGTCGTTGGTGATTCCGGCATAACCCAGCACATTGCCCACGGCGTTGAAATAATGGTTGGTGGCGTCAATCCAGATGCAGCCCGAACCCGCGTTGTTTTTGATTCCCCCCACGTCCTCCTGCCGTCCCTTGATATAATTACGGAACAAGGTGTTGTGACTCGCGCTGCCGTGAATGAAATCGGCATGAAATTTGTGAATCACGTTGCCTTCGAACAGGTTCATCATCGGATGGGCACCATGCATGGCCATGTCCATCATGAGCACGTTCTGGTTGATGTTGGGAAGGAACGACACGTAGTTGTAGGCAATCACGTTGCCCATGCACGGCCCGGCCAGGACAATCGGCTCCCGGATGCCATACACGATGTTGTTCTCAATGAGGCAGTCAGAGCTTCCGGGAAACATCACGACGCCACCGCCACTGTTGGAGGTGAGGCCCGGGGATCGGTTAAAAAAACTGTCCCGGATTTCGAGGCCCCGCACAAAATAGGTGTAGATGTTCGCGGAACTGGAACCTCGGTTGAAGAACACATTCTTCACCCAGCAATACGCGGAGTATTCGTAGCGAATCATGTTCATGGGCAGCGCAGTTTCCGTTCGAGAAATTTGCAAGTCTTCTATCCCGTTCCAGCCGAGGAGATTGCCGTTTCCATTTCCCGGATCGGCCGGGTAATAAATTTGCGGACTGAAACGGTTGGAATAGGTCATGTAGAGCGGGGGGTGAATGACCAGCGAATTCCCACTCACGCTATCAACCCGCACGACCTGGCCGACCGCACGGTTGCCGCTGTCACGCCCGCAGTAGGTGCACCGGAGGGCCGTGCCTCCTTCATACCCGTCCGGCGTCACCAGGGTCGGGTCGTTGAGCTGGTCAATCAACACATGGTTTCCCGGGACGAGATACTGGGGCGGCGCAGCAAGAACGAGATTGCTGGAGCCTTTCTGCAAACCGGAGGTCACGTCCACGGCCACGCGACCGAGGCCGTAGGCAAAATAAAATCCGTGACCGAAATGATCGACCATCACGATGGTGTTCGTCCCGGCCCCACGGAAGGTAATGCCGGGCTTCATGTTGATGGGGCTCGCCACGCGATACGTGCCGGGGGGAAGATAAACTACGCGGTTGCTGGGACAAGCATCGATGGCGGCCTGAATGGCAGGCGCATCGTTGGCAATTCCATCGCCCCGCGCGTTGTAGGGAGCGTTCCGCACATTGGCAAACTCGTTGGTGCGCCGCGGTATTCCACCCGGGATGCCAGGATTCCAATCAATGCGCCGGGACGGCGGTATAATCTCGGCACCGGCAAAAAATGGCAGCGCCAGCCACGACCCAATGAGGAGGAGGAGGGCCTGGCGTTGAAGAGCAATTAAAGGATACGTGAACATAAGTTTAGCCAGAGCATTCAAGACGCCAATGAACCGGGCGCGCCACCGCACTCAAACCGGTTCCGCGCCGACGTGACTTCGGATGAGGCAGCATTGTCCAACATCCCTGTAGTGTCGGACGCCAACGCAGCGTCCTGAAGTTTCACCGCGCGTCCGAGCGCTTCCGTGACCGGCAGAATCATCGCACCAGAATCAACGGCGACGCGCACCACATCCTGAAAAAACTGCGACGAACATCCATAACGCGTCGGGTTCGCGCCCACGTCGTGCGTGGCGAAGATCAGCCATCCGCCGGCCCGCGTGTTTTGCTCGACCACCTCCCGGACCAACGACAAATGAGAACGGGTTTTCTCCAGAAAAAAAGCCGCGAGCAGGCCGGTGTCGAGGTGCCCCGCATTAAAGGTCTGGCCGCCGCACCGGCAGCTCGAAAAGTGCCCTGCCAACCGTTTCTTGGTGCGCACCCGGGGATAACTGATGGGAAAAGAAAAGGAGCGGAACGCCGAACCAGGCGACAACTCTTGGAGCCGAACACGATTGCGCCTGACGGCCTCAACAAATTTTTCCGGCGGCGTGTTCCAAGAATGTTCGTGCGAATAAGTGTGGCAGCCGAGTTCATGACCCGCCGCCATCAAAACCGGCAAATCAGAGGCGTGCGCAATTTCGCCCGTTTCGATCTTCTGCGCGAGCAGTCCCAAACAGACGTAGTAGGTGGCGCGCAAATCATGCTGGCCGAGAATTTTTCCGCCTTCTCGCCACGCGGAACGTGGAAAGTCGTCGAAGGTAAACGAAATTAACGGGCGCTCATTGACCATGGGCCGCAGCCGGCGGGCAAAACTTTGCGCGGCGAACCGCTGCCAACGGCCCGTAGCTCTCTCGCTGAACTCTTGAACACTCACGTTGTCGTCGGCTTGGAGTCTGTGATGGTTACGATGTCTTCTTCCGGCAAAATGTGGGCGCGGGAAAATTTGAGGGACGTGACGCCTTCCGTCTCGGCCACCGGCTGGAAACCCATTTCACTGAAAACCCGGCCGGAGGCGGCATTTTTCGGCGTGGCGCGGTAATTCGCAAAAAAATCCCGGCCCTCTGCGCGCACAAAGCGCAACAACAGGAAGCGGAGGAAGGCGTGCTCCACGCGTTTGCTTTGCACGCGGCAACTGAACATCAGATCCATCAGCCGCGGCTCGCGCACGTCCACCAGCGCGAAACCAATGATTCCATAACTTCCAAAACGATCGTCGCAGGAGAGGACACAGGTCAGGAAATCCGGGTGGCCGATCAGACCTTGCAAGGCCTCCATCGGGTAGCGGTTGCCCGAGAAGTTCATCTGGTTGGTTCGTTGAGCCAGCTCATACACGCGCTCCAGGTTGCCCCCGTTCAATGAATCCACTTGCAGCCGGATTTTGCAGTCCTTCAGAAAATTTCGGTAGTCCCCTTGATAACTTTCCCGGGCCGCCTCGCGCTGCTCCGCCTTTCGATAAAGGTGGCGTCGCTGGCGGCTTTCCTCCGTGACGGGCACGGCGGTCTCGGGTGCCGTCAATATTCGCCCGGCGTGTGCGGCATCCAAAACCTGGACTTGGGGCAGGGCCGCAAGAACCTCTGCGCGCTCGAACGGCTGATCATCCACAAAAAGAATGCTGTCCAAACCGATGTTCAACTCCCGGGCGATGCGCGCCACGCCCTCGCTCTTCGGACCCCAACTGATCTGGGGATGGAGGAAAAATTCGTCCAGCCCCGCCGCGCGCAACACGCTCCCCGCGTCCTCCGCGTGGTTCTTGCTGGCCACGGAATGCAGGATGCCACGGCGGTCTGTTTCTTGGATGACACGCACAACGGAATCTCTCACCCGCACTCCCTGTGCTCCATCTTCAATCAGGATTCCGTCCCACAACGTGTGGTCGAGGTCCCAGACGATGCATTTCCATTTGGCTGGCGCCGGGACAGGCCGCCGCGCCGGTTCTTCGAGCTTCACGAAATCGAGAAAACCGAAGACGAGCGTTGTTCCATCAAATCCATTGGGCACCAGTTCAACCTCAAAGGGGGTTTGCAGCGCCACATCCTGCTGAATACTGGACAACGGGATGGAGTGGCGGTTGAACCCGGGCGCGAGCGTGATCAGCTCGTGAAATTTTTTTTCCGCGCCCGGCTCGCGCGGTCCCATGGTCAGGGTGAGGCTCAACGCCCGGTCATTGGGATTATAACATTCGATCAGGAAAGCGTCCGGTGGCACGGAGGGTGGCGGCGCGGTCTCAGCCTCCACGCGACGCCAGTGCGCCACCTTCCGCAACACCCGGGCTTTTGCCGCCGCGGGCATGGGCAAATTGCGAGCCACCGCGCCCAGGGCGATGTTGTTCCGTTCTCTCCGTTGGGCCGCCGCCACGGAGTTAAGGCGCAGATTCCCAATGGTCCATAATTTTGCCCAGGGTTTGAATTCCAGTTTCAGAAGGTATGGGCTGGAACCGAGCGGGTGATCGATCCGGACCATTCCGCGGACAAACAACCGGCACGCCCCATCTGTGCGCGGTGTGTAAAGCTGGCAAGTCGTGTAGCAAGTCGGCCAGTTGCATTCGGTGCAGTGCTCGCCCCACGGCAGCAAGGTGCGGGCGACGATCTGACCGCGCAGTTCTCCGAACCGGGCTTGGATTTCGCGCGGAATGGCATCGAGCGGCTCGGTGAGCTGGTTGACCTCGGATTCGTACATGTGGATGAAAAGATCGTTGGGGTCTGCGCGTCACGCGAAAGCCAGCCGGTAGAGACGATCCGCGATGGCGGTGCGACGGCGCGCCTGGTGCGTGGCCAGCACGATGCAGACGGTAAGGACAACTGCGCCCGTCGCTGAGATCACGAGCTTCCAAACATCATCGTCCAATGGCTGGAGCACTCGGCGCAACATCTGAAGCACGCAAATTTGCGCGATGTACCCCAGCAATGAATATGTTCCGAGCAGCACCACCGTGCGGGTGAGCCAGCTCCCCCCCGCCATTAGCCCCAGTCGGTAGAAGATAAGGAGGTTGAGACAGACGGCGACCAGTTGCAGAACGAAAACAGGCCCCCACATCATCAGCGCGCCCCAATGCAGAACATAGGCTACCAGAACAGCAGCCCAAGGCACTCGGCGGACAGAGTGGTCTAATCGGCTCACCAAGCCCAGACACAGCCCACACATGCCAAGCGCGCCTAATTCAAGATGCCCACTGCCCATGTGAAAGTGAGCCAGCGTCGCAATGACTGCCACCAGAGCAACAGTTAAACACAGCGCTGCAGTCCGCATCTGCCGTCCCGCCGAAAACAACGCCGCCCCTGCCCAGAGCAAATAGCTGATGGAGAGAAGCACGAGAAACGCAGCCCCCCCGTTTCCATAGACGTAGATGTGTTTCCAGTGCTGGAAGAACGCCTCCATTCCCAGATCGCGCCCGTTGTAATTGCGGTTCATCAAGGCGCCGCCCGCGAGATTGAGCAGCGCAAAGAGAATGAACAATTTGAGGCCGCGCCAGGCCAGGCGTGATTGAGGAGAAGGGCCTTCGCGCGCAACACGGGAGAGATAGACGCTGGAGATCAGATAGCCGGTGATAAAAACAAACGAGGGAGTGACGAACCGGATGAAGCGGTAAAAATAGCCTTCGATGCCCACAAAATAATTGGCCCAATGATAACCCACCATGGCGAGGACCAGCAGTCCTTTGGTGAAATCAAGCGCCGCATCACGAGTGTTCACACGCATGCCGCGCGGGGCCGCAGCGGCATCGCCTTCCGGGTCGCGTGCGCATCCGGCGGAAACGGAATTCACGGAGGAACTCATCCAAGTTTGGGGCGTAAAACTTCCACGGGTTCGTCAGGCGATTCAGGATCTTCTTCGGCCCAAGAGTCGGATTCTTCGGCCACGGGGCGCGGGCAGTCGATGAGCGTCACCATGAGCGCAAACCAAAGAATGCAAACTTTGCTGAAAGTCGCTTCGGAAGTGTTGTAAACGACGGCCGTGAGCAGCAACACCAGCCGGAGCGGAGCCAACCGGTCCGAAGCCAAGGATTGCCAGCGCACTTTGTAAAACCATGACACCAGCAGTCCGCCCAAGAACAGCAGGCCCAGCACGCCTCCGTTCAAATACACTTCCAAGTAGCCGTTGTGAGCCTGAATGATTTCGTAGCTCTCCCACATCTTGCGGAGCCTGTCACCGGTCCAAAAACTGTTGAAGCCCTCGCCCCAGACCGGGTTGGTTTTCTGAGCGAGCAGCAGTTCCCAGGCGTCGGTGCGCCCGGTCAGGGTGGCGTCACGCCCGACACTGGTTGAAACCGCCTCCAGCGCCTGTTTTTTAACATCAAAAAAAATGTTCAGCAGAAACAGACCGAGTCCGGCGACCATGATCCCGGTTTGCACGACGTGCATACGGCGGCGAATTCGCTCGAAGCTGAAGGCGACCAGAAACGCGGCTCCGAGCATGATGCACAGCAAAGAGGTGGCGCTGTTCGCCATGTGCAACAGCCACAAGACCATGCCCAGCAGCGCCACTCGAATCATGGCGCCCACCCGGTCGGCTCGCAGCCCTGTCCAGCCCAGGTAAAGCATTCGGAAGAACACGAACAGACCGCACACGAACAGCAATTGCCCGAGAGTATTCTTGTGCTGGGCCACGCCGACGTACATCGCCTGGCCGGACCAACCCCCGTAATCCCGGCCCAAATGGGGAATGTAGCGGATGAACAGGACCGACAGCGGCAGCAGCAGAGACGCGCAACGTTCAAAGAGACTGAAGGTGGCCTCCACGGGATCTTCTTCCGTGAGGATGACCAAGGCCATGATGACGTTCCCAAAATCTTTCACCCAACGCTTGCCGGCGATCCACGGAGAGTCGGACCACGCAATGCTGAAAAACCAAAACAGATAAAACAAAAGCAGCACGCCGTTGGCCCGGATGACCTGCCGCCAGTCCACGCGACGACGGGCCAGGACGAAACAGGCCACGAGGATGAGGACAAAAAAGATGGCCCGCTCAATGGGGTTTCCCGCGTCGTAGGCTTCAGCCGCATCCCCGGTCCCGGAATAGTTGAACCAGCTCGAGACGGGGCGCGAGGCAATGATGACGGTCCAGATCAACACGAGCCAGACCGCGCTGGAAACACCTTCGCGCCG
>JAYVNY010000036.1:0-4530 GCA_043758205.1 Akkermansia sp.
CCAGGTGAGATTTCAGGCGCGTGGAAATCCCAGACCTCCGCTTCTCCCGACCGCCGGCACCGCCGAGGCCTTTGGGCAACAGGCCCTCCAGATGCACCCAGCGCGGACCGCCGAGTCCGCGTGTTTCTTTTTCAACCACGGAAAACACGGAAGACACGGAAAGAAAGCCTCTTTCGATGTTGCGCGGCAGGTTTTTCATTCCGTGTTGTCCGTGTCTTCCGTGGTCAATCCATCTCGCCAATTGCGAACACGCGGCCTCGGCGGTCCGCGCGCCGATGGGTTCCACTCCGCGCTCGCCTTCGTTCCACCGTGCGAGTAGAGACTTCCTCGACGAACTTAGGAATTGCCATGAACACCTTGCGAATTTTCCGCACCATTCTCATCGCCACAGCGCTCATGCTCACGCTCACCGGCTGCGGCGGTGACACGAAGAAACTTCAGGCCGAGAACGACGCCTTGCGCGCGGAGGTTGCGGCGTTGAAGGCGCGCACGGAGTCCGAGGGGCAATCGGCCGCGGCGCGCGACGCCGAATTGAAGAAACTCCAGACCGACGCGCGCGACGCCGTGCGCCTGCGCGGCGAGATCACCCAGTTGCGTTCCGGCTCGAAGGACACCGAAAGCCTGCGCGCTGAAAACCAGCGCTTGAAGGCCGAGAATCAGACGCTGCGCGGCGCAGCCAGCACCGCCGCTGCGCCCGCACCGACCGCGCCCGCCGCCGGAGAATTTCCGCGCGAGGCGTGGGCGTTCGCCGGCTACCAGTCGCCCGAGGCCGCGCTCATTTCCGCCATTTGGTCCATGCAGCAGGGCAATCCCAAGCAATACTTCGACAGCCTCACCACCGACGAGCAGGCGCGCATGGCAAAAACCTGGGAGGGCAAGTCGAACGAGGAAATCGCCGCCAAGCACGTCAGCGACACGTCGAAGATCACGAGCATCAAAGTGCTGAACGCGCAGGAGACCACGCCCGGCCAGATGGTCTTGAGCGTGTACATCGGCGGTGTGGATCGCGCGGAGAAGGTGAACATGCAGCGCGTGGGCAACGACTGGAAATTCGGCGGCTTCATCCGCGACCCGAAGCCCTGACCACGGAGCGGCGTGTCGTGAGAGCGCGGCTAATCAGTCGGATGGCCGCGCTCTCACGAGACGCGGCTACGAAGCATCACCACTTCGTCGCCTTCAGGAACGCCAGCAAGTCCGCGAGTTCATCCTTCGTCAATTGCTCGGCCAGACCGGACGGCATCACCGACACGGTGCCGGGGCGCATGTCAGTGATGTCTGCACGGGCGAGGCGTTGCTCGGTGTTCGGGCCGGTGGCGAGCACGACTTCCTCGGCGGAATCCTTCTTCAACACGCCGCTGTATTCTTCGTCGCCTTTGGTCGCGACAATCATTGGCTCGTAGCTGCGGACGAAGCTGGCGCTCGGATAGACGATGGCTTCGAGCAAGTCGCGCTCGTTGCGAATCGTCCCGATCTTCGTGAGGTCGGGGCCGACGTTGCCGCCGAGATAACCGATGGCATGGCACGCCGAGCACGCCGCCTTGGGGCTGTTGAAGATGGCCTGTCCGCGCCGCGCGTCGCCCCCTTTCACGGAAGCGAGCATGTCCTCGATGTGTTTCTTCTGCTGCGCCGCGTCGGTGTTGAGCGAGGCGAGCAACACATCAGCCTTCTGCTGCACGACGGGGGGGAAGTTCGTGAGATGCGGTTTCAAAGTTTCGGAGCGAAGAGCCGCCAGAGATTTGCTCGTGCCGAGTGCCTCCACCAAAGCGAGGCCCACGTTTTCATTCGTCGCCCGTCCAAAAGCACCCAGCAGTTTCGGAAGTTCGATGGGGCCGGCCTCTCTCACGGAATTGGCGAGCGCGAACAATCGCACGTCGTTCCATCGCGCTTTCGCCAGCACACTCGCGGCGGCGCTGCGTTCGGAGAGCGAGTTGTCGGGAGCCAGACTGAGGCGCAGGAAATTAAAAGTGGCCGAGTCGGAAGTGATGGCGTCGCCGGGCAGAGCCGCCAGTGCATTGAGCCGCAACGTTTTCGTCCTGGCCTCGTCTTGTCCAAACGCCAGCAACGCCGCGTTAAGTTCCGCTGCTTTTCGTTTCGCGCTGGCGAAGGAACTCGCGGCGGCAATCGCCAGCCGCTGGTTGTTCTCTCCCCACTTCGAGTCCAGCGCGGCGCGCACAGCCTCTGTCCACGAGTCGGGAATTTCCTTCAACCGGCTGCGCGCCATCGCGCTCAAGGCCGTGGCCTGCGAGGCGGGCTGCCCGGCCATTTCCACAAGTCGCTGCTGGACTTCCGGTTGGCCCGCACTGCGCGCGAGGATGTCGGCACACTCTGGGCGCTCGGCAGTGGAACTGATCTCCTTGAACCAATTCTGAATCCAACGGGCCATCTCGCCGCCCCATTCAGGGTGGCGGCCCATAATCCAAATGGCGGTGTCTTTCACGAGAGCATTGGTGGACGCGAGGAGCGGAACCACTTCCTTTGACTTCAAATTTCCGCCGGGCATCTGCTCAAGGGCGATGAGCGCAGCGCGAGTCATGAGGGCTGGGCCGGAGCCGTTGCCGGAGCCGTAGCGCATGGTCGTTTCCGCGTCACCGATTTCGATCAGCGCGTAGATGAGGCTGTGCTCAAAAGCGCGTTCCACTTCTGATTGATTACCGATTCCGTGAGCCAGTAATCCGCCGACCATGTTGCTGTCCCTCACCCGGCCAATCGCTTCCGCACCCAGGCGCCGCAATTGCGCAGGCTGGCTCGGCCACAAAAATTCGCCGAGGTGACTTGCATTCACTGGGTCGCGCCACAGGCTGACGGAATGAAGCGCGGCCTGACGGACACTTGTCTCCGGATCCTGCATCAGTGCGTGATGAATCGTGGCTCGCGCTTTCGGCCCCGCCATGCGAGTCAACGTCCAGATGGCGTTGCGTCGTCCATTTGCGTTGAGTGAAACCTGCTCCGCCCCTCCGGGGCCAAAAGTGTTGTGTCGAATTCCCACCGCGTAAGCCAACGGATCGGCTGGGGCATTCTGCGGTTCGGCTTCCTTCACGGCGGCCATTTGGATGGCTCTTTTGGCAACGGCTGGACGCGTGTCCTCCAGCAATATTGTCAATTCGCGCAAAGAAAGTTTCGCCCAATCAATTTTCAACCCGCGCGGGTCGGCGAGGGTCGGCGCGCTCTTGCGGCGGATGCGGTAGATGCCGCCCAGCACGTCCGGCTTCGAGAGTTGCGAGGTCGGGCAACAGAGCTTGTACCAGCCGCCGGTATCCACCACGAGGAGCGAGCCGTCGGCGTCTTCGAGAACGTCGGTGGGGTGGAAGTCGGTGTTGTCGCTGACGAGGAAATCGGAGTCGGTGGTTTGGTAGGTCGCGCCGCTCGGTTGCAGCACGCTGCGGGTGATCTTGTGGAGATTGAAGCAGGCGACGAAGAGGTTGTTTTGAAATTCCTTTCCGAACGCGTCGGACTCGTAGCGCGCCATGCCGCTTGGCGCGGCGGGGCCGAGGTGGGTCATCATCGGGAGCAAGTCGCCGGTGCGCGGGTGGCCGTCGAGCACGTCGTGATCCTTGCCATAAACGCCGCCGTAGAGGACGTGGATGATGCCGTCGCGTTTGCCGCCGGCGGGGTGCTGGAAAAATGTGCCGCAGAGAAAGAGTTCGCCCTCGGGCGACCAGGCGAGGCCGACGGGATTGTCCATGCCGCCGGTCATCACCGGCTCGACGCCGGTGCCGTCGGGGCGCGCGCGGAAGATGTGCGAGGCGCGGGTAGTGAACTCCTTGCCGTTCGGGAGCGTGTAGGTCTGTTTGGCGAAGGCGCCTTTGCACCAGTAAATCCAGCCGTCCGGTCCGGCGTAGGGACCGTGCAGATCGTTCGCGCAGCCAGTGAGCGTCTTGCCTTGGAACCACTCGACGCGCACGTCGGCCACGCCGTCGTTGTTCGTGTCGGTGAGTTTCCAGATGCTCGGCGGCGCGGCGACGTAGAGCGAGCCGTCGTGCCACAGGCAGCCTTCGGGGAACATCATCTTGTCGGCGAAGACGACCTGCTTGTCGAAGCGCCCGTCGCCGTCGGTGTCTTCGAGGCGCACGATGCGATGCGGCTTGTCGATGAGTTGCTTGTCGGGCTTGTCGTTCGAGCCGGAGGAGTCGGTGACGTAGAGACGGCCCTGTTCGTCGAAGCTCGCGTTGATGGGGCGCGGGGCGAGATTGGTGCCGGCGACGAGTTCGATCTCGAAGCCGTCGGGCAGGGTGAAGTGGTGCGCGCCGATTTGGAACTGCGCGGCGTGAAGTGAAGTGCCCGCGCAAAGGGCGAGCGACAAGAGTGTGGTGAACTGGCGCATGACTGTGCGTCATTGAAGCCGCGCCGCCGGATTGCGCCAAGTGATTTAGTGAGGCTCGCGCCATACGGTGACGGAGCGCGGCCTTGAGAGCCTGTGTGAAAAACAAAACCCCCTTTGATTGGTTGGGGAGTGGGGTCCGTCAGTGCCGGCGCATGAACTTCCTATCCGGTTGGGACCGCCAGCAGGTGCTCTTTTGCCCGAGCGGATCG
>JAYVNY010000037.1:0-42427 GCA_043758205.1 Akkermansia sp.
ACTTTTCTCCGGGAACAACATCTCCGCCAACAATAGCAAAACCGCCGCGCCGAGGAACCACTGAAACCGTTCGTGATACTGCCGCACCGTGCGCGTGGCGGAATCGGATTTCGGCAACGGCGCGAGTCCGCGTTCGTAGAGCACCTCCATGCTGCGCGCTCCGGTGAGCGGCAGATAAAATCCGTCTGTCTCCTTCGCGAGCTGCTGGAGCAGGCTCTCGTTCAGCCGTGACTTCACGGCGTTGCCCGAGGCGTCCTTGATGAAGACACGATTGCCGTAAGGGTCTTTGCTGCTCAGGATTTCGCCGCTCGGTGTGCCGACGCCGATGGTGAAGATTCTCAGGCCCGCCTTTTTTCCTTCGCGCGCCGCCGTCAACGCCGCTTCCGCATCGTCGTTGTCCTCGCCGTCGGTGAAGAGCACGAGGATTTTGTGGTTCTCGTTCTCCTCCTTGAACGCGGCGCGTGCGGTCTGAATCGCCTCGGCCAGCGCGGTGCCGCCTTGGGGAATCACATTCACATCCAAAAATTCCACGCTCTGCCGGAACGCCTCCTCGTCGAGCGACAACGGGCATTGCAGGAACGCGCCGCCCGCAAATGCGACCAGTCCGAGCCGGTCGCTCTGGGCGAGGCGCAGCAAATCCACGGCGGCGAGCTTGGCGCGCGACAAACGGTTCGGTTGCACGTCATCGGCCAACATGCTCTTTGAGGTGTCGATGGCGACCACAATGTCGAGGCCGCTTTGCTTCGATTCTTCCAGCGAGAACCCCCAGCGCGGACGCGCCAGCGAGAACAGCAACGCCGCCACCGCCACAAGGAACAGCACGAGCCGGAATTTCTGCCGCCCCTTCGATACGCCGGACATGAGGGAATCGAGCAGCCGCGCGCTGATGAATTGCGCGAGTAACTTCTGCCGCCGCCTCCAGCTCCACGCGAGCAGCGCGGCGAGCGGCAGGAGCAGGAGCAGGAGCCAGAGAATTTGGGGTGCGGCGCAGTTCATCGGATGGAAATGAAATGACGAATGACGAATGACGAATGACGAGTGAAGTCCGAATGACCAAACGTCCGACGCGCGGGTTCGCGTTCCCGTTTCGTCATTCGCCATTCGTCATTCGTCATTTTCTTCACGGCAACCTCCTCCAAATCGTGTTCGCCAGCAGCGCTTCGATGAACAGCAGCAGCAACGCTGGCACCGCGAACCAGTGGAACAGCTCATCGCGCCGCACGAACTTCTTCACCACCGCCTCGGTCTTCTCGAAGCGGTCAATCTCGTCGTAAATTTTCCGCAGCGTGTCGGTGCTGTCCGCGCGGAAGTATTTGCCGCCTGTCTTCTCCGCGATCTCCGTCAGCGTCGGCTCGTCAATGTCCACGTTCATCATCACGTAGCGTTTGCCGAACGGCGTCTGCTGCGGGAACGGCGCCTGCCCGCGGATGCCCACGCCAATCGTATAGACTTTCATGTCCAGTGCCTTCGCAGCCTCGGCGGCGGTGAGCGGTGGAATCTTCCCGGCGTTGTTCTGGCCGTCGGTCATCAGGATCACGATTTTACTTTTCGAGCGGACGTCGCGCAGGCGGTTCACGGCGGCAGACAGTCCGGCCCCAATGGCTGTGCCATCCTCGATGGTGTGCAACTCCAGGCGGTCGAGATTGGCACGAAGAAAACTGTGATCCAGTGTGAGCGGCGCGGCGATGTAGGGCTTGCCGGCAAAAGCCACGAGACCGATGCGATCATTCGGACGCCGTTCGATGAACTTGGCGATGGTGTCCTTCGCCACGACGAGGCGGTTCACGCGCTGGCCTTTGATTTCAAAATCCTCCGACTCCATGCTGCCGGACAAATCGAGCGCGATGACAATGTCCACGCCGCTCGCGCGCACGGACGTTTCCGTCTGTGTCTTCTGCGGACGCGCCAGCGCCACGATGAGCAACGCCAGCGCCAGCCAGCGCAGCGCGTGTAGGAAGGCTCCGGCTCGGGAGCGGCTGGTTTTGCTGACCTCCTTCACAAGGGCGACCGAGGAATAGACAAACGCCGGACGCGCGCCGCGCCTGCCGCGCAGCCACGCCGCGAGCGGCAGCAAGAGCAGCAGCAGGAGCATCCACGGTTGGGCGAAGCTGAAGTTCATCAGGGCAAAAGTATCAACCACGGATGGCACGAATGACACGGATGCGGAAACAGCCAGACTTTCTCAGGTTCTGCCTTTCCGTGTTTTCTGTGTCTTCCGTGGTTCCTCATTTCGTCGCCTCCTGCGGGAGCGGCGGTGGCGTGGGCGCGGGCAAGTCATACTGCGTCTCATGCACGAGGCGCAGCGCGGATTCCTGCAACTCGCGCAACATGGATTCTGGCGGCTCGAAGCGCGCGAACTTCACCAGGTCGCATTGTTCCAGGAACACGCCAAGGCTTTGCTTCTGATCCGCCAAGAGCATCGAAGTTTTTTGGAGGTCGCGCAAAAATTCCTCGGTCGTCCGCTCCGGCGCGCGGAGTTGAAACCGTTCTTCGAGATACACGCGCACCGCATCCGACACCGCGATGGCAAAGGAGCGCGGGTCGTTGATAAGCAGCAAGGCCGCTTCAAGTTTCTGTCGCGCTCGAACGTGCGGCGGCACTGGCGGCACGAAGGCGCGGCGCTGCTGCTTTTTTAGCAACAGCAGAATGACTGTCATGAGGAGCGCTAGCACCAGCAGCGCGCCCAGGATCCAAAACCCCCACGCCCAAGGATTCGGCACCGCGACCGGCGGTTTGATCGGGCGGATGTCATTCGTGCCCGTCACCGTGGCCGGTGGGGCAGGGGGCGGAATGAGGATGCCGGAGTTTGTCGCCATGTTAGCCGCGCATCCTCCGCTTCTCCCGCGTCTCAAAGAAACGACCCAGCGCCGAAGCGTAAGATTCGTTGGTGCGCAACCGGATGGCATCCACACGCGCCGTGCGGAGCAGACGCGTCAATGCCGCCTGCTGCTGTTCCTGCCGTTCGGCGAAAGCGCGTCGCGTGGCGGCGCTGGTGTTCACCTCCACCACATCTCCAGTCTCCGCGTCCTGCAAAATCAAGCGGCCCAGCGCGGGCAATTCCAATTCGTGTCGATCAATGATCTGCACCGCCACCACATCATGCCGACGGTTCGTCTGCCGCAGCGACGAGGACAATGGGGCAGGGGAGCTGCCCTGCTCTGCGCTCGTTTCCAGAAAGTCCGAGATGACCACCGTGATCGCACGATGCGCGGTGACGCGGTTCAAGAACTCCAGCGCGCCAGTGATGTTCGTCCCGCGCCCCTTCGGCTCGAAGAAAAGAATTTCGCGGATGACGCGCAGCACATGGCGGCGGCCCTTTTTCGGCGGCATGTATTTCTCCACGTCGCCGGTGAAAAGAATCAGCCCCACCTTGTCGTTGTTGCGGATGGCGGAGAAGGCGAGCACCGAGGCAATCTCCGCCGCCAGTTCGCGCTTCGATTGCTCGCCGGAGCCGAACAAGCCGGAGCCGCTGAGATCGACCACGAGCATGAGCGTGAGTTCGCGCTCCTCGACGAACTTCTTCACGAACGGATGATGCATCCGCGCCGTGACATTCCAATCAATCGTCCGCACCTCATCGCCGGGCTGATACTCGCGCACCTCCTCGAAGTTCATCCCCTGGCCCTTGAAGACCGAGTGGTATTGCCCGCCGAGCGTCTCGTTCACGAGCCGGTTCGTGCGCAACTCGATCTGGCGAATCTTTTTGAGAATCTCGCGCGGAATCATGACGAGTGCGAAACGCGGAGTGCGGGACGCGGAGCGGGAGAAGCTTTTCGCGCGGTGGCGAAGATGCGCTCGGCTTCCTCGTTGCCTACGAAGCGCCAGTGCCACGGCTCGCAGCCGACGCCTTGCGGATTGTTCGCGGGGAAAGACATCTCGAAGCCGAAGTGCGCCGCGTTCTCCGCCAGCCAGCGATACGCGGACGTCTCGCCAAAGGACGGCTCCACGTCCGATTCCGGCTCCGGCCCTTCGCCGAGATCGACGGCCAGGCCGGTGTGATGCTCCGAATGTCCCGGCGGCGCGACCCACCGCGCGGCCTCGACCTCCGAGCCACGCTTCTCAATCGCCTTGGCCCAAAGCTTCGCCTGATACTCCACGCTGCGGAATCCGCTGATGGGCACGAGTTCGAGGCCGGCTTTACTCGCCGCCGCAATCATCCGCCCCAACGCCTCCGCCCCCTCGCGCCGCAACTGCACCATGCGCTTCGTCTGCCGATACGGTCCGACCGCGACGAGTTCCCCCGTCGCGACCTCGGCATAGGCGAAGTGGCCGAGCTTGGGTGCTGATGGCGATGAGTTTTGCAAAACGGTGGAACTCATGGGCGACGGCTTAATCCAACTGCCAGACAAACATCTCCGGACGGCCCGTGGCGCGGCGCACTTCATTCGCGCGCTTCTGCAACTCGACGAGGATGCGCAGCTTTTCCTCAATGGGCAGCCGCGCCGCCTCGCGCCGCGCCCGGACCTTGCGGCGGAAAATTTCCTCGGCAATTTCTGTCACATTCATTCTTTCGTGCTGTTAAACCGGTTCCATCGTTCGAGCAAACCGTGCCGCTGCAAAATATCCATCAGCGCGGCGGCGTCCACCTCGGCTTCTTCGAGCAGCATCGCCACGCGGGCGTGGTCTTTGGCGCGCCCGGTCTTGAGGGCGATGGCGATGAGATGCTCGGCGCGCATCACGCGCGCCGACGTCTGCCCCACGCGGCGCTCGCCCGCCCGCTCCACCGCCTCCGTGGTCAGCGCATCGTAGCTGGGAATGATTTGCACCAGCGTCCCCGCGATGACCAAATTCTCCCGCCGCTCAGTGGCCCCGCGCGCCTTCAAAAAAGCGTAAATCGGAGTGAGCGTGACCAGCCCGGTCGCGGGTTGGGCAAGGAGAACGAACGCATCCAGGTCTTCCGTCACCACGGCTTCCGCGTAGAAAAAAGCCGCCATCGCCCCGCCGATGGCGTAGCGCGTGACCAAGCCGGCGGTTTCGAGTTCGTTCAGGGTTTGGAAAGTTTTCTCCATCCTCACAGTGAATTATCGGCGGCCGCCAAACACTCCGTCGGGATCGAACTTGAAAAGCAAGAATGCTTCTCTCCTGAGCAGCCATCCCAACAACTCCGAGTTGTGCGCGGCAAGATGTGCGGCGGGATGGGCTGCGACCAGTCCGCCTGAGTGAGTAAAATAATCAGGATGTCTCACGGCGTGCAATATGGGCTGCTCGGTGCCCGGAATCATTACGCTACCATCGTAGATGTGGTGTATCGGCCATCCGAAGCCGCCATCTTTGGGTCGTTTTCCGCCCGCCATGAGATAGGCAAGAATCGCCGGCCCATTGTTTCGTCCGTCAGGCTTCAACCGCTTCGCTGCTAGTCGTGCGATTAACTGTTCAGGATATGCGTAGCAATCGCTTCGATGTCCATCAAAGTGTCGGGTGATTCCGGGGCCGGGCCACAAAACTTCGCTTATCTTTGGCCAACGGAAGAACAGATCCTTCCGACGCCAGATTGACAACGCGGCCTGAACATCCAAGGAGTGGGCGTTGCGTCCCAAATCTTTGAGCCACGCTGGCCAAGCACCGTCACCAGGAACTGCAGGGTGGAATTCCGAGTTTTCCGAATTAGCGTTTGACGAAAGTAAGTAAAACCGATGAGGACAGGGTTCGGATAGAATTCCATGAATGCGACTGGCCTCGCGCACATACCCAGCCAGTTGATCCTGCCACTCATTCGGTAATCCTTCGAGGTTTTGAGAATCTTTTTGAGAATCTATTGGGCATGTCAGAACGCAAACTCGTTCCACGCGGGCAAGACGACTTAGCCCGCGGAACCGTGATTTGAGCAGGAGAGTGGTCGCACCATCGACGAATGCGAACTTCCTGGTGTCCGGGCAAGAATAGATCCGGTATCGCGAGACGATGTCCCAGGTGTTGGTGATTCGCACTTCTACGATCTTTTCCATCACATTTGTGGCATCGCCATTTGAGTTCACGCGATGGGCTGCGCGTTCAGGAGGTGGCAGACTTCGATGCCGTCATCTAAATCGTCCCAGTAGATCGCGTAGCCGCCGGGCTCCAATGACCAGTTGGCGCGTTGCTTGACCGTGGCCCGGGCGAGCCATTTGAGCCACAGGATTTCCGAGAGCGGCAGGCGCACTTCGCGTCCGTCGCTGAGTTCGACGCGCAATACGTTGCCGAGGAAGCGGATGTGTCGCGCCCGAGATTGGGTTCTGGTGCGGTTCATTTCGCGGCCTTCTTTTTGGCGATGTATTTCACTTCGGCCAGCCCTTCAAAGTCGTCGTCTTGCGTCCACAGGACGGCGTGGTGGGCGCGGGCGGTGGCCAAGATAATTGAATCCGCCATGGGCAGCTTCAGTTCCAGACTCAAGCGGGCCGCGCTCATGGCCAGGGTGGCGTCCAGTTCGACGATGCGGCCCTGTTGCATCAGCGCCATCGCCTCCAGTGCGCGGCGCTCGCCCAGTTCGCGCCGGGTCCAGCGGCAGACCTCAAAGACGGAGATGCTCGGCACGACCAGCCGGGGGGCATCGGAGACGGGCGCGGCAAAAAAGCCGGCGTTGCTCCCGCCTCCGAGGAATTCAATCCAGCCGGAGGAATCCACAACGTTCATAGACGATCCGGCTCCCGTTCAAAATGGGTGTTCATGCCCTTGAACGCGCCGCGCATCCCCTTGATGGGCCGCAACGGCACGATGACAATCTGGCCTTCAAAATTGATCATCTGCATTTTCTGGCCGGCCTTGAGTTGAAGCGATTCGCGAATCCTCTGCGGGATGACAACCTGGAATTTTGGCGACAGTGTGACAGTATCCATATCGTTAATGATTTGGTATTACAGTAGGCACTTCGATTGGCTTGGTCAACCACACTGGTTTTCATGGCACCGGCAATTCATCAAAAATCTTCTGGATGATGGTCTCGCTGGTTTTTTCCTCGGCCTCGGCTTCGTAGGTGATGGCGACGCGGTGGCGGAGCACGTCCATGCCGATGCTCTTCACGTCCTGCGGCGTGACGTAGCCGCGGCCGCGCAGGAAGGCGTGGGCCTTGGCCGCGAGGGTGAGGGCGATGGTGGCGCGGGGCGAGGCGCCGAGTTGAATGAGTCCCTGAAGCTGAATCTTGTAGGACGCCGGGTCGCGCGTGGCGCAGACGAGATCGACGATGTAGTCCTTCACCTTGTCGTCCACATAGATGTCGTTGATGACGCGGCGGGCTTCGAGAATCTGCTTGGCGTCCACGACGGCGTGGGTGACGGGCGGAGCGCCGGTCTTGGCCATCAAGTCGAGAATCAGCCGCTCTTCTTCGCGCGAGGGGTAGCCGATCTTGAGCTTGAGCATGAAGCGATCAACCTGCGCTTCGGGCAACGGGTAGGTGCCTTCCTGCTCGATGGGATTTTGCGTGGCGAGGACGAGGAAGGGTTCTTCGAGCTTGTGGCTGGCGTCGCCGATGGTGACCTGCTTCTCCTGCATGGCTTCGAGCAACGCGCTTTGCACCTTGGCGGGCGCGCGATTGATTTCGTCGGCGAGGACGAGGTTGGCGAAGATGGGTCCCTTGCGCGTGGTGAAGCCGCCGGATTGCGGGTTGTAAATCTGCGTGCCGATGACGTCGGCGGGCAGCATGTCGGGCGTGAATTGCAGCCGGGAGAATTTCACGCTCAGGCACGCGGCGAGCGATTTCACCGACAAGGTTTTCGCCAGCCCCGGCACGCCTTCGAGCAGGACGTGTCCATTGGCGAGCAGGCCGATGATGAGCCGCTCGACGAGATACGTCTGCCCGACGACGACCTTGCCCATTTCCAAAGTGAGCGGGCGCAGGAACGCGCCGGCCTTCGTCACGGTTTCGTTTATCGCAGTCAGTCCGGTATTCATGTGAGTCGATATTGATGAACAAAGACAGGGAGGGCGGCAAGTGCGTTCAGATTTTTCGGCGGGCCTGTTCTTCCCACCTGGGCAGGGTCCGGGTGGACCGATAATAAAAAAGGCGGACTCTCGAGAGTCCGCCTTCGGGTTGTGAAAACCGTTTAACTTTTCTTTTTCGCCGTCTTCTTTGCCTTCACGATTTCCTTCTGGCGCTTGTTGTAGGCGTTGCGGCGTGCGCGCTTGATCGTCTTGTTACTTTGCTGGCCCATAGTTGCTTTACTTTGATTTGTTAATCCGTTTGTTTGGCCGCGACTATGAAGAGACGCGCGCTGGTGTTCAAATGCTTTCTCATGCTGCTGGTTCTGGCCCTCGGGGCGGGCTGCGGCACGACCGAGGAGCGCAAAAAAAAGAAGGAGTTGAGCAACCTCCGCGTCCACGCCGAGACCAGCGGACAGGCCGACATGTCGTCCGCCATCTCCGTCATCCGCGCCTCGCCCATCCTGCTGAACGTCGAGCGCGAGCCGCTGTTGGATGAGAACAACGTCGAGGCCGCGACCGTCGAGGAGCAGCGCGGCGGCTTCGTCATCCGGGTGAAATTCGACCGGCAAGGCTCGTGGATTCTGGAGCGCACCACGGTCATGAACCGGGGCCGGCACCTGGCCATCCACAGTGAATTTGGCGCGCACCGCTGGCTGGCCGCACCGCTCGTGACCGGCAAGAACAGCACGGGCGAACTGGTTTTCACTCCCGACTGCACGCGCGAGGAGGCCGAGCGCATCGTGCGCGGGCTGAACAACGCGGTGCGGAAGATCAAGCGGAAGGACAACTGGCCGTTCCCATCTTCGGTGGACAAGTGAAAAGAATTCCAAAGCCCAAATTCCAAATCCCAAACAAGATCCAAACTTCAAACTTCAATCAAGGCGGTCTCCGTCCGCGCGCTTCTTTGGATTTTGGATTTTGGATTTTGTTTGGGATTTGGATTTTGAGCTTTGGAGTTTCCGGTTCCGCCCAACCCTTTCAACTTCCCACCGCCAACCGCGCGCTCTTTGAAAAGGGTGGCGGTGAGAAATTCTTCGTCGGCACCACCGGGCGCGGTTGGGAGAGCGGCACCTTTGGCTGCGTGCGCAGCGAAGGCTGGCAGATGCACGAGGGTCTCGACATCCGCTGCCTCCAGCGCGACAAGCGCGGCGAGCCGACTGACCCCGTCCTGGCCTCCGCCGACGGCACGGTGGCTTACCTCAACTCGCGCGCCAGCGCCTCGAACTACGGAAAATACATCGTCCTCCGGCACACGATTGACGGGTTGGAAGTCTTCACGGTCTATGCCCACTTGAGCGCGTTCGCCGGCGGCTTGAAAACCGGGCAGCCCGTGCAGGCCGGCGAAGTCATCGCCACCATGGGCCGCACCAGCAACACCGGCGAACGCATCTCGCTCGAACGCGCCCATGTTCATTTCGAGATCAACCTCTTCGTCAGCGACCGCTTCTCGACGTGGTACAAGAAGGAGCATCCCAAGCAACCGGATGACCACGGCATCTGGAACGGGATGAATTTGCTGGGCCTCGATCCGCGCCTCGTCTTCCTCGAACAGCAGGCGCAGGGCGCGAAGTTCAGCTTCCTGAAATTTGTGCAGAGCCGTCCCGAGCTGTGCCGCGTCATTGTGCGCGACGCGAACTTCTCCTTCCCCAAACGCTACCCGGCGCTCCTCCGCCCGAATCCGCTCGCGCAGAAGGAAGGCGTGGCCGGTTACGAAATCGCGCTCGACGCGAACTCCGTGCCCATCCAGCTCACGCCGCGCGCCGCCAGTGAACTGAAGTCGAAGCAGCGTTACCAGTTGTTCTCCGTGAACGCCGCCGAGCAGCAGCGCAACCCCTGCCGCAAGCTCGTCACGCGGCGCGGCGCGGCTTGGGAACTTACCAACACCGGGCTGAACTTCCTCGCCCTGCTGACGGAGTAGCGGGCGACGCCCGGACCGCCCGGACTTCAAGGCTCGCTCTGTGAACCAGACGATCTGCGCGCCGCTTTTTCAGATTGGATTGCCCGCGCGCTTCTGCCACTCATGCCCGGCCGGAACGAAAAAGGAAGCAACGCATGTACAAAATCATCGGAGCGGATCAAAAGGAATACGGGCCGGTCAGCGCGGACGAAATACGGCGCTGGGTGGCCGAAGGCCGCGCCAACGCCCAGACGTTGCTGCAAGCCGAGGGCCAGACGGACTGGCGTCCGCTCGCGACGTTTCCAGAGTTCGCCGGGCCGGTCCAGACTGCGCCCATGACGTCTGCGCCCGGCGGGGACGCCGCGCGCCGGGTGAGCGGCCCGGCCACGGCCCTGATGGTGGTGGGCATTCTCGGCGTGATCCTGGCCGCCCTCTCCCTCGTTGGAATTCTGCTCAGCACGAAGTTGCAAAGCCTGCCCAACATGCCGCCGCAATGGCAGCAGTTGCTTCAACAAAACTCCGGCTCAGGAGGCATGATTCGGGGCGTCCTCGGCCTGGCGGTCGCCGCCTTCATCATTTTCGCGTCCACCAAAATGCGGAAACTTGAAAGCTACCGGCTCGTCGTCGCGGCCAGCATCATCTCGTGCGTGCCGTGTCTCTCGCCGTGTTGTTGTTTTCCACTGCCCGTTGCCATCTGGATTCTCATCGTGCTGAACAGGCCTGAGGTGAAATCCGCCTTCCATTGAAGATGCGCTCCGTACCGCCGGTCAGTTCCAAGTCGGTGGGCGGGAACCGCAATGTTTTTCTAAGCCTGCTCGCGGTGGGCGTGATGCTCGCGGGCGTGCTCTTCGCCTTCAATCCCGCCGAACATGGGTTTTTCCCGGGCTGCTTCTTCCGTGTGCTCACGGGCTGGGATTGTCCCGGTTGCGGCGGGCTGCGGGCCACGCATCAACTGCTGCACGGGAACCTGCGCTCCGCGTTCGCGCTGAACCCGCTGCTGGTGCTGGCGCTGCCGCTGGCCGGATTTTTCGGCGCGCGGTTTTTGCTGGCGCGGTTCACGGGGCGGAAACCCCGGCCGCCCTGGCCAAGCGCGCACTGGATTTGGGTGGCGGCGGCCGTGGTGGTGGCCTTCGGCGTGATGCGAAATCTCCCGTGGTGGCCCCCGGTTTGAAGCGAAAGATTTCGACACCACTCTTGGAATGCCGAAACGGGTGTGCTGCGACCGGTTCGGACGCGCTTGGAATGACAACCGTGCTGCGGACTGAAAGTCCGCGCGCCGTTACGGATTCGGCAAACTCTGCACGCGGAAGAAGAGGGTGGCGGGGCTGAGGTTGGTGGCGCAGGTGTTGGTGGTGGCGGGGCCGAGATTCTGCCAGCCGTTGGTGGCAAAGTTCGGGTTGGACTGGAGCTGGTAAAGGCCGCTGCCGCCTTGCCAATTAAGAACCGTTTCGTTGCCGCTGCGCGTGAACTCATTGATGACCAGCGGCATCCGGGCGAGGACCACGGTGCCGTCGTAGGTGCCGTAGGCGAAGAGGCGGGCGTCGGGCGAAATATCCACGGAGAGGGCGGTGCCATCCGGGGCGGTGTCGTAGCTGGCGAGCAACGCGCCGGTGGACACGCGCCAGAGGTTGACGAGTGGGCCGTTGACAGTGACGAGGATTTCGCCGTTCGAGGTGAAGCGCACCGCACTGCCCCAAGCGGGAAAGGTGCGCGCGATGCCGTTGGTCTGCACGTCCCAGAAGGCGGCGGTGCCATCGTGCTTGTCGTAGCAGAAGTATTTGCCGTCGGAAGTGAAGGCCACGGCTCCGCCCGCGTAGTCAAAGCTTTGCAACATCGCGCCGTCGCTCACGCGCCAGAGCTTGGCAGTATCGTCTGATGATGAGGAACCAAGCAACGTGCTGTCAGGGGAGAAATCGAGGTTATTCACCAATGCGTTGTGTCCTTCGAGAAGGTGGATGCCTATTCCCGTTGTGGCATCCTGTAGAGAAATAGTCCCGAACAAGCGCCCAAGTGCCAGATACAAACCGTTGGCAGAATAAGCCGCTTGACCGAATCCGTTTGGACTGAACCCGCCTGAATAGATCGTGGTGCTGTCACTCACGCGCCAAGTTTTGTACGCGCCACTGCCATTTCCACCGAAAATACGCGTGCTGTTTGGCGGGAACGCCAGGGTCACTGGCCCGTTCTGGCCCAAACTGAAGGATCGGATGAGAGCTGTGTCCGAAACATTCCACATTTTGATGGCGTCGTTTTGACTGGTGGACGCCACGGCGAGGCCATCCGGTCGGAACTTGATAGTGCGAACCCAATATCCGTGCGCGTTCGTGGTCCAAACTTTTTCTGGAAGGGGAGCGGCTTCCAACGGAAAGGGGTCAGTTCTAACAAACGACAATGAAAGCAGGCGACCATGGCCAAGGGTGATGGAGTTGTCCCGCCGACAGACGCGATGATGAGCGCCGCGTTCGGTGATGGCAGGAGGCTGCTGCTCCGCCGCAGGCTTATCACCGGGCGGGACAGGTTCCTGGGCTGGGAGAGACATGGCGAGCAGCAGGGTCAGCAGCGCGCCGTAAGTTGCGCCGTGGAGAAGACCGCGCCGTGGAGAAGATGAAAGTTTCATGCGCTACCAATTGTTGTTCCCGAGTGCGCGAGCATGAAGCTCCTGCGGCGCGGGAAAGTCAAGGCACGGCTTGGGCGTGCTGACGCATCCCCATGGTGGAGCGGCTCGCGCTGCGGGCCATCGCGCGTTCGCAGAACGGCGCGGGGTGAACGGGCTGAAGCGCGCCTTGGTCATTTTAATCGCCTGCTCGCGTGACGGTTGTTTTAGAACGGATGTCGAGGGCGTTCATGTGGCGGCGTTCCGCGCTTTCAGCGTTTCAGCTTTTCAGCTTTTTGCTTTTCCACAGGACACTTTTCCACGAATCGGGACGCCGCTGCCTGAATGCGGGACAGCGGGAGGTGGAAACGTGGGAACGGGCGCGGCCTGTTTGTCGGATAATCCCCGTGGCACCACGGTTGCTAAGTCTGGCGGAGTATGCCGCTGCCATTTTTTAACACCCGCGTCAAAAGACGCGAAGAAGTGATCGCGATTGACCTCGGAGGTCGTCACACCAAAGCCGTCCGTGTCCAGAACAAGGGCGGACGCCTGACGCTGGTCAATTTCACGGTCCAGGATTCCCCGAGTGAAGATTTGGCGATGCCTTCGGTCGAGGTGCTGGCGGAGCATTTGAAGAGCGTGACGCGCGCCCTCGGCGAAGGAACAAAGACCGTCGTGGTCTCGCTGGGCGTGGCGGACTCGGTGGTGCGTCGCACGGAGATGCCGCCCATGCCGATGGATGACCTGCGGCAGTTGCTCAAGTTCAACACCAAGACTTACCTCCAGCAGGATTTGCCCGATCATGTTTTCGACTGCGCGGTGGTGGTGGCGCGCACGACGGACGACACCAAGCCGGCCGAGGCGCCGAAGCTGGCATCGGGACAGAAGCAGCAACTCATCGTGGGCGCGGGCAAGCGGAAGGTTGTCGAGGATGTGGCGAGCGCGATTCGCGAGGCCGGCCTCTCGGCGGCGCAAGTGGTGCCCGGTCTCGTGGGTCCGGTGAACGCGTTTGAACTGAGCGAGCCGGAAATTTTTGCGAACGAGGCGGTGGCGCTGGTGGACCTCGGTTTTCGGAACACGACCATCACCATCCTGCAACGCGGCGAACTCATCATGCACCGCGTGGTGAACCTGGGCGGCGACCGGCTGACGCACGGCCTGGCGGAAACGATGGGCATCAGCTACCCGGAGGCCGAGGGCATCAAAGTCGGCATGCCCACGGAAGTGCAGGCGGCGCTGGAGCCACTGGTCGGCGGGCTGGGCCGCGAGTTGCGCGCGTTTCTGGATTTCTTCGAGCACCAGCAGGACGTGGCGGTGTCGCAAGTTTTTGTGTCGGGCGGTTCCGCGCGCGGTGAGCTGCTGGTGCAGGCGCTGCAAATGGAACTGATGGTGCCGTGCCGGACGTGGAATCCGGCCAAGTCGTTTGACATGGCACTCTCCCCGGAGCAAGTGGCGGAATACACCGCTGTTTCCCCCCAACTGGCCTCCGCCGTCGGCGCGGCCATCAGCGCACTCTGATTTTATGGCGATTCGTATCAACCTATTGGCTGAAGCGCAGGCGACGGAAGAAATGCGCCGCAAAGACCCGGTGAAGCGCGCGATCTGGATCGGCGCCTTCGTGATCTTTCTCGTGCTGCTTTGTTCGGCCACCTTGCAGTTCAAAATCATCGTGGCCAAGGCTGAGGTTTCGCGGCTCAACGCGAACTGGAACGACATCGAGAAAAAGGTCAAGGAGGTGGCCAACCATCGGAGCCGCGCGCGGGAGCTGGAGAAGAAGCTGGCCGCGCTCGACCAGTTTTCCACGAACCGCATGCTCTGGGCTCCGGCGCTGGACGCCTTGCAACGCACGGCGGTCGAGGGCGTGGAAGTGGCCCGGCTCCAGACCGAGCAGAGTTACACGCAGAACGAAGGCCCGGCCCCGGCCAAACGGCTGAGCGCAACCGAGCGCATCGTCCTGAAGATCGAGGGGCGCGACTACAGCCCGCAGACCGGCAGCCAGGTGCCGCGCTTCAAGCAGGCGCTGGCCAGTTCGCCCTACTTCGAGACCGCGCTGCAAAAGAGCAATACCATTCAACTGACCAGCCAGACCGCACCGCAGAGCGACATGGGCCGGGCCTTCGTCGGGTTTGGTTTCAAAATGTATTTCGAGGAAAAGGAGCGCCAACTGCATGAATAAAATTCCCAAAGAAAAACGCGACAAAATGATTCTCATCGGCGTGGGCACGCTGGTGGTGGTGGGAGCCTTGTGGTTCCTGCTCATCAACGCCCAGCGCGTCAGCCTGCGCACGGCGCAGGCCGAGGCCGCGAAATCCCGCGAGCAGCTTGAGGGCGGCCAGCGCACGGTGCAAAGCCAGGCCCAGGCCCTGCAGGAATTCGACGCGGTTTCGCAGGCCCTGCGCCACCGCGAGGCCACGATGGCCTCGCCGAACGACATGTATCTCTGGCACATTGAGATGCTGAACAAGTTCCGCCTCGGTCACAAAGTGGAGATTCCCCAGTTCGGGCGCGAGCAGATGGCGGACGTGGGCGTGCTGCCGAGGTTTCCCTACCAGGCCGCGACCTTCAACGTGCGGGGCACGGCGTATTTCCATGACTTCGGAAAATTTCTCGCCGATTTTGAAAACGCCTTCCCCTACATCCGCGTGCAAAACCTGACGCTGGACCCGGCCACCGCCGTGGATCTCCTCGCGAGCGGCGACAGCCGCGAACCCCGTGAAGCCCGGGAGAAGCTGGCCTTCAAGATGGAACTGCTCACGCTCGTCCGCCCCAACGCTTTATGAAAAAGTTCGTCTCCTTTTTCCTCCCGTGCTCCGCGTCCCTGATGCTGTGCGGTTCCAGCGCCCTCGCGCAGGCCGGCAGCCAGACGAATGTCCCGCCGTCGGGCGCTCGCTTCACGCCGGCGGTGGTGGTGCGCTCGGTCTTCACCGACGACCCGCGCGCGGGCAAGGATCCGTTCTACCCGAATTCCACTCGCCGCTCGTCGTCGCCCGAGGTCGCCGCGACCAATACGCCGCCGCCCACCACGCTCTTCGGCCAGCTCGCGCTCAAAGGCATCTCCGGCGTGCGCGGCCAGCGTTTTGCCCTCATCAATTCCGCCACGCTCAGCGTGGGCGAGAAGGCCGAAATCCGCTCCGGCTCGCAGAACATCAAAATCATCTGCCGCGAAATCCGCGACACTTCCGTGCTCGTGGAACTCGTGGGCGGGGCCGGCGAAGTCCGTGAACTCAAGCTCCGCGAAGGCATTTAATCTCCATCAATTTAGAACCAACCAACAACCCTATGAAACGACTCGTCCTGCTCCTGGCCTGCGGCCTCGCTCTCGCAAACCCCGTGCTGGCACAAAATGAACCGGCTCCCGCCACACCAGCCACGCCCGCCACACCGGCCGAAACGCCGGTCGTGACTCCGGCCACGCCCGCCGTCGAGCAGGCCCCTGCGAAGCCAGACGCCCCGGCCGCGCCCGCCGTACCTGCGACCCCAGCGGTCGAGCCGACGCCCGCTGCCAATGTGGTGGTGCCCGTGGTCCCGGCTGTTCCCGCCGCCGACGGGGTGCAGACCAATTCCGTTGGGGCCGAACTGGTGCCGCTTATCGTGATTGATGACGTGCCGCTCCTCGACGCCGTGAAGAATCTCGCGCGCCAGGCCGGTTTGAATTACCTGCCCGACCCGAGCCTCGCCACCATCACCAACCAGCCGAACGTCACCATGCGTTTGGAAAAGGTGTCCGCGATGGACGCGCTCACCGCCGTGCTCGACACCTACAAATTGCAAATCGTCCACGACCCGCGCATCCGCGTTTCCCGCATCACCGTCAAGGACCCGAAGGCCGCCGACCCGCTCTTCACCAAGGTCATCCAGCTCAAGCACACGCACCCGTCGAACGTGGTGGAGATCATCAAGCGCACCCTCTCGCCGAACGGCAACGTGATGGGCGACCTGCGGACCAGCCAGTTGATCGTGGTCGCGACCGAGAAGGAATTTCCGGCCATTGACGAATTGATCGCCAAGCTCGACACGGCCACCAAGCAGGTGCTCATCGAGGCGCAGATTTGGGAGACCTCCAAAAACCCGCGCTCGGTCAAGGGCATTGACTGGCAGGGTACCTTGCAGGGGCAGAACGTCAGCTTTGGCAATGGCCGTTTGAAGCAGACGGATTCCGACGTGACGACCACCGTCCCCGGCCTGCCGCGCACGGTCACGACCGGCGGAGGCGGCTCGACCACTTACACCCCCGGATCCACCACCACGGAAAAATACAGCTACCAACCCGGCAACGGCCTGACCCTGGACACCGCACGCGGTTTCCACCCCGCCACCGCATTTTTGAACGCGGATGGATTGAGTGCGGTTATCTCGCTCTTCAACACGGACACGGACGCGGAAATTGTCTCCACGCCCCGCGCGGTGACGCTCGACAACCAGCTCGCCACGCTCTCCGTGACGCGCGCCTTCCCGATCTTCAAAATCACGCCCGGCTCCGCGAACAGTCCGGCCGGCGCGGAAATCACCTACACCAACTTGGGCACCATCCTCTACGTCACCCCGCACATCGCCGCCAACAGCAACATCTCCATGCACGTCATTCCCGAAGTCTCGGACATCGCCTCCGTGGACGAGCAGGTCATCAACGGCTTCCGCAACACCGCGAACGTCTACTCCATCCGCCGCATGGAGACGCACGTCAGCATCCCGAACGGCAACACGCTCGTGCTCGGCGGACTCATCAGCGACCAACTCGCCAACAAGCAGAAGAAGGTGCCATTCCTCGGCGACGTCCCCGGACTCGGCATGCTCTTCCGCCACTCGGACAAGAGCCGTTCCAAGGTCAACCTCGTCGTCTTCCTCACCCCGACCATCGTGGGCGAAAATGACTTCCGCGAAGTGACCACCGAATTCCTCCAGACCAAGGCCCCGGTCGAGCGGGACACCAAGGAAGCCTTCTACGACAGCGCCCAGCCTTACGACTGGACCAAGCCCAAATCCGAAACCACCACGGCGGCGAAGAACTGATTTCGAGGGTTCCCTTCAAGTCATAACACTATGAAGAACTTGTTTCTCCAATGGCGCGGGCGGGGTGCGGCCCTCCTGCTCGCCGCCACCACGCTCGCGGTTCACGCCGCGACCGACGTGACCACGCTCGGCGGCGGGCCGAACCAGACCAGCCCGGCCAAGTCCGGCGCGACCGACGGCGACACCTTCACCTACGCGAAATTTCGCAACCCCAACGCGCTCGCCGTGGACACGAACGGCAACCTGCTCATCGCCGACCAGGGCAACAACAAGGTCCGCAAAGTTTCCAAGCCCGGCCAGGGCGACAGCCTCACCAGCACTTTCGCCGCGCAACTGCCCGCGCCCATCTCCATCGCCGTGGACCGGTCAAATGTTGTCCACGTCCTCACCTACCGTGATGGCAAGATTCGCAAGTTCAGCGGCAATGGCGCGCTGCTTGGCGAAATGAGCGGCTTTCGCAAGCCCACCGCGCTCGCGCTCCACACGAACGGCGTGGCCTACGTCGCCGAACTGGGCGGAAACATTTACCGCGTGAACGTCGGCGGCGTCGTTGAGCTGATCGCCACCGGTTTCCGCAAGCCGCGCGGTCTCGCCGTGCTCGGCAACGGACTCGTGGCCGTCACGGAATCCACCGGCCACGCCGTGCAACTGCTCGATCCGGTGAGCGGTACCTCCACGCTGATCGCGGGCGGGAACCCCAAAGGTCTGCTCGACGGCCCCGGCTCGACCGCACAATTCAATTCCCCCCAAGGCATTGCGGTCGCACCCAACGGCGCGCTCGTGGTCGCGGACCGGCTCAACCATCGCCTGCGTGTCATTGATACGAACCACGTCGTCACCTCGCTCTATGGCGTGCCGAAAATGAACTGGGTCCGTCCGTTCGCCGGCTGGTTGGACGGCACGGGCGGGCAAGACGGCACGGCGGCGGCCCGTACTCCGGTCGGTGTCGCGGTGAGCAGCGGCGGCACGGTCTATGTCACGGAAATTTTCTGGGGTTTGATCCGCCAGGTCGCGGGTGCCGGACTCGGCGGCACGAACAGCAGCGGCTCGATCACCAACGGTGGCGGTGGCGGCGGTGGCGGTGGCGGTGGCAACACCACCAACCTGCTCGCGGCTCCCACCTTCGCGCCCAACGCCGGATACTTTCCCTTTGGCGCGACCATCACGGTCACGAGCACCGCGCCCGTTTATTACACCACGGACGGCACGGAGCCGACGACGAACAGCGCGTCGGTCACGCTCTCGAACAACGTCGGCTCGTTCCGCTTCACGGAGAATCTGAAGGACCTGACGGCGCTCCGGCTCAAGGCCATCTCGGCTTCCGGCGCGAGCACAGTGGTGGGTGGCCAGCCGGCACCGGCGAATCAGTTTGGCATTCCGCGCGATTTCATCGCGGGCAGCGGCGCGCGCATTCTTGTGCCGATTGTCGCGAACCTGCGGGCCGACGTGCATGTGAAGTCCTACCAGTATCGCGTCGAGATCACGCCCGAGGACGGCGCTCCGGCCATCGAGCCGTATGTCTCCGGCGTGGCCCTGACGACGAATGATTTCGTGCCGATTATCACGCCCGCCGCCGCCGGCCAGACCGCGCGCTACACCGTGTCCGCGCCGTATTTCGCGGGCAACACGATTGGCGTGGTGGTCACGGCCTTTGGCACCAATGCCTCGATTGACATCCAGGATTTCGCCACCACCGCGTTGCTCATGGTGCCGGTCAGCGGCTCGGCGCTGGAAGGCGACCGCTACCGGATTCAAGTGCTGCAAGTGACGGCCACTTCGGATGGTTATCAGGAGCGCGTGCCGGTTTCCGCCGGTCCCGCCCGCACCATCACCGTGCAGGGAATCCCGTATCTCGTGGGCGACGTGGCGGTCGGTTCGGGCTACAACGCGGGTGAATTCGGCGACGGCGATTTGCAGAACAACGATGTGAACGCGGTCATGTTCGCGTCGTTCGGCGTGCGCGTGCCGTATGCTTTCTCGGACGCTTTCAACGCCATGGATGTGCATCCCACGGAGCCGCGCTTCCAGGGCAACTTGCTCATCAACTTCTTCGACTGGCAGGTGGTGCTGGCGCGTTCGTTGCGTCTGAATACCACGAACGTGACCCGCGTGTGGAACGCCGGCCTGCGCCAGTCGGACTTGGTGTCGCTCGCGCCCACGCCCTCGGCGGCCGCCCCGGCGAAGTATGCGCCTGCAAAATCCGCGCCCGCCCCCGGCTGGTCGCGGGAAGTGAAATTGAGCGCGGGCAACAGTTTCAACCAGCCCTCCGGCGTCTGCGAAGTGCCGGTCAATATCTCGGTCGCATCCGGCCTCAGCGTCGCTGGCCTGGGCTTCCGCGTGTCCGTCGAGGCGGAGCCGGGCCTGGCCGCCGCCACGGGCGTGTCCTTCGAGCCGAGTCTCGGCGCGGATGGCTTCATCAGCGCGCGCGGTTCGTCGGCGAGCGACCTCGTGTGCGCCTGGTCGCTAGTGCCGTCGAGTGCCTTCTCGCCGCTCCTGCAAAGCAACCAGACGCTCGGCTCGCTGCGCTTCACGGTGCCGCAAAACCAGCCGCCCGGAAAACATTACACGGTGCGTTTCCATCACGCCTCGGGTGGGCCGGACTTGGACACCGAACTGACCTTCGAAAGTATTCCCGGCTCGGCCTGGGTGTATTGGACCCCGACGGAAGGCGGGCAGAAAACCTCGGATGAATGGCGCGTGAACTATTTCGGCAGCGTCTCTGCCGCGAACGCCGCCGATAACGCCGACTCGGATGGCGACGGCCAATTGAACTGGCAGGAGTACCAGAACGGCACGAACCCCACGCAGCCCTGATTTCCACCTCAACGAAATTGTTATGAAGAATTATTTCTCACTTCGTGCGCTGGTCGCGGCCCTCGGCCTCGGCGGCGCGGTGCTGCGCGCGGGCGCGGCCACCCTCTCGGTGGACTCGGTGATCACCAGCGGCCTGTCGGAACCGCACTCGGTCGCCGTCGCGCCGGACGGCACGGCGTACGTCACGGATGGCGTGAGCCATCGCGTGCTGCGCATCCCGCCGGGGCTGACCAGTTTTGTTCCCCTGGCCGGTGAGGCCAATGTTCCCGGCTCGAACAACGGCACGGGTGAGGCCGCGCACTTCAACATTCCGCAGGGTATCATCTTTGCGCGCGGCGGTTTGATCGTCGCCGACTCCGAGAGCCAGTTGATCCGCTTCGTGAGCACCAGCGGCGTGGTGACCAATCTCGCCGGTGTGCCGGACGTGTGGGGCCTGGTCAACGGGCCGGGCGCTTCCGCGCGCTTCAGCTATCCGCTCGGTCTCGCGGCGGACGCAGCAGGCAACATCTACATCGCCGACTCGCAGAACAACTGCGTGCGCAAGCTCGACACGAACAATAACGTGACGACGCTGGCCTCCGGCTTCTCCCAACCCTCGGCGGTCGCCGTCGGAGCCAACGGTGAGATCTGGGTCACCGACACCGGGCGCCACTGCCTCAAGCGCATCAACACGAACGGCGTGGTCACTTTGATCGCCGGCGCTCCGAACATCAGCGGCACCACGGATTCCACCCTCGGCTCCAACGCCCGCTTCACCCTTCCGCGCGGCCTCATCTGGCTCGGCGGCAACAGCGGCTTGCTCGTCGTGGACTCGGGCAACCACACCCTGCGCCGCGTGACCGCGAACACGAACAATACTTCCTACACCGTCTCGACCTACGCCGGCACGCCGGGCGTCTCCGGCCTGGTCAACGGCCCGGCCAGCTCCGCCGTGTTCAACGCGCCCGTGGGCATCGCGGCGGACCCGTTCGGCGGCGGCTTTCTCGTCGTGGACTCGGGCAACAACGCGGTGCGCCGCATCATCACCGGCGCGGTGCAGCAGCCGGTGCCGCCCCCGGTCATCGGCTGGGTGGATGTGCAGGTGGATTCTTTTGGCACATTGGTGACCAAACTTCAGCCCGTGGTCTCCGGTGTATTCAACAACGAGGTGGTCATCGCCATCCCGTCCGTCGCCGGGACGCAGACGTATTTCACCTTTGGTGCGTCGCCCTCGAATCCCTTTGAAGACAACATCCCCGATCCTGGCCCCGGCGTGGGCGGCACCCCGCCGCCGTATCGCGACGGCCAGTCGCCGGACACCGGCATCCCCACTTCCATGGTCAGCCCGCAGCCGGACCTGACCATCAAGGCCATCGGCACGGCGGACGGACGCCAGTCCAGCGCCATCGTTTCCGCGCGCTTTATTTTCAAGGTGGGCAACCCTGCCATCGCCGGCGACAACGCCGCCTCGTTCAGCGTCAACAACATCACCACCGGCGCGCGCATGTGGTACACTTGGGACGGCTCGGACCCGACGGACGGCGTGGGGGGAAACCCGAATGTGCTCGGCCCGGTGGCGGCAGGAGACACCATTTCGTTTAATCTCGAAAACACGAACCGCACGTTCAAGGTGCGCGCTTTCCGCGACAACTTCCGTCCCAGCGACATCATCACGAAGTTGTTTTCGCCGACGAACTTTGAGGCCACCGCGATCAGCTTCGGCTTTGCCAGCGGCGAGGCGTCCAGTGAGTTTATCGCGGCGGCGGGGCAGGATTTCTTCGCGCCCGTCACCCTGAACGTGCTGGCGGCGCAGAAAATTTATTCCTTCCAGTTCAACGTGGTGGTGACCAACGAGACGGGCCTGCCGGTCAGCGGTTCGCAAGTGAATTTCAAATCCATGCTCGAGAAACCGCTGCCCCAGAACCCCTCCCTCTTCGTGACCATCCCGCCGGCGATGTTCATCGGAACCAACCTGCTCGGCGACGCCATCTTCAGCGACCTGCTCATCACCAACACCGCGCTCAATCTGCTCGGCGTTGGCTGGCTCGAACGTTACAGGCAAAAGTTTTTGTACGACACGCTGGAGCAGGATCTTGTGACCTATTCGCGGGCGCATGACACCCGCTTCAAAGGCTCGGATGGCAAGGTGATTCTCGGCGGTTACTCCTTCCGCGTGCCGGCCGGCTCCGCCGATGGCGACACCTACCGAATCAAACTGGACCGCGCCTCCGCGACCTCGGATGGCATCAACCGCGACGTCTTCATCCAGGTGCCCACGAACGGCTCGCTCACTGTCGGACCCGTCAACGGCATTAAGCGCGTGACCGTCGGCTCGCGCCGCTACGTCGTGGGTGATGTGGCGCCGTTCCGCTGGTTCAACGCCGGCGATTTCGGCAACAGCAACCTGCTCAACAACGACGTGCTCCAAGTCTTCCAGTCCGCCATTTACGATCTCAACACCCCGCCGCGGAAGAGCGATTTCTTTGACGCGATGGATTCCTCGGACGGCACCGTGACCGACAACTTCAACGGCAACATTGACGGCATCACGCAGGGCGACGGCTCCCTGAACGTGGACGACATCTACGTCACCTTCCGCCGCTCGCTCGACCCGTCGCTGAAGTGGTTCGCGCGCTACTGGCAGGGCGGCGTCCGCCAATCCGTGCAAGTGCCAAACGGCTCGCCCTTCGCCGGCCCTTCCGCCGCGCCGAAGCCGAAGTCCATCGTCACGCCCACCAGCCGGCCCACCGTCGCGCTCTCCGTGGATGACGTGGTCGGTGCGGCTGGCACCACGGTCCAGGTGCCGGTGCGTGCGCATATCGTGGGCGGGCTGCCCGTGCGCGTCGCGATGCTCAGTGTCACGGTCGAACCGCTCGATGGCGCTCCGGTGTTGACCAGCCAGGTCACGCTCACCGGCGCGGCGGCCCTCGGCGCTGCCGCCCTGCAGAACACGTCCGGCACGAACAGTGCGGGCGCGGCGTGGCTGGACGCAGGCTCGGCCGGTCTCTCCGGTGACGCGGTGCTCGCCACCGTTTCCGTTTCCATTCCCGCCGGGGTCGGCCCGAACGCCGCCTATCGTGTGGTGGTGAAGCATTTCTCCGCCTCGGAAAACGGCCTCGCGCTCTTCCGCACCCACACCCGCGACGGTGTGGTTTCCACCGTGTTGCGCACGAACTCGACGGCGGGCGACGGCATCAGCGACCTCTGGCGGCTACGCTTCTTCGGCAGCGCCTCGGCGGTGCTCTCACCGGCGAATGGCGACCCGGATCAGGATGGTGCGAACAACCTGCATGAATTCCGCGCCGGCACGAATCCTCTGCAAGCCTCCTCGCTGCTCCGTCTCGCGGTGCGTCGTGAGGCTGGCGGCGCGAAGCTCAACTTCCCGACCGGCCTCGGCCGCAGCTACATCATCGAGTCCGCGCCCGCGCCGTCCGGCCCGTGGACCACGCTCGGCACGCACAACGGCACCGGCCTGCCCGGTGAGCAGACTGACCCGGCGGGTGGAAACAAATTCTACCGCGTGCGCGCGCAATAATTTTCGCTATGGGCAACTGAGTCAGAACGGTCCGCCCGCAAAAACACAGAGGCCGGAGCAATCCGGCCTCTCTTTTTTTTATCAGGAGGAGGACAGGCGGCCGGCGGGTCGCCAGCACGGTGAAATCAGCCCGAACTCCGAAGTCGGAATGGGTGGGACGGACTACCAGCCCGTCCCGCCCGGCTACCAGCCGGGCGGAACGGGAGGGAGCATGAATTGGAAATGGGCGCAACAGAACTTTCCTACGTTCTCCTCCGTTCCGCGCGGCTGGTCGCCGCGCGGCACAGGCAGGTTGCCTGTGCTACCCCGGCAGCTAACGCCGCCCCGACTTCGGAGTTCGGGATCAGTCAAACCGGCCGGAGCATTGCCAAGTCCGCAGGCAAAACTTTCTCATCCAACCGTCGGTTCTTCCCGCCGGCTCCGCCGCGCTTCGAGGATCAAATTGTAACCCGCGACCGCAGCGGGAAACAGGTTCGAGAGGATGCCCACAGAATCCGTTTTGTCGCTGAAAACAAAGTAGCCCAGCAGCATCAGGCTGCCCGCGAGCGACATGTACCAAAACAGCCGCGGCAGGTGCGAACGACCCGCGCGATGCGAGGCCACGACCTGCACGAACCAGCGACCGGCGAAGATGAGCACGCCCGCGTAGCCGATGAGCTTCCAGGGCGTGATGACCCAGACCTTGTGAAAGAGATCGATTTTGAAGAGGACTTCATTCATGGCTTTTTCTCCATCGGCACGGGGACGATCTTGCGGTTCAGCAGCCAGGCCACGCCGATCAAATCGTAAATGCCATCCAGCGCGCGCCGCCAGTTGGTGTACTTGGAAATCCCGGCGCGGCGCGTGCGATGGAGCACGGGCGCCTCGGCGATTTTCAGCCCGGCCTGCTTGAAAATGGCGGGGAGATAGCGGTGCATCCCGCGAAATGGCACGAGCAAGTCTGCCGCCTCGCGCCGGAAAACTTTTTGCGAACAGCCGGTGTCGCGCACGCCGTCGTCGAGCCAGCGGCGGCGCACGCCGTTGGCGAAACGCGACGCGGCGCGGCGGCTCCAGGTGTCATTTCGATTCTCGCGGAAGCCGCACACGACATCCGCCTCGCCGCGCTGAAATTCGGCGAGCAACCGGTGGAAGTTGGCGGGATCATTCTGCCCGTCGCCATCCATGAGGCCGCACACGGGTCGCGTGCAGGCGCGCAGGCCGTGGTAGATCGCGCCGCTCTGGCCGAGATTGCGCGTGAGCCGCAGGCCCCGCACGCCGGGGACCGCCTGGATGCGCGCCCAGGTCTCGTCGGTGCTGCCATCGTCCACGGCGATGATTTCGGCGTCGGGCAGTTCCGCCCGCACTTCTTCGAGCACGAAGCGCACGTTCGCCGCCTCGTTGTAAAATGGCACCACCACGGAAAACTGATCCGTGGCCACGCGCAGAATGGGGGCGCGCGAGGGCAGGGGCTGGAGGCCATCGCCGGCGACGTCGCAACCGCGCGCGGTCGGTTCGGTGCGTGGTTCAGTCGTTGCAATCATGTTATCCACATTGGGATGAGTCATCTGGCGGCGCGATGAAGAAGACATGACATTTTCGTCATCCATCCATCATCATCACTTCACCGAGCAGGGTCAATGTCTCCGATGAAAATGAAGAACGTGCGGGAATTTTTTGCCAGGCTGGGCGTCTGGCGAAATGCGTCGGGTGAGATGCGTTCCGAGGCCGCGCCCGCGTCGTGGCGGATCTACGGGCCGGTGGCCGTGTTGGGCGTGACGATGTTCGCCATCGCGCTCTCGGGCTACCCGAACCTTGTGGACAATGAGCGGCGCATTGGCGCCTACGTGCTCGACGCGGTGCAGCACGGCCACTGGATCATGCAATACGACGTGACGGGCGCGGTCGCGTCGAAACCCCCATTGCTGACCTGGATCGCGGCGCTGTCCACGGCGGCCTTCGGCGAGATCAACCGCTTCTCCATTTACCTGCCGTCGGCGCTCGCGACGCTCGGCGTGGCGTTGCTGCTCGTGGGCGCGGGGAAAAATCATTTCGGCTGGCGCACTGGTTTTCTCGCGGGACTGATTTACCTCCTTTGCCCGGCGGGTGCCCGGCAGTTCGTCACCGCGCGCTACGACGGGCTGCTCGCCCTGCCGGTGACGCTGGCGGCATTCGCGGCGTATCGCGCCTGGACCACGGGCCGGGGCTGGACGTGGTTCTGGCTGGCCGGTGCCTTGGGGACCATGGCCAAGGGTCCCATCGCTCTCCTGCTCGGCGGCGCGGGATTGCTGGCGCACTTCTGGGAAAAGCGCGCGCGGCATGAATCGAAAATGCGCGGCTCGCACTGGCTGGGGCTGGCGCTGTTCGTCGCCATCTGCGGCGGCTGGTTTTTCTTCGCGTACCAGAGCATCGGCCAGCCGCTCCTCGACAAATTGCTCGGGCGCGAACTGGCCGCGCACGCCACCGGCTCGGGGATGAAGGAAAAAATGTTCGTGGGCTTCTGGGAGCCGACGGTCGCCTTCTTGAGCAATCTCGCGCCGTGGTGCGCGCTGGCCCTTGTCGCCTTCTGGCGCGTGTGGAAACGTCCGTCCGACTTGGCGGACGAGCGGCGCTTCGAGCGGTTTCTGTTCTGCTGGTTTTTCGCCGGGCTGGTGCTGTTCAGCATCGCGGCGCATCAGCGCGGGCGGTTAATCTTCCCGCTCGTCCCGGCGGCGGCGTTGCTGGCCGCACGCGAACTGGCCTGGTGGCTGCGGGGCTGGAGCACGCCGCGTTTGTACAAAGCTGCCGGCGTTTTCGCCGCGTGTGTGCTCACCTTTCTGTTCCTCTACCACCACGTCTTGCAGGCCCACAGCACGCGCGTGCAAGAGACGGTCGGGATGCGTGGTATCGCGGCGAAAGTGCGCGGAACCTTGGGCGAACAATTTCCGCTCGTGCATGTGAAGACACCGTTCGCGCTGCAATTCTGGCTGAACACCGCGCACCGCCTCGTCAAGCCGGAGCGCGCCGCCGCATTGCTCCAAGGCGCGGAGCCGGTCGTCGTCGCCGTCGCAGATTTTCCCGAGCTGGAAAGTCTTCTCTCCGCCAACCACCCCGTGCTGCACGAACTGGCCCGCTGGCCCGCCGAGGAACCCACCTTGGTCCGCGTGATCAGCAATCGTCCTTTCACCAATGCGCCGTCCGTCGGGGCCAGGAATTCAACGCCGTGAAAACTCCCGCTCCCGCCACGACAACCGCATTGCCGCCCGCGCGCGTGCCCGATAAGTTGAAGGCCATGCGCGTGCTCGTCGTGGAAGACGAAAAAAAAACCGCCTCGTTCATCCGCAAGGCGCTCCAGGCCGAAGGCCATGCCGTGGACGTGCTGCACGACGGCACGCAGGCGCTCGCCGCGATTGACACTACGCCCTTCGATGTCCTGGTCCTGGACGTGATGCTGCCGGGCCGCGACGGCTTGAGCGTGGTGCGCCAGATGCGCGAGAAGGGCAACTCCACGCCGGTGCTGCTGCTCACCGCGCGCGGCACCGTCGGTGAACGCGTCGAGGGTCTGAACGCGGGTGCCGATGACTACCTTTCCAAACCCTTTGCGCTCGAAGAACTCATCGCCCGGGTGCGCGCGCTCGGACGCCGCAGCGGCGAGGCCAAGTCCACGGTGCTCCGCGTTGGCGACCTCACGCTCGACACGGTGACGCGCAAAGTGCAGCGCGGCACCACGCCCATTGATCTCGCGCGCCGGGAGTATTTGCTCCTCGAATTTCTCATGCGCTCGACGGGCCGCATCTGCGGGCGCATGGCCATCGTGGAGAAAGTCTGGGACTACGATTTCGATCCCGGCACGAACCTCGTGGACGTGTACATCATGCGCCTGCGCGAGAAGATTGACGCGGACTTCCCGGTCAAATTGCTCCAGACCGTGCGCGGCGTGGGCTACGTCTTGCAGGAGCCGAAATGAAAATCCGCACCCAGTTGATGCTCTGGTATGTGGTCATCCTGCTCGCCGGCTTTTTGCTGATCGCCGGCTGGGCGTATTACGAGATGGTGGTGGAGCATCCGGGTGTCACCAAGGCGCTGGCGCTGGAGGGCCACACCGCGCGCGAGGAACTGGTCGAGATCGTCTTCTTCGGCGGCGGACCCGCGTTTGTTCTCGCGACCATTGGCGGCTGGTTTCTGATGCGCCGCGCGCTCTCGCCCATTCGCACGCTCACCCGAACGCTCGAACGCGTGCAAGCGGACAACTTGCACCAGCGCATGGAACGCTCGGGCAACCGCGATGAACTGGACCGCCTCACCGTGGTCTTCAACTCCATGAGCCAGCGGCTCGACGATTCGATCAGTCATATCCGCGAATTCACCCTCCATGCCTCACACGAATTGAAGACGCCGCTGACCATCCTGCGCGGAGAAATTGAGACCAAACTGCGCGAGCCTGGCGTCACGCCCCATGACCACGAGTTCTTCGCCGCCCAGCTCGACGAGATCGCGCGCCTCGCCAAAATCGTGGATGGCCTCACGTTGCTGGCGAAGGCTGATTCCGGCCACCTCACACTCGCGCAGGAACCGGTGCGCCTGGACGAACTGGTGCGCGACAGTTTCGCCGACGCGCAACTTCTCGCCCGTCCCCATCACCTCGAAGTGGAATTGCAAGGCTGCGACGAGACAACCATTCGCGGCGACCGCCATCGCCTCAAGCAGTTGCTGCTCAACCTCACCGACAACGCCATCAAGTACAACCAGCCGGACGGTCGCGTGACCATCGCCCTGAGCCGCCACAATGGCACCGCCGAGCTGACCATTGCGAACACCGGCCCCGGCATCCCGGCGGAAAAGCTGCCCCGCGTCTTCGATCGCTTCTATCGCGGCGATGATTCGCACAGCAGTGAGATCGAGGGTTGCGGACTGGGCCTGAGCATCGTGCGCTGGATCGTGAAAGCCCACGGCGGAGCCATTCACCTCAAGTCCGATGCGTCGAAGCTGACGACGGTGACGGTGCAGTTGCCGACGGTGTAATTGAATTGGGGCGCGGGCGTCCCGCCCGTCATTGGCGCGTGTGTGGTCCAAAAGCGGGCGAGACGCCCGCGCCCCTTTCACCTCTCACTTCTTCCAGAACAATGCCACCAAATCTATGATGAAGAGGACGACGATGGCGATTTCCAGCGTCAGCATCCAACGGTACTGCTGGTCGGATTTCACAAGCTGATAAAGGTCGTCGAGTGTTTTCACCTTCTCCTCAATCGTGCGGTGCCAGTCGCTCAGGTGGAACCGTGCGGACATCGCCTCGTAGATGCGTGCGACGTGCCAGTCGCCGAAGAACTTGGTGATGTTCTGCAACTCATCGCTGAAGCGCGCGAGATCGATCCGCAGTTCGCGCAACTCGCGCATCACATCGCGCTGGCTGCGGATGCGTTGCGCGCTCAGGTCGCGGTAGCAGCGCTCCAGCGCGTCATCGAGCAGACGGTCGTAGGCTTCCAGTTCCGCGAGCTGGAGGTTGGCGAGTTCCATCACGTAGAGCGTTTCATCGAAGCAGTTCGTCTTGTCGATAACCAGCGCGGCGTCCCAGTCCACGACCACGAGATCGTGCTCGTAGTAGCTGATGGCCCGCTGCGTGGACTCCTCCGATTCTTGGTGCGAAAGTTTTTCGATCTCCGGCTCCTGGGTAAGTAGCCCCGCGACTTGGCGGCGGTGATTCTTCAGCCACAGTTCGGCGCTCTGTGCGAGGCCGTCGCGATCCACGACCGGCGCTTCGAGGCAGAACACAGTGTAGGCCTCTTCCTCAGAAATTTGTTTGTGCGGACGAATGTAGTGGGCGTGCAAGTCGCGGCGCACGTCCTCGGCGAGCCGGCGCACCTCATCGCTCAACGAACCGTTGCTGAATTGCAGATCGTGATAGACCACGAGGTCATCGAAGTGCGGCACCGCGAAAGGCACGCGCACCGTGATGCTGATCGCGCCGACGGGCAGGAGCTTCACGGCGAACTCCACGCGCACCGGCCCGTGCGGGCCGAGCCGCTCCTGCGCGGGCAGGCGGACCATCTGCGGACGGAAGAAGAACAGATGGCGCGGGTTGCGTTTGCTGGCGTCCACGACGAATTGCGCCACGGGCTGCCCGAGCAGTTCGCGCACGGGATGCCGCGTCATCTCGTAAGCCACGTCGAACGCGAACATGTACACGACCTCGCCCACGTAGCGGTTGCGGCGCGTGGCGATGATGTTTTTCTGGATGGTTTCCGCCGTGGTTTTCATGGCCGCGCCAAGGTAAGGCGCGCCGGGCCGAAAGGCCAGCGGAGCGCGGACTTTCCAGTCCGCAGCAACGTGCCACGACGAGCGGTGCGGAAGTGGCTGAGACCGTCTGAATTCTACGGCTTGCTGCGGACTGGAAAGTCCGCGCTCCTACTTCGCCGCCTCGGCGGTGAGCGCCAGAAACGCCTGCTCCAATTCCCCCTGCCCGCTCTGCTTCCGCAATTCCGCCGCCGTGCCGATGGCCACGACTTTCCCCCGATGAATGATGCCGACGCGATCCGCGAGTTCCTCCGCGACGCTGAGTTGATGCGTGGAAAGGAATATGGTCATGCCCGCGCGCGAGCGTTCCTTCAAAACATCCTTCACGATGCGCGCGTGCTGCGGGTCGAGGCCGACCATCGGCTCATCAATCACGAACACCTCCGGCTCGTGCAGCAGCGCGGAGACGATGGCCACGCGCTGGCGCGTGCCGTGCGAGAGTCCCTCGATGGGCTTGTTGCAGAAGTCGCCGAGGCTGAAGCGCTCGATGAGTTCGCGCCCGTCCCTCTGGATTTTCTCCGCGTCCATGCGGAACAACTGGCCGATGAAGCGGAAGAATTCCCACGGCGTGAGCTTGTCGTAGAGGAACGGAAAGTCCGGCACGTAGGCCATGCGGCGCTTCACTTCGAGCGGCTGCGCCTGCACGTCAAAGCCCGCAACGCGGGCGAGTCCTGAAGTCGGTTTCAACAGGCCGGTGAGGATTTTGATCGTGGTCGTCTTGCCCGCCGCGTTCGGCCCGAGCACGACGAAAAATTCCCCGCGGTTCACCGAGAGGCTGAGATCGTTCACGGCCACAACGTCGCCGAAGCGTTTCACGAGATGGATGAGTTCAATCATGGCGCGGTGGATTGGCGCAGGCCGGCAAGGGCGTTGTTGACGAGCACGAGGTCACCGGGAAATTCCGCGCGCAACAACTCGCCGACCGGGCTGATGAAAAACGTGATGCGCCAGCGGTCGAGAAATTTGGTCTGGAGCCGGTAGGCGCGGACGCGGTTCGCGCCGACGAGGATGGAATCGTTGCGCGCCTCCCAGCGCAGGCCGAGCGACTGGGCGGAAAGTTTGTTCGTGCCGAGCGGGACGCCCATCGCTCCCACCATCGTGGGCAGCATCGGTCCGCCGAGATCGCCGAGCAGCTTTTGCGGCTGCTGAAAATCTGCGAAGCGGAACGTCTGGTTAATTTTATCGCCGCCCGCGTCCACATGCAGACGCACCGTTTGCGCGCCGGAGTTGGCGAACAGTTCATACACGTCGGGCCGCATGGAGACGTGGGCGTCGAAGGTCTGCCACGTCTGGTTCGTGTCCAGCCGCAGGCGGAAGGTGAAGCGCGTGCGCGTGGGAAAATCCGGCAGCGTGAGCGTGCCCTCGAAGTCGAGCGAGTAGTAGGCAAGTTCCTCCACGAGTCCTTCGAGCGGATTCTCGTCATCGGCGAGACGCTGGCCGGTGGCGAGTTCCTGGCCCACGTCAGGCCGCCAGTGGCAGAAGCCGATGACGTTGGTGCCGTGGCGGATTTCCAGATTGGAAGTGTCAGGCGCGGTGAGAATTTTTTTCCATACCATTGCCGCCGGCACGCCGCCGGGTTGGCGGCGTTCACCAAATTCCGTGCGCCAGAGCCAGACGATCATCGTCACCCAGAACACGGTGACGGCGGCAAGCCAGAGGCGCAAACGCATGGCTCAGGGCGGCGGAATGACCAGCGCCTGCCCGGGGCGCAGGCGGCGCTCGTCAATCGTGGGGTTCGCGGATTGCAGCGCGGCGGTGGAGATGCGGTAGCGGCGCGCGATGCTGCCGAAGTTTTCCCCGGCGGAAATGGTGTGAAGCTTGCGGGGAAACGCCGGTGGCGTCTGCGCACGCGCGGTGGCATCGGTGCGCGTGGTCGTGTCCGTGCGGGCCGGGGAAATTTCCGTGCGCGCGGGGTTGGGCTGCGAAATCACGGGCGCGACATACGGCGGCGTGTTCGTCGGCAAACCCCGGCTCGCGTAGTAAATCTGCCAGGATTGCAGTTGTTGCTTGAGCACCTGGTTTTCCGCGCGCAAGTCGTCCACGGTTTTCTGCAAGTTCTGCGTCGAGACGGGCGTGATGACAGTCTTGGCGAGTTCGCGTTTGCACTCCTGGATGCGCTGGCGCGCGAGTTCCGCCGAGGGCATGTCGCCGCGCAACGTCACGGCCTTCTGATAATGATACAGCGCCGCCGCGAAATCCCCCTGCTGCTGTTCGTAGAGAATGCCCAGTTCAAAATGCGCCGAGGCCGAGCGCGGATTCACGTCCAGCGCCTTCTCGAAACCTTCAATCGCCCCCACGTAGTCGCGGGCTTGCAGACGGTTCTTGCCGCGCAGGAAGTACGGCTCCTTCTGCTCGTCGCCTCCGCCCGCGCCCGGACGGCAGCCCGCCAGCGCGAAAACAAACGCGCAGCAGAGCGTCAACAAAATGGAGCGGCGAAACAGCACGGCGCGGAAACTAGACGAATGGATTTCAGGACGCAACGCTGAGGGCGCGCGGACATTCCTGAGGGCGGCAACGTGGGCGGCGAGAGACCCGGGCGCGCGGAAATCTCTCTGACTTTTTAGGACAACTGCGGACAAGAATCTCCGTGCGCCATTTTTCATCCGCGAAATTCCGCCCGCGCCACCGTCCACACGGCGACGTGTTTCGCACCGGCCTTCAGGAGCAGCCGGGCGCACGCGCTCGTGGTTGCGCCGGTGGTGAACACGTCGTCAATGAGCACGTAGCTGCCGCCGTTCAGCTTCTCCGGTGTTCGCAGCGCGAAGGCGTGGCGCATGTTGTCGGCGCGCTCGGTGCGGGAGAGGCGGGTCTGGCTGGGCGTGGGCTGGACGCGTTTCAGCAGGTCGGTGCGGATGGGAACGGCCACCGCCTCCGCCAGCCGTTTCGCGAGACGCTCGGCTTGATTGAATCCTCGCTCGCGCTGGCGCACGGAAAAGAGCGGCACGGGAACGAGCGCATCCGTGGCGTGTTGCAGAAACCACGGGCGCGCGCACGGCACGAACAGTTCCACGAGAAAATCCTCGAACCACATGTGCCGGTCGTATTTGTAGTGATGCACGGCCTCCAGCACCGGTCCGCGCGCGATGACCGCCGAGCGCGCGCTGGCGAAGTGCAGTTCCATCTCGCGACAGTTGGTGCATTCAAACTCGCCGGTGATGTCACCCGCGAAGGGAAGTCCGCAGCGTTCGCAGAACGGCGCTTCGATCCAGCGCACCTCGGCGCGGCAGTTTTCTCCGACGTAGCCCTGCCGGCGCGTCGCGCGCTCGGCGTGGCACAACTGGCATTCATCGGGATAAATGAAACTCAGCGCCGTGTCGGCCCAGGCGCGGAGCGAGGCGGGCAGTGCGGGGTGCATGGGCGAACGTAGGGGGATCGAATTTCAAATTCCAAATCCCAAATCCCGACAAGTGAGGTGGCGCAAAAAATAATCACGCTCCCGAAGGCGGCGCTGAAGCGGCCGCACTCCAAATGCTCCGCGCAGCAGTAGGCGCTTGGTGCCGCGCGCCAGCGTTTGCAGTGGGGTCGCTTTAGCGCCGCTTTGGCCGGCAGTCCGTTGGGGCCCGGATACGCGGACTCGGCGGTCCGCGCCACCTTTGGAATTTGTTTGGGATTCGGGATTTGGATTTTGAAATTTAATCCGTCCGTGCTAGATCACCGCGCGCGCCCAAAATGTTGCCAACCGAACCAGTTGAACTTCCTGCCGCCCCGCTGCCGGGCCCGTTTGGCCGTTTCTATTTGCAGGAGATGATCAACCAGGGCGGCATGGCCGAGCTTTGGCTCGCCACCGACCAGCAGCAGCGGCCCTTCGCGCTGCGCCGGATGCACAAGACCGGGTTGTTCGATTTCACGTCCAAGAAACGTTTCCTCCAGGGCTGCGAAATTCTTTCCAAGATTCACCAGCACGAACTCATCATCACCTACCACGAGCACGGGAAAATTGATGGCACGCCCTACGCACTCATGGACTACATTGAGGGCGAGAATCTGAAGGTGTTGCAAAACCTCGCCGACGATTCCCTCGGCGATCACGTCGGGAATATCCTCCTCGACATGGCCCGCGCCCTGGAACACGTCCACGACAGCGGATTCATGCATCTCGATTTCAAGCCCGAGAACGTGATGATCAGCCGCAATGTGAACGTGCGCCTGATTGACTTCGATCTCGCGCAGCCGATTCCCAAAGGCAACCTCAAGCTCGACAAGATGCCCGGCACGCCCAGCTACATGGCCCCCGAGCAGTTGAGGAAGCAGCCCATTGATCATCGCGTGGATATCTTCGCCTACGGGGTCACCGCGTATGAACTCGTGACCGGCGTGAAGCCGTTCCCCGGCGAGACGCCCGAGGAAGTGCTGCGCCAGCAGCTCGACATGCACTTCCTGAAACCGCCGCGTGACGTGAACCCGCAAATCCCGCTCGCGCTGGAGCGCACCATTCTGAAAGCCCTCGACCGCGACCCGAACAAGCGCCATCCGATCATGAGCACGCTGCTGCTGGATTTGCAGGGCGCGCTCTACGTCTGAAGTTTGCGGCGACGGTCCGACTCTCTCACGGAAACAATTCCATCAACGCATCCGCGAAGAGTTTCATGCCGCGTGTGTCGGGGTGGTTGATCGAGTTCAACATCAGCGTGTTGTAGGGGAGTCCCTGCCGCCAGAGCCGTCCGTAGCGGAGCGAGGCGTCGGCGAGGGCCACCTGATTCTTCGCGGCGAACTCGCGCAAGCCCTTCACGTAGGGGCGCGGGTCGTCATCCACTTCACGCTCGCGCGTCAGGCCCATCCAGTCGGGGCGCACGTAATGCGGCGTAAGAATGATCCACTCCGCGCCGAGGCCTTGAAAATCCGCGAGCAACTTCCCGTAACGCTCCGCGACCTGCGGGGGATTCAACCCCGCGTCGTTCACGAACTCCGACACGATGAGGTCGGGCTTCGCGCCCAGCACTTTCTCGCGATAGTTGTGCACGCTCCCCGGCGGCTCGCCGAGATAGCTCCCGGTGTTCCGCCCGCCCCACGCTTCCGTGATCAGTTCGATGTTCGCCTTCTGAAAATGCTCACGCAGCCGCGTCACGAACTGCGCCTGCCAGCGGTTCTTCTCCCACGCCGGGATGTATTGGCACTCCGTCACGCTGTCGCCCCACGCGAGCACGCGCAGCTTTTCGCCGGACTGCAATTTCTTCAGCGCGCGCGGCAACTGCATCTCCGCCGCGCTCGGACTCGCCTTCATCGCCTCGGGATAAGTCGTCTCCAAAATCGGAAAGAGATGCTCTGGCGCGAGCTTTGTCACCGCGCCCGGCAGCCAGAGATTTCCCAGATGCCGTTCGCCCTCCGCGATGGTCGGGGGCAACGGTGCCGCCGCGCGCGCCACACCAGGACGCCACTCCACCACGCCCGCACGCGTGACCACCACCGCGTCGAGGCGAAGTTGAAAATGTTGATAGCTCGCGAAGACCGCCTGGTCCGGCTGGATGGTGGAATTGGTCGTGCGCCCGAACGTGCCCCACTGCTCGTCCACGAGATAATCTTTCCCAGGCGCGAACACCGCCGCGTCCGCCTCCGGTCCCGCGCGCAAAACCAAAGTCCCCGCCACCAGCAGACCGGGCGTGGTCGTCTCCTGCGCCTGCACGCCGCGCAGTTGCGCGCCCTTCACCCAGCCGCCCGCCTTGGGATTGAACACCGGCAACTTCCCATGCCGCTCGCCCGTCACCGTGATGTGCGGCGGCGGACTGATGCGCAACGTCGCGTTCACCGGGCGCGGTTCCGCCACCACCACGCGCACGTCCCAATCACCCACCACCGAAAAACTCGCCGGCTCCGCGGCAAAGAGGGAATGGGCAAGGATTAGGCCGAGGCCGATGAGAACTGAACACATGCTGGTCATGGGAAAGAGTTACCGCCCGTGCGCCACGCCCGCACGCACAGATTTTTTGCGCTGCTGGAAATAAAAAAAGCGAGACCCGGCTGAACCGGGTCTCGCTGTGACCGAAAGAAAATCAATAGCGATCCCGACCGCCACCGCCACCGCCGCCGCCACCACCATATCCGCGACCACCACCACCACCGCCCGGACGTTCTTCACGCGGCTTGGCCACGTTGACCGTCAGCGCGCGACCGTCCACGTCCTTGCCGTTCAAGGCTTCGATGGCTTTCTCAGCCTCGCCCGCCGAACTCATGGTAATGAAACCAAACCCGCGCGGACGTCCGGTTTCCCGGTCCATCATCAGGTTGGTTTCGGTGACGGTGCCGTGCGCGCCGAAGAGGCTTTGCAGGTCGGTTTCCGTGGTGTTGAAGGAAAGGTTTCCCACGAACAGTTTGTTACTCATTTGATTTGCTGCCGGACCGCCCTGACTTTTCAACGACTGCTCCCGAATGCCGGGCTTAAAATCATCACCGAACGGAGTTCACCTGAGGATTCGACATGCCTTGAAATGGACGGGCGGTTTGACAGTGGCCTTTTGTCTGACGGCGGCGGGCGAATAGCAACAAGTAACCTCAACCAGTTTCCGGCGGCGGCACGGTGAGCGGACCAGACCCTGGAAAAAAATTACCGGATATCCGACGAACCGTGCGGCGCGGTGGGCTGCGAAGTTTGGCCACGGCGGAGCCGTGCCAGAAATTAGGCGGAGGTTGAGCGCAGCGACAACCCCGGTGCCGACATCAAAACGGATTGCACCCCGGCGGGGTGCCAGAGAGCGCGGATGGACGCGGCGTTCTGGCACCCTTTCAGGGTGCGGTCGCGGGCGGGAATGATCCGGGGGTGTCGTCGCTGCGCTCCTCAACCCCCGGCTAATTTCTGTCAGCCCTCCGGGCTGGGGACGGGCGGTTCGTGGCCTGCGGAAGCCCGGCCTGCGCGGGAGCGCACCGGACTCCAGGACTCGAACGCGAAGCCGAACTACAATTGGTTCGTCGAGGAAAGCCGAACGTTTTTCTGGTCGAGGTCAAACAGGAATTCCCATTTCGTCCGCTTCCTCTCCAGATACGAAGGTCCAGTCATCGACAGTACAGCTTGTTTGAGGTCAGCATGGTCACGGCCTGGTACTGCTGATTTGAATTCCCTAGCCAGTAGCCGAATCCAGACGCGTCACCGAGAGGCGCTTTCACATCGACGTTCTTCAACAAGTCAAAAGCATGGACAAATGCTGCACCGCCCTCTTCGGTTACAAAGATCAATGTGTGGAATTGTTCAATTTCCTCGAAGCCACGGTTTAAGCCTCTGATGTTTTCAAACTGCAACGGGCCAATCTGTAAAACCTTGGTTGCGTCGGCATGCACCGAAATCAAACTCTGGCTGTTCGGTTTTGTGAAAACGACGACCTTAGACCCATGCAGCGTTCCCTTGTAAATCGGGGCCACTTTTCCACAGCCAGCAAACGCAAAGACTCCTGCCGCGAGCACCGGTAGCAGAGAATAAAGCTTCCTCCTCACTTCACTTCCCCTGCGCCAGCAACCGCTCGACGATGTTCTCCACGGAAATGCCTTCGGCCTCGGCGCGGTAGTTCACCAGGATGCGGTGGCGCAGCACCGGCACGGCGAGCGCCTTGATGTCGTCGGGGGTGACGTGGGCGCGGCCTTGCAGGAGCGCACGGGCCTTGCCGCCGAGCACGAGGTTTTGCGCCGCGCGCGTGCCCGCGCCCCAGCCCACAAATTGATTCACGAAGTCCGGCGTGCCGGCCTGCTTCGGGCGCGAGGCGGCGGCGAGTTTCACCGCCATGCGAATCACATCCTCGGCAATCGGCACGCGGCGCACCACGTCGTGAAAGCGCAGCACGTCCTCGCCGGTGAAGATCGCCTCGATGGGTGTGCCGCCGCGCGCGGTGGTCTGCTTCACGACTTCCACTTCGTCGTCCTCGGGCAGGTAATTGATCACCACGTTGAACATGAAACGGTCGAGCTGCGCTTCGGGCAGGGGATAAGTGCCTTCCATCTCGATGGGGTTCTGCGTGGCGAGCACGAAGAACGGTTCGGTGAGCGGATAGCGCACGCCGGCGGCCGTGACCTGATGTTCCTGCATGGCTTCGAGCAGGGCGGCCTGAGTCTTGGGCGGGGTGCGGTTGATTTCGTCCGCGAGCAGCATGTTCGCGAAGACGGGTCCCTTCACGAAGTGCATCGCGCGCTGGCCGTCGGCGCCTTGCTGGAGAATTTCCGTGCCGATGATGTCGGCGGGCATGAGGTCGGGCGTGAACTGGATGCGCGCGAACTTAAGATGGAAAATCTGCGCGATGGATTTCACGAGCAGGGTCTTGGCGAGACCGGGCGCGCCGGTGATGAGGCAATGCCCGCCCGCGAGGAGCGCAATGAGGATCTGCTCGATGACCTCGCGCTGGCCGACGATGACCTTGGCGAGTTCGCTCGTGATCTTCGCGCGGCTGGCGGTGAGTTGTTCGACGGCTTTTTGTTCCGAAGCGTAGCTGCTCTGGGTCGTCGTCGGAGTAGTGGTTGGCATGGCCATAAGGTTATTGACGCAGGATGGGGTTAAGTTGGCGAGCGGTTCACGAAGATTTTACAGGTGCCTCCAAAAATCCGGCTCTCGCTTCGAGCAGTAGATACAAACGGAGCCTGCTGTCGTGAAAACGTATCCGCTGCTCCGGCGGGAGACTCAGACTGTATTCGATGAGCGACATATCCACACCCTGCGCCGCCGCTGCCGCCCACGCGCTCATCGGTTGTTCATTCACCATCATCGGCTCGTTGGGATTTTCGGTCGTCATGTTCAGTGCGTCATCGCGTACACGATGATGTTGATGCCCAGCGGAAAGGCGCGCTTCTCGGAGAAGGCCAGGAAGAACGCGCCGTCGCCCACGGTCTCGCGTTCCCAGCCGTCGCCATTGTCGCAGTTGTGCGTGGCAATAACCATGAGGCGGCCCTGGTCGTCGGCGATGGCGCGGACGTGCATTTCTTCTGCGCTGGGGCCGCTGCGTTGTTCCCAAGTGATGCCGAAGTTGGGGTCGTCCGGGTCGAGGCTGCGCATGGCGTCGCCGACGTTCGGCGTCTGCAATAGCTGCTTGGGCATGTTAAGATCGAACACGGTGTGAAAGACGGGGTGGTCCATCTCCAGTTCCTTGAACTCGCGTCCGGGAAAGACCTTCTTCATCTCGCTCGCGAAGTTCTCCCACTGGAGGTCGCCCCAGAAATCATCGGCCATGAGAAAGCCGCCGTTGTTCAAATAGTCGCGCAGGATTTTCACTTCCTCCTCGTTCAGCACCAAGCGCCCCGGCTCGACCATGTAAATCCACGGATAGTTGTAGAGGTCTTTGTTGTTCAAGCGCAGGAAGCGGCCGTCGGGGTTGACTTTCAGCGAGGTCATCTGTTGGAGACGGAAGGACAAATTCATGTCGCTGTCGGGAAAGTCCGTGCTCCAACTGCCGAGCGAACGGCGTCGTCCCCAATATGCGCTCACGTAGCGGAGCCGGCAGAAGGTGAAGCCGTCTTTCTCGAAACCGGGTGGATTCATCCAAACGGGCACATCTGTGCTGTGAGTGATTACTTCGCGGGCCGTGGTCGTGGTCAGCTCATCAAATGACACGCCGGGCGTTCGCATCATTCGCTGACCACGCGTGATGATGCCTCCCTCTGTGTCGTGCGTGGTTTCTTCCCGATCGTCATTCCCACCTTCGAAAATGCGTTGCGCGAAAGCGAGCGTGAGGAAAACCGTGGAGCCGGCGAGCGCGAGAAAAAACTTTTGCCGCCGGGTCATTTCAGTTGGACCGGAGCGTCAGCGGTTTTCTCCCGTGCCGGCTCTTTCGCCTGCAACTCGCGGAGCAACTTTAACGCCTCGCGGTAGCGCGGCGCTTCTTCCAGGGCTTGCAGCACTTGTCGTTTGGTCTCGGGGCTTTGCTGTTTGTGGAGCAAGCGGGCGAGGCGGAAATGCGTCTCCGCCGGATCGGGAGGATCGAGGCGCAGCAAAATGCGGTTCGCGGTAATCGCCTCGCCATCGTGGCCCTCGGCCTCGGCGGACTGCGCGACGAGGCGATGCGGATGCGGCACGAGCGGATTCACGGCCAGCGCACGCTGCGCATTGGTGAAGACCAGCGCCCAGTCGCGTGCGGCCACACCGAGATCCGCGAGGCGGAAATAGACGTCCGGCAAATCGCCATCGAGCGCGGCGGCCTTCATCAGCGCGGCGCGTTCGGCGTTGGTGTTGTTCATCTCGCGATGCGCGCGGGCCAGCAGCGTCCACGCGCCGTCTTCGCCGCCTTGCGTTGGGAACAGTTCGGTGAGTTGCGTCAGCACGGGGATGGCGTTGCTCCACTCCTTCTGCGCGAAGGCGTTCACCACGCGGCGTTGCAGCGCCCAGTAGTTCGTCGGGTGCTCGGCCAGCCATTCTTTTGAGCGCAAGTCCGCCGGCTCAGGCTTGGCGAAGTCCAGTCCCGGCGCGAGCACCTCGGCGCGGTCGCGCGCAAACTTCGCGAAGTTCTCCTCCAGCTTGTCCATCTCGCCCGTGTGCGTGGCGATGGCCTTGTTGATTTCCACGCCTTCGCCGAGGTCGTGGAGAATTTTGCGAATGGCGTCGAAGCCGAAATTTTTCTCCAGAAACTCCACCGCCAGCGCGGACTCGTAGTAGGCGAATTGCAGATGCGTCGGCGTCTTCGGCGCGAGGAACGCGCTGCTCAACTCGCGGATCGGCAGGAAGTCGTCGCCGAGAATCATCTCGCGATAACGCACCGTCATGCGCTGGCCCCACGCGGGATTTTCGCGCAACTCCTCATGCACCGAAAGGCCTTCGCTCAACCAGCGCGGCATCTTGTTCTTCGTCATAGTGAGCGTGATGACGTGGGAAAACTCATGCCACAGCACGGCTTCCCAATTCGCGGGCGTGGCCAACTGCGTCGCCGGACTGTTCGCCGTGACGACTGCGCCGAAGCACACGCCGAGGAAACCGGGATTGTCGGGAATGCCAAACGTGCGGACGCCGAAGTCGCGCTGCTCGGCGAAAATTTCCACGATGGTCTGGCGCGGCAGCGTGATGCCGTAGCGCGCGGTGAGATTCGACTTCGCACGCGTGAGCAGGGCCAATGCGCGCTCGCCGTACACCGGCGCTTCGTTCGTCGCCATGCGCACGATGAAGTCGGCGTTGGTGAGCGTGCGATACTTGGCGAGTTTGTCCTTGAGCGTGACGAGGTTGAAGCTGGTCACGTCGTATTCGTCGTTCTTGTGCGCTTCTTCCGCGAGACGCCAGCCTTCGTCCTCGTCGCCAAGCCGCAGCAGGTCTTCCGCAAGTTGGATGCGGGCCGGGACGTAATTCACATTGAACGACAGCGCGCGCCGCTGATACGCCGCGCCCTCGGCGAAACGATATTTCTGCGAAAGGTTCTGCCCGATGAGGTAATCCACCCCGGGATTGGTCTGCCAGAATTTCAGCGCCTTCTCGCGCGCGGATTTCTCGCCCTCGGCATCGCTGCGCAGATGCGCCATGACCGCGCGATAGGCCCACGCCTCGGGTTGCCAGGCGTTGACGGCGAAGGCGCGCTCCAGCAGGCCGTCGGCGTCCGTGTATTCCTCTCCCGCGATGAGATGTCGCGCGAGCATGAGCAGCGCGCCGACATGGTTCGTATTTTTCTCCAGCGTGGCGTTGAGGTTCTTGAGCATCTCCTTGCGGTCGCCGGATTGAAACGCCTCCGCGAGTCCGAAGTGCATGTCCGGGTCGCCGGGAAATTTCTTCAAGCCCGCGCCGAACTGTTTTGCCGCGAGCGCGTAGTCGTGCTTGGCCAGCGCCAGTTCGCCCATCGCAAGATACACGTCGCGATGGTCGGGCGCGGCCTTGCGGGCCGGCTCGAAAAGATTGTCGAGGACTTTGCGCGGATCGGCACCGAGCAGAAGGATGGCGCGGCCAATCGCCACCATCGTCTCCGCGTTGCGCGCGCGGTTGTCGGTGCGTGAACTGACCAGCGTTTCGATTTCGCGCAGCACTTCGTCCGCGCGATTCGTGGCTCCCGCGTAGGGCAGAATTTCGTGGGCGAGCAGCCGGATTGGGATGCTCCACGAGTAGCGGTCGAGCGCGTTCGAGAGAATCGTCCCCGCCTTCTCATACTGGCCCGAGGCGGCGAGCGACCTCACCAGCAGCACGCGCCATTCTTCCTCGTATTCAAAACTGCCGATGGCCTGCTCGCACTCGGCGATGGTGTCGGAATACTGGCCGGTGATGAACTGCTGCCGCGCGTTGGTGAGTTCCGCCGCGTGCGTGGAGAGGGCGAGGGTGAAAGCGAAGAGCAACGCCAGTCTGCCGCATGTTGAGTTCGCACGCATTCGATTCTTGCCGCGTAAGATGCGTAACACGGCGGGAAGCTCAAGCGGCAAAACAGAATCGTGCCGCCACCGGGTGCATCTGGAGGGCGTGTTGCCCAAAGGCCTCGGCGGTGCCGGCGGTCGGGAGAAGCGGAGGTCTGGGATTTCCACGCGCCTGAAATCTCACCTGGGATCAGCGCGACGCTTCAGAGGCCCGGCTGACGCGACCACGGCGGGCCCCGCC
>JAYVNY010000038.1:0-12458 GCA_043758205.1 Akkermansia sp.
TGGAACCCAAAAGCAATTCGCGCATGGGCGTGGAGAAAAAACGCGTGAAGGAACTCGTGCCGCCGGCGGTGAAGTTTCCCTACATCAAGATGGGCCGCTCCATCTCCGGCTTCCGGCTCAATCAGACGGGGGGAAAATTCGGTCCCTTCGACAACCAGATTTTTCTCGGCGACTACACTTTGAGCATCATCATGCGCGCGACGACTGAGGAGATCAACGGCGTCTGGCAGGGCGCGTGTTATCCCTTCCGCGAAGGGCTGGCCACCGGAATCATGAACGTGGAGTTTTCACCCAAGGGACAATTGTTCGCCGGAGGTTTTACCACCAGCAGTCAGTGGCCGGTGCGCGGCAAGGAACCCTTCGCCATCCAGCGCATCGACTGGAGCGGTGTGGTGCCATTCGAGATCAAAGAGATCAAGATCAAGAAGGACGGCTTCCTCGTCACCTTCACCAAGCCCGTCGATCCGCAGGTCGCCAGCAGGACCGACGTTTACAACATCACCACCTACACCCACATTTACGATGGTGCCTACGGCAGCCCGGAGGTGGACCAGACGACGGCCAACGTGACGAAGGCGGTTCCCTCGGCGGACGGACTGTCGGTGATGGTGCATCTGGAAAAAATCACGGAGGACCACATTCACGATTTCGATCTCGCCAAGATGACTTCCAAAGACGGCGAGCATCTACTCCACAACAAGGCTTACTACACGGTGAACGAGATACCGAGGGAGTAGCGTGGCGCTCGGGACGTGTGACTGGAGCTTATGATGAACTTCCTGACGAGACACGCCAACCGGGCGGGGGTTAACAAGCCTCCAAGCTTCCAAGAAACCACACCAAAACCGCGTGATCAGGTGTAGCTGGATCAGAGTGGCAAGGAAGTGCGACTAGCGCCCACTCGATCCGGTGCAATATTTCTCGCACTTCAATAACATCAAACAGGCCTTCAAGGTCCTCACTGCCATAATCTCCACCCACCACGCTGCCCACGAAACCGAAGAACTCGCCGCTGTGCTCTTGCACAATCAGGCGTGGACAGCGCTGGAAGTTCTCCTCAATCCATATCTAATCCGCGCGCGCCAAAGTAAGAGCCTGTCTGAAAATTCGGCGTGGGTAGCAACGGGCTACCTGCCCGTTCCGCCCGGCGACCAGCCGGGCGGAAGGGTGAGAGCCGCGCCAACTGACAGGCGTGATTCCGACCAAGGATGATCACGCTCATTCCGCTGGGCAGGTTGCCCAGCGGAACGGGCTGGTAGCCCGTTCCACCCTTTTTCAGACAGCCAAACGGCAACTGGAACAACACCTCAATGAATCACCCACTCCGCATCCGAGACGAGACACATGCCGCCGCGGCGTTTGAGGATGGGGCGCAAGGCTTCGATGAGCGCGGTCACTTTTTCCGGCGGCACCGCGGTCAGCACGCACGCGTTGCCGCTGCCACCGCCGGGTTCGTCGTTGCGGCGCTCGCCACGTTCGCCGGCACCGGTGACGGGGCTGAAGACGGAGTAGCCGCTCACGCCTTTCTCGCGCAGCGTGGCGAGGAGCGCGGGGACTTCGGGGACGTCGATGATGATTTCGATTCGTTTTACAGGTGTCATGGGTCAATGCCAGATGCGGTTGATGACGCTCATGTAGAGCGGCAGGCCGAGGATGATGTTGAAGGGGAATGTGATGGCGAGCGACATGGTGACGTAGAGGCCGGGGTTCGCCTCCGGCACGGCGAGTCGCATGGCCGCGGGGACGGCGATGTAGCTGGCGCTGGCGCAAAGCACGGTGAGGAGCAGCGCGTCGCCGCGCCCGAGGCCAATGAAATGCGCGAGCGCGATGGCGGCGGCGGCATTCACCAGAGGGACAAGCGTGGCAAAGGCGATGGGGAAAAGGCCGAGCTGCCTGATGCTGCCGAGGCGCCGCGCACTGACGATGCCCATGTCGAGCAGGAACAGGCACAACATTCCGCGGAAGATGTCGTTGGTGAATGGCGCGAGTGCCTTGCCGCCGTTCTCACCGGTGAGCAGGCCGATGACGAGCGCTCCGGTGAGCACGAGCACCGAGCCGTTTGCGAACGCATCGCGCAGCAGATGTGACCAGGAAAATGCCGCGCCGTTCGCTTTGCCAAGCCAGCGTGCGAGGGCGATGCCGACGATGATCGCGGGCGATTCCATGAGCGCCATTGCGGCGACCATGTGTCCGCCGGACGTGATGCCGAGCTGCCCGAGGAATGATGTCGCCGCGATGAATGTCACCGCAGAGATGGAGCCGTAGGTCGCGGCGACGGCGGCGGCGTTGTTCACGTCGAGCTTGCGCCGAAGGATGAAGAACGTCCACAGCGGCACGGCCACGGCCATGAACACCGCGGCGGCGAGCGTCCAGCTCACCTGCGGGGTAAGTCCGCTCTTGTGCAGCTCGACGCCGCCCTTGAACCCGATCGAGAGGAGCAGGTAGAGCGAGAAGAACTTCGGCAGCGGCTGGGGGATTTCCAAATCAGAGCCGACCAGACAGGCCAGCATGCCGAGGAAGAAAAACAGGACCGGCGGATTGAGCAGATTGGAGAGAATGAGTGCAGAATCCATGAAGCGAATGGGTCAGGGCACCTGCTGCACTTTGCCATCGTCGAGGTCGTAGCGGGCACCGATGAGGTTCAGCTCGCCGCTTTGCAGCAACAGACTCAGCACAGGCGATGCAGTTTTCAGCCGCTCGACAACCGCGTGGACGTTCGCGCGGACGGCGTTGTCAACTTCATCGCCCGCCTTTCCGTGGACGCTCGCGGCCGCGGGCTTGATGGCATCCACGATAGTGCCGATGTGCCCGGGCGGCGCGGGTGCGCCTTTCACCGCATCCACCGCCGCGCTCACTGCGCCACACTTCTCGTGACCGAGCACGACGATGAGCTGCGCGCCCAGCTTGGCGACTGCGAACTCGACCGAGCCGAGCGCCGCGTCGTCCACGATGTTCCCCGCGAGGCGGACGACGAAGAGGTCGCCGAGCCCCTCGTCGAAGAGAATCTCCGGCGCGGTGCGGGAATCGGCGCAGCCGATGACGACGGCGAAGGGCTTCTGCCCCGATGCGACCTCGGTGCGCCGCGCGGCGTCCTGATGCGGATGCGTGAGCTGGCTGGAGACGAAGCGGGTGTTGCCGTCGAGCAACCGCTGCCACTGTGCGGGCAGCGGCGCGGGCGCTCCGGCGAAGCAGGTCGTGGCGAGTGCGGAGGTGATGATGAAGGCGAATGTGATGGCGCTTTTCATTTTGATGGATTCAGGTTACTTTTTTCATGCAGTTAATTACATGCAATAGGTTTCATGTATTTAATTGCCTATATGCCGTCAAAGAAAAAATCCGAGAAAGTTTTGCCCGCCTCCGGCTGGACGTTCCTCACCAATCACTCCCACGTGCTCCTCTGCCTCGCTGCGGACGACTCCCTCCGGGTGCGCGACCTCGCGGACAAGGTGGGCATCACAGAGCGCGCCGTGCTGAAAATCCTTTCCGAACTCGAATCGGGCGGCGTGCTCGAACGCGAGCGCGACGGGCGCAGAAACCGCTACCGCATCCTGCACCGCGTCCCGCTACGCCACGCCATCGAGCAACACCGCACCGTAGGCGACCTCATCGCCGCCGTGCACGGGCGTTGAGGGGTTACGAGTCGGCCTCGCGCAAGGCATTGATCTCGCCCCAAATGAACATCCCCAAAGTCACCGCGTGGGAGGCCAGGGAACGCGACTTCACCCACGGCTAATGAATGCAGAAATGGCACTGTGACGAGAAATTCCCGTTCACCTGCAGGACACATACCTGCAGCGTCGATGTTAGGAAGTGCGGCAGACCGACAAATGAACTGACACCATCCAACAAAACACACCGTCATCCTTCTCGCCGAGGAACGCGGCTACCGCCTTACCGATGTTTCCTATCGGGTGGCGAGGGAGATCCTCGCCTGAGCCTGGCGCGTTCGGTAACTTTGATCCCGTTCACCATGAAGACATCGATTCTGCCCAGGCTGTTCTGTTCGCTCGCGCTGCTTTTTATCTGCGGCCCGGTGCCCGCCCACCCCGTTCCCGACAGCCCCCAATGGCTGACCTACCCCGGCGGTGATGGCCCCGGCAAAGGCAAACACGTCGTGCTCATCGCCGCCGAGCAGGAATACCGCAGCGAACAGTCCATGCCGATGATGGCCAAGATTCTGAGCCAGCATCACGGCTTCGATTGCACGGTTCTCTTTGCCGTGAACGACAAGGGCGAAGTGGACCCGACGATGCCGGTCTATCCCGAGAAGGGGAAAGAATTCAAACCGCACCACATCCCCGGCACCGAACATCTCGCCTCGGCCGACCTCGTGATCTTCTTCGCCCGCCTGCTGACGCTCCCGATGGAGGAGCGGGAGAACATTGTGAAGTACATCGACTCCGGCAGACCGATCATCGCGATCCGCACGGCCAACCACGGCTTTCACGCCGCGCTCCCTTACAAAATCAACGGCAAGCAAGTGCGGTGGGGCGAAGACGTGCTCGGCGGCTCGTTCATGGAACATCATGGCAGCTGGCACGCCGACTCGACGCGCGGCGAAATTGTCGAAGCGCAGAAGGGCCACCCCGTTCTGAGCGGCGTCACCGACATCTGGGGACCGTCGGATGTTTACCGGACCTATAAAGTGGGCGGGAGTCTGCCGACGAACTGCACTGCGCTCGTCTGGGGACAGCCGCTGCTGGGCCGCAAGCAAGACGACGCGCCGAATCCCAAGAAGGAACCGCTGCCCGTTGCGTGGTTCAAAAACTGGCAGACCACCGACGGCAAGAGCGCCCGCGTATTTCACACCACCATGGGCAGCGCCGCCGACCTGGAAAGCGCCGGCCTGCGCCGGATGATCATCAACGCCGCGTATTGGGGCATGGGCCTGGAAGCGGCCATCTCCGCGACCCACAGCGTGGAAATTGTCGGCGAATACAAACCGCTCGGCACGGGCTTTAACTACGAGAAACTTGGCGTCGTCCCGAAACCGGTCTCGGCCTACAAATAACGGAGCAGCAACATCCATGAAATCCATCGCCGTCAACTCATTGTTCCTCGCGGTGGCACTCTTCGCCGCGTGGGTGCCGCAAGTCTCCGCCCAATACCCGGGTTGGACACGTTCCGGTTCCTGCCGCGCCTGTATTCCCACATGAGCGTTATGTTCCACGCTCGGCATCCAGCCGCCCGGCGGCTGTCATTTTCCGCTCCATTAGCTTGGAATACCCAATGAGGGAAACTGCCCAACTCACCCTGCCTATCCGCTTGCTTGACCAAGGAGCGCCGAGCATTGCTCGGCTCGTTTGGCAACGCGGTGTTATCAGGCTGAGCAATGCTCGGCGCTCCAGCGCGGACTGCTTTTGTCAACCAACCGGATAAGCACGCAACTCACATCTCAAGAACGGATTCCATGAAGCACATCATTGTCGCAATTTTCCTCCTCTCTCCCGTGGCCTTTGCCGCCGCGCCGCAAGACGCGCTGGCTCCGTATCGGCGGATGGACTTCGGCCCGGCGCTGTTTTGGACGTATCAAGTCGCGCCCGGCAACATCGCGCAGAAGGGGATCGCGATCCGACTTGATGACGGGCCGGGCGGCTTGAGCAAAGGCCGCGCGTGGATGGTCTATGACCACGACACCATGCGCGTGGCGGCGGCGACGACGGGGGAGTTTGTGGATTGGAAAGGCATCGCTTTTGACGGCAGTCACGGCACTCACACGGGGCTGCGTGGCGAGAAACATTTCGTCAATCCCGTCGGGCCCGGCTGGGCGTCGCCGGAAGGTAAGTGGGCTGACGCGCGCCTCGTCGGTCGCGACGGCAAGCGTTACGGTCCGCTGCCGCGCGAGTGGGTGCATTACGAGGGGATGTATCTGCACGGCAGACGAGTCGTCATCGTAGCGAGCATCGGCGGGACCCGCGTACTGGAATCGCCGGGCTGGATCGAGAATGGCACCAACGCCGTCTTCACGCGCACGCTCAATGTCGGTGCCGCGAAGAAGCCTTTGCTGCTGCGCGTCGCTCCGGACTCGGCCAACGTCGCGCTCATCGGTGACGGCGCGCTGCGCAAGGACGGTGGGTTCTGGATCGCAGAACTGCCCGGCGGCGCGAAGACGCGCCTGTTCATCTCGCGCTCTGAGATCGGGAACACAGTTGCCGCTTCACTGGATCTCGAACCGCTCACGCACGGCGGGCCGGCGCGCTGGCCGCAGGAAGTCACCACGACCTCGGTGCCGGGCAAGCCGGACGGCGCGTTCATCGCCGACACGTTCCCGCTCCCGGTCGAGAACCCGTGGCTGAGTTGGATGCGCCCCGGCGGTTTTGATTTCACGCCCGACGGACGCGCCGCCATCGTGGCGACTTGGAATGGTGACGTGTGGCGCGTGGACGGCGTGATGGCGCCTGCTCCCGCTCCATTGCGCTGGCGGCGCATCGCGAGCGGACTTTTCCAACCTCTCGGCGTGAAGTTTCGCGGCGATGAGCTTTTCGTCACCTGCCGCGATCAGTTGGTGCGGCTGCGCGACCTGAATGGGGACGGCGAGACGGACTTCATCGAGAACTTCAACAACGACCATCAGGTCACTGAGCACTTTCACGAATTCGCAATGGGCTTGCAGGTCGATGCCGCCGGGAATTTTTATTACGCCAAGTCCGGCCGCCACGCGCTCGACTCCGTGGTGCCGCATCACGGCACGCTCTTGCGGGTGAGCGCGGACGGCACGCGCACTGACATTCTCGCAACCGGTTTTCGCGCCGCGAATGGAGTTTGTCTGAACGATGACGGCACTTTTTTTGTGACCGACCAGGAAGGATTCTGGACGCCGAAGAATCGCATCAACCGCGTCAAGGCCGGTGGCTTCTACGGCAACATGTTTGGCTACAGCAGCGTGACCAATTCAGCCGACGACGCGATGGAGCAGCCGATGGTTTGGATCACGAACGCGAAGGACCGCAGCCCCGCCGAATTGCTCTGGGTGCCGACGAACGCGTGGGGTTCGCTCGGCGGCTCGTTGCTCAATCTCAGCTACGGCATGGGCCGCGCCTACATCGTGCCGCACGAAGAAGTCCGTGGTCAGTGGCAGGGCGCGGTGTGTGAGCTGCCGATGCCAGGTTTTGCCACGGGCATCATGCGCGGGCGTTTCGGCAGCGACGGCGCGCTCTACACCTGCGGCCTGTTTGGCTGGGCGGGTAACGCTGCGTCGCCCGGTGGATTCCATCGCATTCGCCGCACCGAAAAGCCCGCGCAGGTTCCGCTCGCCGTTCACGCCGCGAAAGGTTTGCTGCGGGTCACCTTCAGCGACGCGCTCGATCCGGCGAGCGTGAAGGGCGACGCGTTTGCGTTCAAAGTCTGGTCGCTCAAACGCAGCGCCAACTATGGCTCGAAGCATTACGACGAGCATCCGCTAGAAATCACCGGCGCACGCCTCGGTGCGGACGGTCGCACCGTGGTGTTGGCCATTACCGCGCTCGCGCCGACGCAGTGCTATGAACTGAAGACGAGTTGGACCGCCGCCGACGGCACTGCGGTCACGCGCTCCTTGCACGGGACGATTCACCAACTCGCCGAGCCGTGAGGATCTCCGGACCGGCGCAGGACCGTTCACTGCGCCGTCCAACCGCCATCAATCACCACGTCCGTTCCTGTGATGAACCCCGCGTGCTCCGAGCAGAGAAAGACCGCGAGCTGCCCGATCTCGTTCGGCTGACCCCAGCGCCCGGCGGGAATCTTCGCGAGGAACTGCGCACGCAGTTCTGCATTCTGCATGAGCGGCGCGTTGATCTCCGTGTCGCACACGCCGGGGCTGATGCCGTTGACGGTGATTTGTTCCGCCGCCAGTTCGAGCGCCAGCGCGCGGTTGAAGCCGAGCAGCGCCGTCTTGCTCGCCGAGTAGGCGGTGCGGCCCGGCAGGGAAATGTGCGACATCATCGAAGTCATGTTGATGATGCGCCCGTAGCCGCGGCCCGTCATCAGCGGCACGAAGGCGCGGCACATCAGGAACACGCTGGTCAAGTTTGTGTTCAACACCGTGTTCCACTCCGCGAGGGTGAAGCCGGTGATGGGCTTGCGGATGTTGATGCCCGCGTTGTTGATGAGGATGTCCAGCGCGCCGCCGCATTGCGCAGTGAACTCGTCGCGTGCGCGGGCCACTTGCGCTTCGTCGCTTACATCGGCGGCGAAGACTTCCGCGCGTCCGCCCGCGTCGCGGATTTCTTTCGCCACGGCATTCAGCTTCTCCGCATCGCGCGAGACGAGCGCCACCGCTGCGCCCTCCGCAGCCAGTGCCACGGCCATGGCCTTCCCGAGTCCTTTGCTCGCGCCGGTGACGAGCGCGGTTTTGCCGAGAAGCGATTCACCCATGCGCGGACGCTACGGAGCGCGGACGGGGCAAACAATTCGTTTCTGCCCGCGCCGTCCAGCGCGGGTAGGGCGTCGTCGCTCCGCGCGCGCCGGGGTGAGGCGTGAGAAGTTTTGCGCCGTCCCTCCCCTGCGCGGCCCTGCGCGCGCGGAGCGACGACGCCCTACCGCTTGCGCCATTAGAGGCACTCTGATTTATGACCGGTCGCGCCTCCGCAGTTGTCAGCCCGCACGCGGGCCGGTACGTTCCGCGCCGAAACATGAGCACACCGAGAATTCTTTACTGCCATTGCACGCACGCGCAGGTCGTGCCCAAGGAGGTCAAGGAAGCCGTGCTCAAAAAACTTTGCGACTCCGGCGTCTCGTTCGAGGCTGTGGCCGACCTGTGTGAAATGTCCGCGCGCCAAGATTCCGCGCTCAAGCGTCTGGCCGAAGGGGACTCGATCAAGATCGCCGCCTGCTACCCGCGCGCGGTGAAGTGGCTCTTCCACACCGCCAACGCACCGTTACCCATCACCACGACGGAAGTTCTCAACATGCGCGTGCAACCGGCGGAGGAAGTCATGGCGGCGTTATTCAGTCCCGAGTTGAAACCCAATCTGCCAGCGGGCAAGGAGACGAAACCTTCCGCCGCCGAACTACCCACTGCAGCCTGACCATGAGCTTAAAAGATCAATCCACCCTCCGCGTCGTCCTCTACGAAGGCGACGGCGCGCAAGCACTCGACGCCGGCGAACGATTCACCGCCATGACCGCGCTGCTCGAACGCGGCTACGCCGTCACGCGCACCACCACCCAGGGCAGCGTCGCCCCGGCGGATCGCACCTCGCTGCTCGTGATCGGGAAGTTCAATGGTCCCGCTCCCCAGGCGCAGGACGCGAACGGGCAAGTGACCGTGCGCTTTCAAAACCTCGATGGCGTGGACGCTGCGCGCGTGGCCGACTTGGTGGAGACTGAACGCGCCGAACGCGGCGCGGCGAAACACGGCGAGTGGCGGCCTTGGTTCCCGGTCATTGACTACGACCGCTGCACGAACTGCATGCAGTGCCTGAGCTTCTGCCTCTTCGGCGTCTATGGCGTGGACGGTGGCGGGAAAATTCAGGCGCAGAACCACGACAACTGCAAAACCAACTGCCCGGCCTGCTCGCGCGTCTGCCCCGAGGCCGCGATCATGTTTCCGAAATACAAGTCCGGCCCCATCAACGGCGACGTGGTGAGCGCGGAGGATTTGGATCGCGAGAAGATGAAGATCGACATCAGCGCGCTGCTCGGCGGCGATGTCTATTCCATGCTCCGCCAGCGCAGCGAACGCGCGCAAACCCGCTTCAGCAAAGAGCGTGATGCCAGCAAGGCGCTGACCGAACGCCAGAAGTGCCTCGTGAAGCTCGCCCAATCCGGCGATATCCCAGCGGAGGTTTTGATGAGCCTGCCGTCGCCGGATGAAATCATGCGCCGCGCGGAAGAGGCGAAGGCGAAGGCACAAGCAGCCTTGGCGATGCAGCCGCCCGCAGCATGACTGTTCACGAGTTTCTTGAAACGGAGTTGCGTTCCGAGACGCGCCGCGAGTTTGTGGCCGGCAAAATATATCCAATGCCGGAGTCGAGCGCCGACCACTGTCGTATCGCGGGCAGCATCTTGGGTGATTGTGGGAGCGACTGCGCGGCAAACGCTGCGAACCCTTCGGCAGCGACATGAAGTTCAAAATCCCCCGCTACGATTCCTTCTACTACCCTGATGTGATGGTGACGTGCGACCCAACCGACAACGCGAAATATTTTCGCGAGCGGCCCACCGTTGTGTTCGAGGTGCTGTCACAGGAAACACAGCGCACCGACACGCGCGAGAAGCGCTACGCCTACGACACGGTTGCCTCGCTCCAATTGTATGTGGTCGTGGCTCAAGACCGGGCGGAAGCGACGGTCTATCGTCGGACGTCAGCAGGCACTTGGAGCAGCGAGGTCGTGCAAGGTTTGAGCGCCCTGCTTCAGCTTCCGGAGATTGCCGTGGAAATCCCCTTCGCGCGCATCTACGAGCGCACGGCCGTGAGTTCTTCTCTCTGATCAAGGGTGGCGGGAAAAAGCCGGCCCACGTCTTCAGCTCAACCGCATCGGCATCACCACGTAGAGGAACGGCCCGTTGATCTTCAGCACGCCGGGGCTGAGTTCGTCAATCAGCTCGAAGAACACCTCGTCCTCGGTCAGCGCGTTGAGCGGGTCAATCACGTAGGCAGGATTGAAGGCCACGGCCATTTCCTTGCCCTTGTAGTTAATCGCCATGGTCTCGCGCGCCTCGCCGACATCCGGCGAGTTGGCGGTGATGGCCAGCGAGTTTTTGCCAAAGGCCATCTTCACCGAGTTCTGCTTGTCGCTGGTCATCAGCTCCGCGCGACGCAGAGCGTGGAGAAATTCTTCGCGCGGCAAGGCGATGCGCTCCTTCGTCTCCGCCGGGATGACCTGGCGGTAGTTCGGGTAATTGCCTTCGATGAGCTTGCTGATGATGAGCACGCCCGCGCCCTTCTCGCTCTTGAGCGTGAAGGCCGCCTGGTTCTCAGAGAAATTCACTTCCACATCACCGGACTCCTGCAAGGAGCGCGTGAGTTCGTTCACGGCCTTGGCGGGAATGATGAACTCGCCCTGGCTTTTTTCCTGAATGTCCGCCTCCTCGTCCACCAGCGCGAGACGGCGTCCGTCCGTGGCGACCATCGTGATTTTGTGATCCTTGAGGCTGAGGAAAATGCCGTTCAGCACGTAGCGGCTCTCGTCGGTCGAAATGGCGAAGGAGGTCTTGCGCAGCATGGCGCGGAACTTGGCCTGCGTGAGCGAGATGTGTTTGTCTTCCTTGAACTTGGGCAGCGGAGGAAATTCTTCGGGCGCGAGACCGCGAATTTTGAAGAAGGACGAGCCGGCCCGGATGCTCGTGACGTTTTTTTCGTCCGTTTCAATTTCGATCTCCGACGCGGACAGCTCGCGGATGATGCCGAAGAGTTTCTTCACCGGAATGGTCGTGGCTCCGGGTTTCGTGACCGTGGCTTCGACGGAGCAGGAGACGGTGACATCCAAGTCCGTGGCCGTGAACTCGACGCGGTTGCCCTCGGCGCGCACCAGCACGTTCGAGAGGATCGGCAGCGTGGTGCGCGAGCCGACGACGTTTTGCACCGCTTGCAGGCCGGTCAGGATTTGTTCTTTGGCAATGGTCAGATTCATGGCGGCGGCTAGTGAATGAAGTTTCTCTGTACAAATCAACCTAGTATTAAGGGTGGTGAATTTTGGGAACAACTCGGGGCGCAGGAAGACTTGGACCTTGATTTTCCGCAGGTCGGACGGTGGCGCACCGACCGCATTTGACAGTGAAAAACTATTCCGCCGGCCCCGTCGATCACGGCCAAGTCCGACTTATTGTCCTTCCTCACAAGTTGTTGGTCATTCACGGGGCGGTTGTTCGCGGGCTTGTTGGGGGCCAAGAACGCCGTTGCCGCGCCCGGCCCCGGTTGCTAGCGTACCGCCAACAAACCGGACTCGCCCATGCGCCACACCACACCAGCCATGACCTACATTCGCCCATCGGCCCGCAGACTCGCCGGGTGTGCCGCCACAAGCCAAGAGGTATCGCTCGGGAATGAATCGTCTTCGCTGGCCCTCTCACAAAAAATGCCACGTCCACTGCCGAATGACGCCGCCTTTGCCCGTTTGGAACTGGCCGCGCTCGTTGTCATGCTGGCCTTGCTGGGTCTGCTCGTCCTGCCGCTGCTCGCCGCCACTCGTGCGGATTCAGATCGCGCCGGGTGCTTCAACAACCTGCGCCTGCTCGGCCGTGCGGTGCATTTCTAGGCGGACAATCACACCGGCAATTTTCCCTGGTTGACTTCGATCACGGGAGGCGGCACGCCTGTGTTACCCCGGCGGCTACGCCGCCCCGACTTCGGAGTTCGGGTTAAGCATTGCCCCACGCTGGCCGACCTTCTCCCTTTCCTTGGGGAAGTTTCCCGGCGTTCCTGCCGGCACGCTGGGAAACTTCGGTTTGTCTTCCGCGCGGACGGTCACTAGCTTCGCTCCCATGAAATTCCCTTGCGTGTGGCTTGGCGTCGTGCTGCTGACGACGTCGCTGGC
>JAYVNY010000039.1:0-15206 GCA_043758205.1 Akkermansia sp.
GAGCAAACGCCCGGTTGATGAAACCGAGTCCACGAACCAGTACTAATCGGTTCGCGCGGCATTGAATCCGCGAATTTCACGGGGGCCGGCCTGCGAAGGCCGGCCCCTTTTTTTATGGAATTTTTCCTGTCTAAATCTAAATCCCCGACAAGTTCCGCCACCTTCCGCCGTTCCGGGTGCCGTTGGAACTGGTGGGGGCTTTGGATTTTGGGCTTTGGAATTCTTCTTCTCACCGGCTGCGCCCACCGTCCACCGCCCGCCGCCTCCTCCGTCCGCATCGTGCAACTCACCACCGCCCTTACCTCGCTTGATCCCTCCGTGGACGTTCACGACGCCGCCATCCTCGCCAAAGTTGCCGTGGAAACTTCCGCCCAACTCGCCGCCACCTACCGCGTGCGCCCGCCCGCGTGGCTGCACAACATCTACGTGAACAACGGCTGGCGCGCGCGCGGCCTCTGCTGGCATTGGGCGGAGGACTTGGAGGCGCGGCTCGCGCAGGAACATTTCTCCACGCTCGAAATTCACCGCGTCATTGCCCGCCGTGGCACGCGCCGTGAACACAGCGGCGTCGCCATCACCGCGCGCCGCCAGGACATCGCGCGCGCCGTGGTGCTGGATGCCTGGCGCGAGAGCGGCCAGCTCGTCTGGGCACCCTTCGCGGCGGACAAATATCCGTGGGTGAAAAACGACGAATGACCAAGGGCGCTTCTGCCCCCTGCGTCCTTCAGCCCAGGCTCACAGCCAATTCGGCAGCTTCTCGTCTTCCCAAATTGCTTCCACGCCTTGGCGCGGGCGCACCACTTCGGACTTGTTGCCCTTCACCAAAACTTCCGCCGCGAAGCCGCGTGAGTTGTAGTTCGACGCCATGACGAAACCGTAGGCGCCTGCGCTGAGCAACGCGAGATGATCGCCCTCACCGACTTTCGCCAGCGGACGGTTCTTCGCGAAATAATCACCCGACTCGCAGATCGGTCCGACCACATCACTGGAGATTTGCGCGCCGCCTTTTTTCGTGAGCGGCACGATCTCGTGGAACGAATCGTAGAACGCCGGGCGGATGAGGTCGTTCATCGCCGCATCCACGATCACAAAATTCTTTTTACCCGTGCGCTTCACGTACTCGACGCGCGTGGCGAGGAGACCGGCGTTGCCGACCATGAAGCGCCCTGGCTCCAGGAGAATCTTCAACCCCAGCGGCTTGAGCAACGGCACGAGCTTCTTAGCGTAACTGGCGGGCGTGAGAATGTTCTTCGCCGCTGACGACTTCCACCAATCCGCCGAGCCGCTCGCCAGCGCCGGGTTATAGACGATGCCCAACCCGCCGCCGATGCTGAAGAACTCGAAGCGGTGTTTCTTCGCCAGCTTCTGCACGAGCGGCAGCACCTTCGTCACCGCCAGCTCGAACGGCTTCACCTGCGTAAGCTGCGAGCCAATGTGCATCTGGATGCCGCGCAGCCGGAGATTCTTCAGCTTGCTGGCGCGCGCATACACGCCCTCGACCTGCTCGAACGCGATGCCGAACTTGTTCTCGTACGTGCCGGTCGTGATCTTCGCGTGCGTGCCGGCGTCAATGTTCGGATTCACCCGCACGGCCACGGGCGCGATCTTCTTCAACCGCGCCGCGACCTTGTTGATGCGCTGCAACTCCGGTTCGCTCTCCACGTTGAACGAATAAATTCCCTTCTTCAGCGCGAACTCGATTTCCTCCTCCGTCTTGCCCACGCCGGCGAACACGCACTTGCGCGGGTCGCCGCCCGCCGCGATGACCCGCTTGATCTCGCCCGCGCTCACCGTGTCGAACCCGCTGCCGAGATTCGCGAAGGTCCGCATCACCGCGAGGTTCGAGTTCGCCTTCATGGCGTAGCAGATGAGGTGGTCGAGTTCGCCGAGTTCCGAATCCAGCTTCTGAAAATGATTCTCCAGCGTGTGCTGGGAATAAACATAGAGCGGCGTCCCGTGCTTCTTCACGAGCGACTCGATGCTCACGCGCTCACAGAACAGCTTCTCACCGACATACTTGAAATCATGCATGGCGCGGAGTTTTGCCGGAGGCGAGGTCCAAAGTCCAATGTGCAACGTGCCGCCAGCGTCCCGCTGGTCGGTTTGGAAAGTGCCTGAACGCCAGCGGGACGCTGGCGGCACGTTATGAGCGCCCGCATCCTGATCGTGGAAGATGAACTGCCCATGCGCACGGCGCTCGAAGACTGTCTCGCGGGCGAAGGCTTCCGGGTCATCACGGCGGCGGACGGCGAGCGCGGATTGGAACGCGCGTTGAAGGAGAAGTCCGACCTCATCCTGCTCGACGTGATGATGCCGCGCCTCGATGGCTTCGCCGTCTGTGCCGAACTGCGCCGGCTCGGTCACGCCGGACCCGTGCTCATGCTCACCGCCAAGGGCCGGGTGCGCGACCGCGTGAACGGACTCGACGCGGGCGCGGATGATTATCTGGTGAAGCCGTTCATCACGGATGAATTGCTGGCGCGCGGGCGGGCCTTGCTCCGCCGTGTGCAACGGCCTGGCGCGTCCGTGACCGAACTCACGCTGGGCGAGACGAAGATTGATTTCGCCCGCCAGAGCGCGACGCGCAAACGGAAGGCGCTGCATTTCACGGCGAAGGAATTCGCGATGCTGCGGTTGCCGGCCGAGCGCAGGGTGATCCGGTGTCGCGCGAGAAATTCCTCGACGTGGCGTGGGGCTACGCCGCCTTCCCGACCAGGCGCACGGTGGACATGCACATCGCCACGCTGCGCCGCAAGCTGGAGAAGAACCCGACGCGCCGCGCTGGATTAGGACCGTGCATGGTGTGGGCTACAGACTGGAGAAGGCATGTATGGCCGCAAGAGAATGCAATGTGCCGCCAGCGAGACGCTGGCGGCACGTTGCGGGAGCGCGGACCGCCGAGTCCGCGCTCCGGCACGTTGGAGAATTGTGCGTGCGTCCTCCGGCCCGCCTCCGTATTTTCCGCGCCCTGATTTATGGCGAAGATTCAACCGTTTCCCGCGTTGCGACCCCGGCCCGAGCTGGCACAGCAAATTTGTGAACTGCCGTACGACGTGATGTCGTCCGAGGAGGCGCGGCAGATGTCGTCCGGCAATGACCTGAGCTTCCTGCATGTGAGCAAGCCGGAGATCGATCTGCCGCCCGGCACCGACCTTTACTCCGCGCCGGTGTATGCGCGCGGGCGGGAGAATTTACAGAAGCTCATCGCGCAGGGGGCGCTGCGGCAGGATCGCGCGGCGAGTTTTTATCTCTACCGGCAGGTGATGGGCGCGCATTCGCAGGTCGGCATCGTGGCGGTCGCGAGTTGCGAGGAGTATCTCGCGGGCACGATCAAGAAGCACGAGCTGACGCGCCCGGACAAGGAGGACGACCGCGTGCGCCACATCGAGACGCTGGCGTCGCAGACGGGGCCGGTGTTCCTCACGTATCGCGCGACCATCGGGATCGATGCGTTTGTGAACCGCCGTATGGAGGAGGTGCCGGACGTGGATTTCACGGCGGCGGACGGCGTGCGGCACACGTCGTGGGTCATCGGCGATCTGGCGAGTGTCGAGGCGTTGGAGCGGGAGTTCGCGAAGGTGCCGGCGCTTTACATCGCGGACGGGCATCATCGCAGTGCGGCGGCGGCGCGGGTGTATCAGGCGCAGCGCAGCAACCCGAACGCGGGCTGGTTCCTCTCGGTCATCTTCCCGCACAACCAGATGCAGATTCTGCCTTACAACCGCGTGCTGAAAGATTTCAACAGGCTGACCAGCGAGCAGGTGCTGGAGAAACTGGACGCGGTGTTCGTGATTCAGAAGAACTCAGGCGCAGCTAAGCCGACGCAGAAACATTTCCTCGGACTGTATCTCGGCGGGCAGTGGCACACGCTCTCGTTCCGCGAACATTTCGCGCGCACCAGCGATCCGATTGAGAAGCTCGACGTGACGCTGCTGCAAAAGTACGTGCTCGCGCCGGTCTTCGGCATTGATGATCCGCGCACGAGCAAGCGGATCAATTTCGTGGGCGGCATTCGCGGCACGACGGAGCTGGAGAAGCTGGTGAACGCCGGCGAATACGTCTGCGCGTTCAGCATGTTCCCGACGAGCATCGAGGACTTGATGACGATTGCGGACGCGGGCGGCATCATGCCGCCGAAGAGCACCTGGTTTGAGCCGAAGCTGCGCGACGCGATGTACTGCCACATGCTGTGAGGGGGAAAGTAATCAGTAAAACAGTAATCAGTGTCCAGTAGCCGGTCGGAAAATCGGCACCGGTTGGTTCGCCGATGACTGACTTACTGATTACTGATCACTCCGTCACTTCTTCAACCACACTTCTTCGATGTTCCAGAGCACGCGGTTGGGATCGAGCGTGCTGGCGCGGACGTTTTGCATGTCGTTGCGCACGGCGGAAAAGGCGCGCATCGAGGCGAGGAAAATCATCGGCTGCTGCTCGGCGAGAATGGCCTGCACCTCGTGGTAGAACTTCCGGCGCTGCTCGAGGTCGAGCGTCTTGAGCTGTGCGCTGATCAAGAAATCCATGCGCGCCTCCCAGTCGCTCGCCGGGGTTTTCTGCTGCGGGAACCAGGTGTGCGTGAAGCCGGTCGAGAGGATCACGTTCATCCCGTAAGTCGGATCCGGCGGGCCGCCGCCCCAGCCGAGCGAGAAGCAATCGAAGTCGAAGGAGTTGCTCGTCTTGTCCACCAGTGTGTTGAAGTCCACGGGCCGCCACACCAGGTTGATGCCGATCTTCTTGAGATCCTGCTGGATGATGACCGACGACTTCTCGCGCCGCGTGTTACCGGTGTTTGAGATCATCACGAATTCGACGGGATGCCCCTCGCTATCTTCCACGATGCCGTCGTTGTTGCGATCCATCATGCCGATCTCTTTGAGCAGCGCGCGCGCTTTCTCAGGGTTGAAGAGGTAGGTGGTGATGTTGGTGTTCAACCAGTGCGAACCGGGCGTCGCATAATTGTAATTCGGCTCCCCATAACCGGAGAGCGCGGCGCGAATGATCGCCGGACGATCAATGGCGAACGAAACCGCCTGACGAAACTTCGTGTTGAGAAACCACTTCTGCTTAATCAGATCGAGGTAGGGCTTGCCCGTCTTCGGATTCACGTTCGTGTTCTGGTTGAAGCAGATGTAGTCGCGCTCGCTGGCGAGGCCGATGTCGAGCAGTTGAAATTTTCCCTTCGCCGCTTCGCCTTTGAAGCGGTCGATTTCTTCGGGGCGCACAAACTCCAAAATGTCCGACTGTCCGGCGAGGAAGCGCAGGCTCTGCGCGTTCTGATCCGGCGTGGAAGTGAAGATAAGTTCATCAATGTAGGGCAGGCGCGTGCCTTTGGAATCCACGGCGAAGTAAAACGGGTTGCGCTCCAGCACGGTGAGCTCGCCCGACTTGAACTGCTTCAGGCGATACGGCCCGCTGCCGACGACATCCTCCGGCTTCGCGTTCACGCCGTAGGCCGAGGGGAAATTCTTTTGCGCCACCGCGCCCAGCAATTTGTGCTTCGGCATGATCGGCACGCCGGCCCCGGCGAACTGGAGGAACGGCGCGTAGATGTCCGGCGTCACGATTTGCACGGTGAGGTCATCAATTTTCGAGACGGCAAAATCCTTGCCGTCGATCTGCACGGCATCGCGCACCACGCTCACCCAGTTGGTGCTGTAGATCAGTTCGTTGTAGGTGAAGACCACGTCGTCCGCCGTGAGGGGTTGGCCGTCGCTCCAGCGGAGATTTTTCCGCAGTTTGAAAGTCCACGTCTTGTTGTCCGTGCCGACCGTCCAGGACTCGGCGAGCGCGGGCGTGAAGGTCTGCGTCGGCACGTCCACGGCGGTCAACCCGGCGAACATGCGGAGCAGCACATCGGTCGAGGAAGTTTCGTTGGCCGTGATGGGGTTGAAGGTTTTCGGATCACCAAGCTGCGCGATAACCAGGCGTCCGCCGCGCACGCCCGGTTCGCATTTGGCAACGTAGGGCGGCTCGGGGAGCGGCGTGCTTTGTGCCGGGCCGCCAGCGGGGGCTGAATCATTTTTGCCGCAACTGACCAGCAGCACCGCGCCGAAACCCAGCGCGAGGAAGCGGCGCGTGAGCAGAAAATATTTTTGCATGACGCGCGCGAGGCTAAGCGCGCCCGAGGGTCGTTGGAAAGGCGGCAGTGCAGCCGGCCTTTACTCTTCGTCCGCGTCCGCCACGAAGCCCGTGTCTGAACAGATGCCGCGGCGCGAGGCGGCCACGAAGTCGAGCATAACGCGGTCGGCGTCGCTCTTGAATTCCTCGCGCGCCTCCTCGACGGCCTCGCGCAGCTTCCGCCCGCCGCGGAAGAGCACGAGGTAGAGCCGCTTCAAATCGCGCCGTTGCTCCGCCGTCACTCCGGCGCGGCGCAGGCCCACGACATTCAAGCCGCAGATCCCGTTGTCCCCGCGCGCCACCGTGAAGGGCGGCAGATCCTGGCTGATGCCCGAGCCGCCCTGCATCATCGCCAGCGTGCCCACGCGCACGAACTGGTGCAGGAGACAATTGCCCGAGATGAACACGCGGTCGGCCACGCTGACGTGTCCGCCCAGCAGCGCGCCATTCGCGATGATGATGTGGTCGCCGAGGTGTGAATTGTGGCCGATGTGCGAGTGCGCCATGAACAGATTGTTCGAGCCAATTACCGTGTCCTCGCGCGTGTTGTTTGAACGATGCGCGGTGACGTGCTCACGGAAAACATTTTGATCGCCGATGCGCAGGCGCGTCGGCTCACCGCGATACTTCAAGTCCTGCGGTGCCTCGCCGATGACCGAGCCGGCGAAGAAATGATTCTTCGCGCCTGCCGTGGTGTGGCCGGTGAGGTAAGCGTGCGCGCCCACGATGCAGTCCGCGCCGAGCACCACATGCTCGTCAATGACCGCGTATGGACCCACGCTGACATGCGCGCCGAGCTTCGCCTTTTTGTGAACGACCGCCGTTGGATGGATCATGCGCGGGAGAGATGACACGGCGCGACGCAGAATGAAAAGTAGGATTTGCGCGCGCGTGATTTTGGAACATTTCTTTTTTGCCACACACAATTAAACCGGACTGGATTTTGCACATGGCACCCGTCACCTTACGTCCATGAAATTGATCATGTCGGCGCACAACGTCACCCTGACGAAAGCCATCGAAGACCACATCCTCGCCAAGCTCGACAAACTGGAACACCTCGACCACCGGGCCATCAGCGCCCGCATCACGCTGGAAACCGACACCGCCAAGACGACTGACAAGCGCTTCAAATGCTCCGTGCGCCTCGATGTGGCCGGTCCCGATCTCTACGCGGAAGACTGGGAAGTGGACCTCTATGCCGCGATTGACCTCGCAATGAAAAAGGTCGAGCAGCAAATCCGCAAACGGCACAACAAGTTCAAGGCCCGCAACCACAGCGAGGCCGCGCGCGGCAAACGCCGCCGCCAGGACGCCGCCGTCTAGTCGGTCGAGAGACGAGGGCCGAAGGTCGAGGGCGATCTTCCGCAGGCTCTCGACTCTCGTCCTTCGTCTCTCGACGCAAATGCTGCTCCGCGCCCGCACCGTCCTCCCGGTCTGCGCGCCGCCGATTGATGACGGCGCGGTGCTCGTGCGCGGCGGACACATCGAGGCGGTCGGGAAATTTTCCGAACTGCACGGCGCGGAGTCCGCCGACGTGGTGGAACTCGGCCACGCAATCCTGCTCCCCGGACTCATCAACGCCCACTGCCATCTCGACTACACCCACATGGCCGGGCAGCTCCGCCCCACGCGCCATTTCTCCGACTGGATCAAAGCCATCGTCGCGCTCAAGTCCGGCTGGAGCTACACGGAGTACGCGCTGTCGTGGCTCGACGGCGCGCGCCAGCTTTTGCACAGCGGCACTACCACCGTCGTGGACATCGAGGCCGTGCCGGAACTGCTCACTGATGTCGTGCCCGCCACGCCATTGCGCGTCGTGTCGTGTCTTGAACTGCTCTCCGTCCGCAGCCGCCAGACCGCGCGGCAGATGGTGGACGCCGCCGTGGCGAAGCTCGACGCGCTCCCCGGAGAAGCGCCCGGACTCTCGCCGCACGCGCCGTATTCCACGTCGCCGGAATTGCTCCGCGCCGCCGCCGTCGCCGCGCGCGAACGCGGCTGGCTTCTCACCACCCACGTCGCCGAGTCCGAGGATGAGTTTGAAATGTTCCAAGTCGGCCGCGGCTCGATGCACGACTGGCTGCGGCCGCAGCGCGACATGAGCGACTGCGGCCACGGCTCGCCCGTCGCCTGCCTCGCGCGCCACGGCGTGCTCTCACCGCACTTCCTCGCCGTCCACGCGAACTACCTCGCGCCCGGCGACGCCGCGCTGCTCGCGCTCGCAGGCGCGTCCGTGGTGCATTGCCCCGGCAGTCACGCGTTCTTCGGCCATCAAAAATTTCCGCTCCACGAACTGATCAAAACTGGCGTGAACATCTGCCTCGGCACCGACAGCCTCGCGACCATGCCGGCCAAGCGGAAGGAGAAGGCGTCACTCAACCTCTTCACAGAGATGCGCCGTCTCGCGGAAAATTTCCCCGCGCTCAAACCGCAGCGCATCCTCGCCATGACCACCGTCAACGCCGCCCGCGCCATTGGCCGCCCCACCGAACTGGGTCGCCTCGCCCCCGGCTCGTGCGCCGATCTCGTCGTCCTACCGCGCGGCAAGACGCGTGATGCGTATCAGGCAGTGCTGAATCATCGCGGCGAGGTGACCGCCTCGATGGTACGCGGAAAGTGGGTGTGAACAACGAGGCTGAAAGCCTCGGAACCTGCCGACAAGAATGTCGGCGTTACGTAGCGCCGGCTTTCCAGCCGGCAGGTGGCGAGGCTTTCAGCCTCGTGTTCTCGAACTCCCCAGCCATTTTCCATCGTCCGTCGCTCCCCCTCTTTGCGCCTTTGCGCCTTTGCGCCTTTGCGTTAGAAATTTCCGCGCACGACAACGACACGCATGAATCCCAACCCCGCCACCAAGGTCGCCCTCATCACCGGGGCGAACGGCGGACTGGGCCGCCCGCTGATCAGCGAATTCGTCGCGCACGGCTGGCATGTCGTCGCCGGCGCACGCACGCCGGTTCCCTCATCCCATCCGCAGATTGTTCCCGTCCCGCTCGACGTGACGAACGCCGTGCAAATTGATCAGGCCATCGTCACCACCGTCGAACGCTTTCAACGCATTGACCTGCTGATCAACAATGCGGGCGTGACCGCCGACGCCTCGCTCGCACAACTCAGCGACGACAATTGGGAACGCGTGCTGGACGTGAACCTCAATGGCGCGTTCCGCTGCGCCCGCGCCGTCGCGCGCCAGATGATGCGTCAGCGTGACGGTCACATCATCAACATCTCCAGCTTCGCCGCCCGGGGAGGCCGGGCCGGCCAGTCGAGTTATGTAGCGGCGAAAGCCGGCCTCGTCGGACTCACGCAATCTCTGGCGAAGGAACTTGGCTCCCGCAACGTGCGCGTGAACACGATTTTCCCCGGCGTGCTGCCGACCAAGATGACTGCGGACTTGAGCGCCGAACAGCTCGCCGGATTTGCGGAGGCGAACGCGCTCGGACGCATCAACTCCGTCGAGGAAGTCGCGCGCTTCATCGCCTTCCTGGCCACCACGCAAAATATTTCCGGCCAGGTCTTCACACTCGACAGCCGCATTGCGCCGTGGACTTGAATCCCCAAGACTCGCGTTGATGTCGGCCTTCGATTCAGAACTGCGCGGCGAATTGGCAGGGATTCGCAATGCCGGCTTGCTTCGCGAACTGCGCCGCGTCGATTCGCCGCAAGGAGCGCGCGTCGTAATTGGTGAGCGCGAGTTGCTAAATTTTTCCTCGAACGACTACCTAGGGTTGGCGAACCACCCTGAACTCACCGAGGCGGCGATCAAAGCCGTGAAAAAATTTGGCGCGGGTGCAGGCGCGTCACGGCTCATCTGCGGCTCGCTCGCGCCGTATCATGACCTGGAAGAAGCACTCGCTGCGTTCAAAAAGACGGAAGCCGCGCTGACCTTCTCGACTGGCTACGCCGCCGCGCTCGGCACCATCGGCGCGTTGGTTGGCAAGGACGACGTAATCATTTTGGACAAGCTCGTCCACGCCTCCATCGTGGACGCCGCGCGGCTCAGTGGCGCGAAGCTCCGCATCTTCGCGCACAACGACTGCGCTGACTTGGAAGACAAGCTGAAGTGGGCACGCGAAGTCCAAGGTCCAAAGTCCAATGTCCAAGGGCGCGTTGCACGCGTGCTGGTGGTCACGGAAAGCGTCTTCTCGATGGATGGCCATCTCGCGCCGCTTCGCGACATCGTGGAGTTGAAAGATCGTTATGGCGCTTGGCTGATGGTTGATGAGGCGCACGCCACCGGCTTGTTCGGCGTGCAGGGCCGAGGACTTGCCGCCGCGCATGAAGTTTCATCCCGCATCGAGATTCAAATGGGCACGCTCGGCAAGGCACTCGGCGCGAGCGGCGGCTACGTCTGCGGCACAGGCGCGCTCGTGGACGTGCTCGTGAATCGTGCGCGCAGTTTCATTTTCTCCACTGCGCCCGTGCCAGCGGCGGCGGCGGCGGCGCGCGCGGGGATTGAACTGGTGCAAACCACCGAGGGCGAAGTGCGCCGCGTGCGTTTGTGGTCGCTGATCGATCAGTTGAAGAACGCGCTGGTCGGCGAACGCTGGCAACCTCCCGTGGTGCAGAGCGCCATCATCCCACTGCTCGTCGGTGCAGAAACGGAGGCCGTGAGATTGGCGGCAAGCTTGCGCGAAAAAGGTTTCTTCATCCCCGCCATTCGCTACCCAACGGTGGCGCGCGGTGCCGCTCGTTTGCGCGTGACATTGACTGCCACGCACACCGCCGAGGATGTGCGTGAATTGGCGGGCGCACTGAACTGCGACCACCCTCGGAGCGCGGACCGCTGAGTCCGCGCGATCATCACCGACCAACGCGCGGCTTCTGGCGGAACGAACATGAACACGCGGACTCGGCGGTCCGCGCTCCGGCAAACAATTTCTCTCCGCGTCGTCGCGTCTTTGCGCTAAATCTCCCGCGTGCATAAGCTGGCCGAACTTGATCACCGCCACGTCTGGCATCCCTTCACGCAGATGAAGGACTGGCTGGCGCGCGAGCCGATTGTGATCGCGTCTGGCGACGGCGCGGTGCTGCGCGACGTGAAGGGCCGCGAGTATCTCGACGCCAACTCGTCCATCTGGACCAACCTCCACGGGCACAATCATCCGAAGCTGAACGCGGCGTTGGCGAAGCAGTTGAAGAAGATCGCGCACTCGTCCGCACTTGGATTCGCGAATGAACCGGCGAGTTTGCTGGCAGCAGAATTGGTGAAGGCCAGCGCCGAACGCGGAACGAGGAACGCGAAACATGCGGATGCTCCCCGCTCCGCGTTGCGCGTTGCGCGTTTGCAAAAAGTCTTCTTCAGCGACGACGGCTCCACCGCGCTCGAAGTCGCGCTCAAGCTCGCCTACCAGTTCGCCAAGCGCGCACGCGGATTGAAGAAGCCGAAGTTCCTCTCGCTCGAAGGCGCGTATCACGGCGACACCGTGGGCGCGGTGAGCCTCGGCCACATTGACCTGTTCCACAAAAGCTACGGCGGGCTGCTGTTCAGGTCCGACCAGGTCATGTCGCCCTACTGCTACCGCTGCCCGTTCAATCGCGCGAAGCCTGAGCGCGAGGACGCGCGGAAGTATCGCAAATGCGGATGGGAGTGCGTGCAGAAGGTGGAGCAGAAATTCACCGCCCAGAAGAAGCGTGGCGATCCTTACGCCGCGTTCGTCTTCGAGCCGCTGATGCAAGGCGCGGCGGGCATGATTCCGCAACCGAGCGGTTGGCTGAAACAAGTCACCGACCTCGCGCGCGCCCACGGCGCGCAACTCATCGCCGACGAAGTGATGACCGGCTTCGGCCGCACCGGCGTGACCTGCCACATCACCGACGAAACGCTCGCGCCAATCCTGCGCGCACCGGAGCAGACAAAACTTTTCGCCACCACGCGCGTCGGCATCCCGGTGGATTACCTCTGCCTCGCGAAGGGATTGACCGGCGGTTACCTCCCAATGGCCGCCACACTCACCACGCAGGAAGTCTTCGACGCTTTCCTTGGCAACTACGACGAGTTCAAAACTTTTTTCCACGGTCACAGCTACACCGGCAACCAACTCGGCGCGGCGGCCGGACTGGCGAGTCTGGAATTGCTCCGCACCGAGAAGTCTGTCCGCGCGCGCGCCGAGTTGCAGCGCGTGCTGGGTAAAGAATTGAAAAGCCTCTGGTCGCTGCCGCAAGTCGGCGACATCCGCCAAGTCGGCCTGATCGCCGGCGTGGAACTCGTCCGCGACTGGCGCACGCGCGAGCCTTTCGCCCTGCGTGAACGCGCGGGCCTCCGCGTCTGCGAGGCGATGGCCAAACGCGGCGTCCTCACCCGCCCCATCGGCAACGTCATCGTGCTGATGCCGCCCTACTGCATGACAAAAAAAGAAACGCAGCGCATGGTGAATACGCTGCATGAAAGCGTTGCCGAAGTCCTTACAGCGCCTTCAGATTCTTCGCGCCATTCACCGTCGAGTTCACGCGCAGGCGCAGGCCGTTCAGGCGGATGAAACCCGTCGCGTCGTCTTGGTTGTAGGCCTTGGTCGGGTCCGCTTCCATCGTGGCGATGTGCGGGTTGTACATGCTGAACTTGCTCTTGCGGCCCGCCACGTAGAGGCCGCCTTTGTACAACTTCACGCGCACGGTGCCGGTAACGTTCTTCTGGCTCTCCTCGACGTAGGCCTGAAGCGCGAGACGCTCGGGCGCATACCAGAAGCCGTTATAGACCAGTTCGGCATACTTCGGGATCAAGGCATCGCGCTGATGCATGACCTCGCGGTCCATCGTGAGGCTCTCCATCTGGCGATGCGCGTAGTGCAGGATGCTACCGCCGGGCGTCTCATAAACCCCGCGGCTCTTCATGCCGACGAAACGGTTCTCGACCATGTCCACGCGGCCGACGCCGTGTTTGCCGCCGAGCTTGTTGAGGAACTTCATCACGGCGAGCGGTGAAAGTTTTTTTCCGTTCACCGCCACGCAGTCGCCCTTCACGAAATCCAGTTCGACAAACTCCGCCTTGTCCGGCGCGTCTTCGGGCAGCACGGAGAGCGTGGTGAAGTAGTCGCGGTTGTTCTTCGGGTCGAAGCTGTCATACCACGGGTCTTCGAGAATGCCGGCCTCGTAGGAGATGTGCAGGAGATTGCGGTCCATCGAATACGGCTTCTTCGCAGAAGCCTGCACCGGGATTCCCTTCGCCGCGCAGTAATCAATCATCGCCTGCCGTCCGGGGAAATCCTTGCGGTACCGCTCGTCGCGCCACGGGGCGATGATTTGCAATTCCGGCGCGAGCGCCGCCGCCGTCAATTCGAAGCGCACCTGATCGTTGCCCTTGCCCGTCGCACCGTGGGCGATGGCGTCGGCCTTCTCGGCCTTGGCGATCTCGACCATGCGCTTAGCGATGAGCGGCCGCGCAATCGAAGTGCCGAGGAAGTATTGCCCCTCATAAATCGCCCCCGCGCGCAGCATCGGATAAATGAAGTCGCGGGCGAATTCGTCCTGGAGGTCATCAATGTAAATCTTCGACGCCCCCGTCTTCTTCGCCTTCGCGTTCAAGCCCTTCAATTCATCCTCCTGCCCGATGTTCGCGCAGAAGCAGATCATCTCGGCGTTGCCGTAGGTGTCTTTGATCCAGGAAAGCAGCACCGAGGTGTCGAGGCCGCCGGAGTAAGCGAGGACGATTTTCATAAGTTCAAATTCTTAAAAACGAGCGCGCATGATTGCCAAACCGCGCGGGAAGAAAAGCGGAAATCCGCGTGCCTCGCGCACGGTGCGTCGAAAGTAGCGCCATCGGCGCCCGATGAACGACGAGGCTGGAAAGCCTCGCAACCTGCCGACAAGAATGTCGGCGTTACGACGTAGCGCCGGCTTTCCAGCCGGCAGTGAACGAGACTTTCCAGTCTCGTGTTCGTAATCATCCGAAGAGACCTTGTCCCGGCAGTTACAGACCGGCGGCACACTGTGCCCCCACCCGCTCCCGCGCCACCTTCAAATACTCCTCATCAATCTCCGTCCCGATAAACTCCTTCACCCCGCACGCCTGCGCCGCCACCGCCGCGTTGCCGATGCCCAGGAACGGGTCCAGCACGCTCAACTCCCCGTTCCGCCCGTGCAACTGGATGCACATCTCCGCCAGCCGCACCGGGAACGTCGCCGGATGCGGGCGCTGCTTATCCCGGCTCTTGATCGTCTCATACGGCACGAACCAGTTGTTCCCACGGCACCGTTTGTCCCGCCCCTCCGTGTGGCCCCAGCGCGCGATGTTACTCTTGTCCGCGTAGGCCACGCCCACGGCCAGCCGCTCCAGCGGCACCTCCCCGCGCTTCGTGAGATGGAACACATACTCGTGACAATCCGTGACGAACCGCTGCGAATTGATCGGCTTGAAATGCCCCGCCGAAATCTCCTCCCCCGCCCGCGTCGCCACCGTGATGGACTTGATCCAATGAAACGTGTTCTGCAACACGAACAGCTCCCGCAACGCCAGCACCACCTCATGCGGGAACATCGGATTGCTCGGCGCGGAACCCACGTTCAGGAAAAACGAGCCGTCCTCGCGCAGCAACCGCTTCACCTCCGTGCACCACTCCACCGTCCACGCCAGGAATTCCCCGCGCGCCTTCGTGTCATCGTATTTCCCGTATTTGATTCCCAGATTGTAAGGCGGCGACGTGATGACCACATCCACCGACGCCTCCGGCCGCGCGCGCATCAGCTCCAGGCAATCCCCGTGCAGCAACTCGCAGCGCGGGCGCGCGGAGGACGTGGGCCGCGACGACCCTTCCGGCAGGAGATTTAACTGCGACGACATGCCGGGGTTGTAGCAAGAGCGGGCGCGCGTACCAGCGAAAAATATTTTCCACCCACCGGCCCGGCCGAGGGAGTGATGAAGCCCCGTCGTTCAGCGGGGGAACTTTGAACCTTGCACATCGAACGCTGAGCTTCCGCCCCAGCCTTGGCCGTGCGCCGGCCGCTCCCCAAGTCCGGCACGACATCATGGGCTTGGCCCGCGCGCGAGCGCGGCGCGGATGCTCGAATAGGAGCTGGTGACCGGGATAACACCGGACACGAACGAGGGAAGCCGGCGCCCTGCGGGGCCAGAGCGAAAGAGTCAGGAAAAACCGGAA